>JAQTNX010000027.1 GCA_028713635.1 Candidatus Bipolaricaulis sp.
GGTTGTGACGGAGATCGAGGCGATGCGGCTCCTGGCGGAGGTGGACGCCGTGCACGTCGCATCGAACGGCGTGGGTGCCGGGCATGGGAGCGTTTCGCTCTTGCTCTCCGGGGAAGATGACGACGTGAAACGGGCGTTCGCCCTGGCCGAGGAACTGGCCGGCGAAGAGGACGTCGAGCTCACCGGCAGAGCATGAAGGACGCATTCCGCACCTTGGCCGCCCCGACCTCGGCCAAGCTCGTTCGGCAGCGCTCCCGCTTTATCGCGCTCGTCGAGCCGATCGAAGACGCCGAGGCCGCTCGCGCTCGACTGGGCGAGATCCGGCGGAGGTATCACGACGCATCGCACTGCTGTTCTGCGTTTCGTCTCGTCGGCGACGCTGCTCCGTCCCGGATCTCCGACGACGACGGAGAGCCTGCCGGATCGGCGGGGATCCCGATCCTCCTCCAACTCGATGGCGCAGGGCTGGAGAACGTCCTCGCGGTCGTCGTGCGCTACTTCGGCGGCGTGAAGCTCGGCGTCGGCGGCCTCGCCCGGGCCTACGCCGACGCCGTCGCCGAGGCCCTCGCGAACGCCTCGATCGTTGAGCGCATCGTCACCATCAGGTTCGCTGTCCGCTTCCCGCTCGAGGCGAGCGCCGGGGTGATGAGTGCCATCCACCATCACGAAGCGAAGATCCTCGACATCCGCTACGATACGGAGGGTCAAGCTATCGTCGCTCTGGTCCCAAGCCGCGTGGAGGCGTTCCGCCGCTCCCTCACAGAGGGAACGGGAGCGCGGGCCCGGCTGGAGGAGAGGTCATGATCGACTCGGTCAGCGGGGATGTCGTCCGCAAGGGGACCGACTACGTTGTCGTCGACGTGGGGGGAGTCGCCTACCAGGCCTCCTGCTCGGCGGACACGGTTCGGGGATGCGAGGTCGGCCACCCGGCGTTCCTGTACATTCACCTGGTGCTGCGCGAGGACACAATCCACCTGTTCGGCTTCTCCACACTTCGAGAACGCGAGCTGTTTCGCCTTCTCATGACGGTCGGGCAGGTTGGACCGAAGCTTGCAATCCAAATCCTGTCAACGCTGCCTCCTCGCGAGCTTGTGGCGGCGATCGCCGGGCGCGACATCGAGCGTCTGACGACCGTGAAGGGAGTCGGCCAGAAGACCGCGGAGCGGATCCTCGTCGACCTACGCGACAAGATCGCCGGTCCCGGAGACGAAGGCAGCGACACCTTCCTCCTCAGCTCCGACGAGGAGACTGCACTGCGGGCTCTGACCTCCCGATCCCTCGGGTTCTCCGCACGGGAGGCACGGGAGGCTCTCGGCCGTCTTCGCGGCGAGCGGCTGCCGACCGAAGCTCTCGTCCGGCGAGCTCTCGAGATCCTGGGAGCCCGATCATGAGGGTTCTCGGCATTGACTACGGCCGCAAGCGGATGGGGCTGGCTCGCAGCGACGAGGGCGCCGTCCTCGCCAGCCCTCTTCCAGTCTATACAAGGAGCGGGAGCGACGCAGAGGACCTGGATCGGCTCGTCCACCTCATCGGCGAGCAGGATGTCGCGAGGATCGTGATCGGATGGCCGCTCCACATGAACGGCACGGAAGGGGAAATGGCCGATGAGGTTCGCGCACTTGCCCGGGAACTGCAGACTCGGACCGGACTGCCCGTGGACTTCTTCGACGAGCGCTGGACGTCAACTCAGGCGGAAGACGCCCTGATTGCCGGCGACGTGTCGCGCCGCCGCAGACGGGACCTGCGTGACGGTCTCGCCGCCACGCTCATCCTGCAAGGGTTTCTCGACCGAGAGCGAACCGCCGAGTAGTCGCTAGCTCTTTCGCTTCTCTTCCCGCTCCAGGTACTCGATGATCGCTTCGACGACCAGGTAGTTGACCGAACGATCTTTCATCTCAGCCAGCTTCATAAGCCGCTCGACGGGACGTTGCTCCATCTTGTTCTTAGGCACGTAGATCGAGATCTTGTCTAGCAGCTGCTTGGGCACGGAGACTCCCCCCTCTTCCGGCAATTCCCAGAGAGGTATTGTAGCAGCATTAGCTAGGAACGGCAACCCTCCGATCCTGCAGGTCTGACTTGCCGGTTGCCGGACGCCAACGCCTGTAGGTAGGCCTCCACGAAGGGCACGAGGCTTCCGTCGAGAACGTCGTCGACGTTGCTTGTTTCGACAAGGGTTCGGTGATCCTTGGCTAGGCGATAGGGGTGGAGAACGTAGGACCGAATCTGGCTTCCCCATTCGTTCTCCTTTCGCTCTCCCTGGAGCTCGTCGAGCTTCTCGGCCCGCTCCTTGGCCAACCTCTCGACCAAGTGAGCGGTCAGGATGCGCATGGCCGTCTCCCTGTTCTGATGCTGGCTGCGCTCGTTCTGACAGGATGCAGCAATCCCCGTGGGAAGGTGGGTGATCCGGACGGCGGAGTCGGTGACGTTCACGTGCTGCCCGCCCGCTCCCGATGAGCGGTACGTGTCGATCCGAAGATCCTTGGGATCGATCTCCAGCACCACCTCCGCAATCTCCGGAACGACGGACACGGCGGCGAACGAGGTGTGGCGTCGATGCGCAGCGTCGTACGGAGAGAGGCGAACCAGACGATGGACGCCCGCTTCTCCCTTCAGGTTGCCGTACGCGTACTTCCCCTTCACTTCCAGGGTCGCACTACGGATTCCCGCGGTGTCCCCGGCGCTCGCTTCGAGCAACGCTGCAGAGAAGCCCATCCGCTCGCAGAAGCGGCCGTACATGCGCAGAAGCATCTCGGCCCAGTCCTGGGAGTCCGTGCCCCCCGCGCCCGCGTTGATCGACAGGTAGCAGTCCGACGCGTCGTGCTCCCCCGAGAACATGAGCTCGATCCTGAACCGTTGCAGCGCCGCATCGAGCGCCGCGGCACGTCGGCCAAGCGAGACAAGCTCGGCCTCATCCCCGGCCTCGACTGCCATGGAGTAGAGGACGTCGATCTCGTCGCACTCCTGCTCCGCCGCGCGGAGCCGCGTGAGCAAGCCTCGCTGACGCTCGAGGGCGCGTGCCGCTTCCGCCGACACCTCGCGATGCTCCCAGAAGCCGGGTTCGGACATCCTCGCTTCGAGAGAGGCAATCTCGCGTTCGAGCGCGGGACGGTCAAAGATGCTCACCGATCTTCGAGAGATCGTGTCGTAGATTGGCGATGGTCTCTTGTTCCATGATCCTCCCGAACGGAAGCCAGACTGGGACGAGACGTTTATAAGCTTGATTGCGGGCTTCCTCAAGGTCCGCCCGCAGCCCGCTCGTGAGGCAACTCCGTCGGGTCGGGAAGAGATCGCGATCTTGTCGTAGACCCTCGATCGTGGAAGACTGAGGTATCGGGGGGCGAAGCCAAGGAAGACGCCCGCAAGGAGGATGAACCCGTGGAGAAGACAACCCGAACCGAAGAACTCAAGATCACGGGCGAAGAGTTGGTGGCGACCGTCAAGGAGCTCGTCCGTCAGGGCAACATCCGGCGAATCACGGTCAAGAACCGCGAAGGGAAGACGCTGGTCGAGGTCCCGCTCACACTCGGAGTTGTCGGAACGCTGCTGATCCCCACGCTCGCCGCGCTCGGCGCCGTGGCCGCCCTCGTCGCAGAGTGCAGCATCGTGGTGGAGCGAACCGAAAACTAGACAGCACCAGCAAAGGAGACTTCGTGCTTCAGTACCTCTATCGGATTCGCCCGGAACGCTCCGGGTTCTATGGTGCTCCGACTGTGGAAGAGGTCCGCGCCGTCGACCTGCACTTCCTCTACCTGAAGCGGGCGTCGGAGCAGGGAACGGTCATCCTTGCCGGACGAACGCTGAACGAGGACGAGGCGGGATTCGGAATCGTCGTCTTCACGGCACCCTCCGAACAGGAGGCGCGCAGCTTCGCCAACGCTGATCCCGCCGTACAGGCTGGAGTGTTCCGGATGGACCTCTTCCCGTTTCGCGTAGCCCTCGCCGTGCCGCGGCCCTAGCCGCCGACGTTGTCGATCACAAACCGAATCTGATCGTAGCTCGCTCCCGGAGCCGCGTCGTAGGCCGTCAGGGTCACGGTGACCGTTTCGCCATCGGGGCGATCGGTCCACGGGGCGTGGTAGATCGGCTCCAGGGTGTCTGCGGCCTCGAACCACCCCTTCGTGGCCGACCAGACGTAGCAGACGGATGAGCACGCCGGGTTCGAGATGCTTGCCCGCAGACGGACGCTCGTTCCCTCCGCAACGTGGCGCTCGAACTGGCGGGTGATCATCGGCCGAGCGCGATCGCGCACCCCAAGCGGCGTCTCGGGCTCCGGCCACGCGGAGTCCCAGGTCGGCCCGCACCCCTGACGGCAACGGCAGGCCACCGGGACCTGGTTGCAGACCGGAGCAGCCGGGGCTTGGGACACGCACGGGCTGCCGCACGGGATGTCAGGTCTCGGGCACCGGTCGACGACCGCCGGGCTGACGCAGCCCTTGACCACGGCCGGAGGCGATCCGCAGGTCGTTCGCGGGGATGGGCAGGCGAACAGGTCACGAACGTGAAGCGTCGTCCGATCGCTCGCGGAGGCCCCCCCTCGACCCGAAACCGTCAACGTTAAAACCACGCAGTCTTCGCAGTCGCATGCCGATGGAGCCGTGTACGAGGCATTCAGGGCGTGCGGATCGCTGAAAAAGCCGAGACTCGGCTCCGCCGTCCAGAGGACGGTGACCGGCCCGCCGGTCGAGTCGTAGCCGACTCCTGCAAGCCGCACGGTCTCACGCTCGCCGACCGTCACGTCCACCCCGGCGTCGACCACCAGGGCCGGAAGGCTCGAGCCGGCGTAGCTTTGTCCACTCGATTCGCTCTCAACCCCCTGGGCAACGGCCGGTTGGGGCTGGACGGCCGGCTGGGAAGCCGGGAAGAGAAAGACGGCGGCCAGGGCGATGCCCACCGCCACCAGAACGAGAAGCAGCGTACCGCCATTCATCGGATCGCACCTCCCGCCGTTTCGGTTGCAAGCCGTGAGGTCGACCTTCGTCTCGACGGTAACCTCGAAGCGCGTCCAGCCTATCGTTTCGCGCACCGCGAAGTCAAACCACCCGTTGGAGATTGCAGTCCTCGTCTGCCATTCGCTCTGCGGTGCCGGGCGGCACTCGAGGGCGCGCCGCGGCGTTGCGCGGCCTCGGTCCAGCCACTAGAGTGACAACGAGGTGGTCCATGACCATGGTCGGCCGTCTGTATGTCGTCTCTCTCCCGATCGGCAACCTAGGGGACATCACCCTGCGCGCTCTCGAGACGCTACGATCCGTGGACTTCGTCGTCGCCGAGGACACGCGCACGACGCGCAGAGTCCTCGATCACTACGAAATCCGGACGCCCTTCCGTTCAAGCTTCTACCAGGGCGTGGAGGACGAGCGCGCCGACGAGCTCGTAGGCCTGCTTCGGGACGGGAAGAACCTGGCACTCGTCAGTGACGCCGGGACTCCTCTGGTCAGCGATCCGGGCTTTCCCCTCGTTCGCGCCGCCGTCGAAGCCGGGGTCGCCGTGGAACCGGTTCCCGGAGCTACCGCCGTCCTTGCGGGGCTTATCGCATCCGGGCTGCCGGCGGATCGGTTCTGTTTCGACGGAGCGCTTCCGCGCAAGAAGAGCCACCGCGCCGAGTTCTTCACCGGGCTCACGGACGAGCCCCGGACGACCGTGGTCTACGAGTCGCCGCACCGCCTCCTAGAAACCCTCGAGATCCTCGCGGACTTGCTGCCCGAGCGACGCATCGTCCTCGCTCGGGAGTTGACGAAGCTTCACGAGGAGTTTCTGCGCGGGACCGCGGCCGAGATCCTTCACGCCCTGCAAGCGCGGGGCGAGGTTCGAGGGGAGTTCGTCTTGGTCATCGCTGGGAGTGAGTCGCGCGACGGGGACCTCGACGAGGAGTCGGCGCAATCCATTCTCTCCGTGCTCGAGGCCGAAGGCCTGTCCAAGGCCGCCGTGCAGAGGATTCTCCAAGTCGTCGGAGGCGTGCCGCGCAACCGCGCCTACAGCCTCGCCCACCGATCCTCGGGCTAGGTGTGCTTGTCGGCGACCGCGGACGCGGCGTAGGCGTGCGGCTTGATGCGCACGGCGAATCCGTTCCCGATGATCATTCCGACGACCTCGTCGATCATCTCTTTCGTGCGGCCGTTCTCACCGATGTCCACGTGGATCTCGAGGTTGTAGTGGAGGAGGGAGACCGCCGGGAGCCGACCGATCAGTCGCTGCGCCAGCTCGAACGACAGCCACGCTTCCCGCCAGATCCGTTGGCGGAGGGATGACATGGCGCGCTCGCGTCGACGCGTCCAGAAGTACCGTCCTCCCTTGCCCACTCGGTGAAGAACGATCGCACTTACGAAGTCCAGTCGGTCGACCGTAGTAGAGGAGTCGGTGCCGATCAGGATCTCGAACCGATCCTTCGGGTTCGAGCTCATCTCCGCCACGAGTTCGTCCACGACCTCGTCAAACGCCATCTCCCCGCGATGGGGGTTGTAGAACGTCGACATAGTCCATGCTAACCCGCTGGTTGGTCCCGGTTCAAGCCGACGGCAGCCTGAACGTGAACCGAGCTCCGCCCGTGCGGTTGTTCTCTGCCCAGATCCGGCCGCCGTGTGCCTCGACCCACCGGCGGGCGATGGCCAGGCCGAGACCGCTCCCACCCGAGCGGTTGCGTGCCGGGTCCCCCCGGTAGAAGCGCTCGAACAAGCGCGGCAGGTCCTCCGGCGAGATTCCCGGCCCGGTGTCGGAAACGTACACTTCGACTTCGCCCTTGACGCCGCGAATGGAGATCTCAATCCGCCCGCTCGTCGGGGTGTAGCGGATCGCGTTGCTTAGCAGGTTCGCAATCACCTGTCGAATCCGCTTCGGATCGACCGAAATCGAGCCAAGTCCCTCCTCCGCGTTGACCTCGACGTTCGGCGCTTCGTCCATCGACGGAACCGCCGCCTCGACGACTTGCCGTACGAGTAGCCCGATGTCCGTCTGTTCCCTCAACAGCCGAAGTTCGCCGGCTTCGGCCAGCGCGAGGTCGCGGAGGTCGTCGATCAGGCGGCCGAGGTGCAGCGTCTCTTCGTAGATCGGTGCGATTGTCTGAGCGGTGGGCTCGTAGATCCCGTCCAGGACGGCCTCCAGCGTTCCCTGGATGATGGTGACGGGGGTGCGAAGCTCGTGGGCAATGTCCGCGGTCATCGTCTCGCGCAGCTTCTCGGAGCGGCGGAGGTTGTCGACCATTCGGTCGAACGACTCGCCGAGCCCGTGGAACTCGTCCCGCGTGCGAAGCCGTACCTTCTCGGGCAGAACCCCTCGAGCCACCTGTTCCGTCACCGTGCTCAGCGTACGAAGCGGGGACAGGATCTGTGCAATCAGGAAAATGGCGAGGACGAGCGCCAGCAACGTCGCGATCCCTCCGCCGAGGAGCGCCGAGCGGCGGGCCGAGGCTAGGATGGCGGCCTCGTCGGGGTCGACGAAATCCAGGATGAGCAGGGTGCCTACCTGCAGGCCATTCACCTCGATCGGCCCGCGTTCGATCTCCTCCTGCGTGAGCCTCCTCCCGATGTCCGGTTTCGTACTGAGGAATACCTTGCCCTCCTCGTTGGCGAGGGAAAGGGGAATGTTATAGATGGCGACGATCTTTTCGACGACTTTCCCGTCCTCGTCCCGTCGAGTCTCGACCACGCGGTAGAAGAGACGATCGACGCCCCGCCAGGATCCATTCTGCTCGTAGTAGATCGAGAGCTGTCGACTGAACAGCGCGAAGATCTCTCTTCTCTGCTGCTCGCGGTACCGGTCGAAGCGCTGCGTGACCGAGCGCTCCGTGAGGTAGTAGACGAGGGCAACGGAGAAGACGATCGTGATGAAGAAGGCGAGTCCCAGTTTGAAGGCCAGTGGGAAGCGGCGCGCCATGTCAGGGCTGCCGGGCAAAACGATACCCAACGCCGTGGACGGTCTGGATGTACTGAGGGTTCTTCGGGTCTTCCTCGGTCTTCCGCCGCAGGTTCTTGACGTGCGTGTCCACCGTGCGCGCGAACGAGTCGTACGTGTAGCCCTGAACCTCACGCAGCAGTTGGAGCCGTGTGAACACCTGCCCCGGATGGCGGGCGAGGTAGGTCAAGAGGTCGAACTCCGTCGGGGTCAGGTCAACCATCTCGCCCTTCACGCGCAACTCCCTCGTCTTCAGGTCGATCGCCAGATTGCCGGCGAGGATGCGCTCCGCTTCCATTCCCTCCCCCTCGTAGCGACGAAGGACGGCGCGGACCCGGGCGACGAGCTCCCGCGGGCTGAACGGTTTGACGACGTAGTCGTCCGCTCCAAGCTCAAGGCCGACGACACGATCCGCTTCGGCCGCCTTCGCGGTCAGCATGATGATCGGCACGGAGGACTTGACGCGAATGGCACGCGTCACTTCGATCCCACTCATCTTCGGAAGCATGAGGTCGAGGATGATCAGATCGGGACCTTTCTCCTCGAACGCCTGAAGCGCCGAGGCTCCGTCAAACGCGGTGTATGTCTTGAAGCCTTCCCGATCCAGGTAGGCCTTGACGGTTCTCACGATCATCTCTTCGTCGTCGACGATCAGGATGCGCTTCATGTCCAGTCCCATTATACCTTTTGCCCCCCGGGGGACCGAACCGCCTTCGTCCTTGCGGATCGAGCGGCTCTCGGTCACAAGGCGCCCACCACTCACAGCGAATCCAACTCCCATCCGATGCTCGGGGCGCCCTGTGGAGCCTTGCGGGCCGCGCTATGGGAAAGTTGTGAGCGCGGCCGACTCGGATTGCCTTCGCACGAGGGGACGACTACCATTCCTGGGAACGCGAACGAGTGTAGATCCGGGGAGGGGGAATGAAGCGCCTACTTGTTGTTTCCACAGAAGAGCACTCCGGGAAGAGCCTTCTCTCCCTCGGCCTCGGGCGGGCGCTGCAGGACCGCGGCACCACGATCGCCTACATGAAGCCGATCAGTCACGAGGTGTCGTATGCGACGGGCGCCCCGATCGACCAGGACGTCAACACGCTCCGCACGCTCCTATCGCTCGAAGATGACGTGCACGATATGGCTCCGGTGCCCCTTGAAGGGCCGTTCCTCCATGAGGCCATCGAGTCCGGAGACCGAGGCTTTCGCCAGCGTATCGTCGACGCGTTCGCGCGTCTGACGCACGCGCGAGATGTCGCCCTCATCGAAGGCCGAAGCTACTTGGGACTCGGCGTGAGTGCCGGACTGAGCGATCTCGACCTCGCCGATCTCTTGGAGGCCGACGTTCTTCTCCTCACGCAGTATGACGGGGAGGAGGCCGTCGACCGGATTCTCTGCGCCCTACGGCTGTTCGAAGGCGGTCCGAACGTCCTCGGAGTCATCCTCAAGGACGTTCCTCTCGACCGCTCCTATACGCGAGTCGAGGAGGTCTTCGTCTCGTTCCTCGCGGATCGCGGCGCCGAGGTCCTCGGGATCATTCCCTACGATCCGAACCTGCGATCCGTGAACACGGAGGAAATCGCCAAGCGACTCGGCGGCCGGATGTTGACTCGTCCGGGACTCAACCGCGAGGTACGCCACTTCGTCGTCGGGGCGATGGGGACAGAGGCCTCCCTCCGCAGCTTCCGTCGGACTCCGGAGTTCTCGGTCATCACCGGCGGCGATCGGGAGGACATCCACCTCGCGGCCCTGCAGGTTCCCGAGCTGCGCTGCCTTGTCCTCACCGGAAACCACCGCCCGGCCCGCGAGGTTCTGGATCACGCGGAGAAGTCGGGCGTACCGGTCATTCTCGCGGGACAGAACACCCTGGTCACCGCATCGTTGTGTTCGAGCATGCTCGACCGATTCTGGATCCGCCCCGGGGCGACCCTTGACTACGCCGTCGACCACGTCCGCTCCAACATCGACGTCGAGCGCATCGTGCAGAAAGCCGCGGATCCCTAGGCAGCGTCGACCCGGGCCTCGTAGGTGATCTTCGCCACCCCAGCGAGCGTGTTGGCGATGGGACAGTACTTCGCGAGGGAGAGCTCGATCGCTTTCTTGAGTTCCTCTTCGGAGACATTGCCCGTGACGACGTAGACGAGTCGCAGCTTCTCGATGACCTTGGGGTACTCCGTCGCGCGTTCGTCGTCGATCTCGACACGGAGGGCCTTCGGCTCCGCCTTCATCTTGCGCAGGATGGAGACCACATCCATCCCCGTGCACCCACCCAGCGCGCAGAGGAGCGTCTCCACAGGACGCGCTGCGGTGTCCGCGCCCAGTGGAGCCGCCGCGTCCATCGCCACCTCGTGGCCGCTCGTGCCCTGTCCGACAAACCGCATGCCGCCTGTCCAGTCGACTCGCGTCACGGTTCCTCCATTATTCGAATATTTATATACTAGACAATCCGACCCTTGGCCACTACCATGCTAGATCGACGAGGGCAAAGGAGCAACGATGTCGGAGCGAACGGCACGGGGTCGGTGGGCGGAGGCGTTTGCCGCTCTCGGAAGCGAGCCCCGCCTCCGGATCGTCGAACGGCTGTTGGAGGGACCCGTCCATTGCAGGGAGGTCCTCGACGACCTGAAGCTGAGCCAGCCGGCCGTGTCATACCACCTCGGGAAGCTCGAACGGGCCGGGGTCTTGCAGAAGGAGCGGAAAGGAACTCGGAACTGCTACCGCATCGAACGGCGCTTGCAGTGCGTTCTGAAGTCGTGCATGAAGGAGGATGGATCGTGGATCACACTGTGATCGTGTACACAACCCCGACGTGCTCGTGGTGCGTGGCGGTGAAGCAGCACCTCCGTTCCCACGCCGTGACGTTCGAGGAGATCGACGTCTCCGCGGACATGCAGAAGGCCAAGGTGATGGTCGAAAAGAGCGGCCAGTACGGCGTTCCGGTGGTTGACATCGACGGGGAGATCGTCGTCGGCTTCGATCGAACACGCATCGATGCTCTGCTCGGAATCGCATGACCGCGCCGCTTGCGGGCGCGCTGCTCGCACCCTAGGATGTGAAGAGCGGCAGCGGATCGCGGGCCGTAGCGGGCTTTGTCCTCGAGGGGGACGTGTGCACGAAGGGCGACGTCACGCTCGGCACGTGCGTCACGGAGACGAACCCTTCCGCGCTGTCGACCGGCTCAAACTGCGCAACCAACTCGGCGTAGGCTTTGCGCGGGAAGGTTCGCAGACGCACGTACGGCTTTTCCAGCGCAAGCCGCTTCATGTTTCGTTCCATCCGCTCGAAGAGCGCGTCCGGTGACGCCATCGGCAGGACGTGCGCGTGTGGTTCGCGGCCGGAGAGCTGGGCGAGCTCGACAAGCATCCGTCGCTCCGCCTGAGTGAGGTTCGGCTCATCTACGCAGACGACCTCGGCTGGAGAATCGACGGCCTCGACCAACGCGGACTGAAACACACGATCCACGATGCCTTCGACAGCCGGGTCGTAGGTAGAGCGGAACATCCACTCTCGAATGGGACCCCGAGAAACAACCACCCACTCCGGGTGTTCGCGCTGGAACGCCGTCTTCCCCGATCCGGGCAACCCGACGAGGACGACCAGCTGTCTCATTCCCTTTCTCCCCCCCACGCGAAACTCCCCGCCAGTATGAGGCATCCCCAGGGGACAGGCAAGTGAGGGAACAGGAAGAACCGGGCGGGCCTAGAACGGGAAAGTGTGCGAGACCACCACGCGATCGAACCCGGTCTTCGACACGGACAGGGATAGGGTGAGGTCGCCCAGTTCCGCCGCCGGCTGGCCGATGCAGCAAGCGAGATCGAAGCGAAGCGTGACTTGAGCCGACGGAATGTCGAACTCCATTCCCCCTTCGTACTGATCGATGATCTCGAACGTCGGAGTCACATTGATCGACCACGCCTCGAAGGCGCGCGCCCAGTTGAAACTGAGCGCGAGGAGCGAGTCGGAATCGAAGGACGCCGTCGATAGGATCTGCCCTCCGAAGAGAGGACTGCGCACCGAGAAGCTCCCCTGAACGAAGTCCGCGAGATCTCCGCGAGTGGAGCTCGTGTCGTAGGCGAAGCTGGCGCTTATGGCGTGATCTCCCACCATCCCTCCGATGCTCAGCGATGTACTCTCATAGGTGAAGAGATCGGAGAACCGAGCGCTCGCGCGGAAAGTGAAGTCGTCCAGAAGCGGGATCGGCAGGGCCCCGCTCCACGAGATGTTCTCCGAGGCCAGACCCGTCTGTCCGAACAAGAAGTCCAAGGCCGCTTGTCCCCCGCACAGTTCGAGGTCTGTTAGGGAGAGGCGTATTCCGGCAAACGAGGGAACGCACCCCGGTTCTTCGATCTGCCCGTAGGGAGTCGCACCGAGTCCGAGAATGGTGGAGACACGGGCGAACCCTTCGATGACCCCGGCGATTCGGATCGTCATCCCCGCGCCGATGGCTGACTGTGTCTGCGTCCCAAGCTCCGCGACCAGGAGAGTCACGGCGTACGCGACCCCCCCTGATCTCCCGGACACGGAGAGGTCGGTACGGCTGAACTGGGTGCTCGTAAACGAGACGCTGCCCTGGAGCGACAGATCGCCGAACGGAGCGCTGGCTCGGAAGCTCTGAGCGAGAAGCCCTTCATTTCCAAAGCTGGTTCGGCTCGAGACTGAGAACCGATCGTAGCGATACGTGACAGCCAGCGACTCGCTCAGCGCGAGCGTCGCGATGTCCATATCCGACACGGATAAAGAGGAGGTATTGGCCCCAGACAGAGAAGCCTGCTCTGCGGATGCGCCGAGAGAGACGAAGCTCAGAACGAGACCGACGGCCACTCCCAGCCCGACGTTCTGTTTGTCCCGGCGGTGTCTCCCCTTGCCCATACAAAGGCAAGGGTACGCATGGAGCGTCGCGAGCCAGTCCCACCTGCTCCGTTAACGATCCGTCCTTGTCCAATCGACGACGGACATCGGGCACTCTCGGCACACAGTGCACCCGGGGCCTTCGGTGAGACCTCGCGAGGCTGCCGAGCGACGCTGCAGCCCTCTCAGGGGCAGGCGCAGTTCTCGATGTCGTCCAGCTTGTGCTGCATAGCATCGAGCATGTACTTGATGTCGTCGAGCGTCCACCTCTGCACGTCGAAGAAGCCGTACTGGGAGTCCGTCATCTTCACGGACACCTCATGAACCAGATCAACCTCGGCGTCAAGATCCTTCAGCCACTCCTCCATCACGGTCATGCGCGCCTCGAGGAGGTCAAGCCGGTTCTTCCCATCCTGGGTCACGAGAAGGTCGTACACTTGCTGCAGAGTGACCGGGGATGGAGAGGAGGTCTGCCCGGCAAGAAGCGCGAGACACACCCCCACGATCGCTACGACTCCCAGGACTCCTGCCCATCGATACCCTCGCCTCTTCATCGGTGCCTCCTTCTCCCTCTTCAATCCGATTCTACCTTGTCGCCCACGTCTCGTTCGCCTCGGTAGTGCAGTGTACGCCGAGGATGGATGAGCAGGAACTCCTCACGGGCGACGCAGTCGCTCCACGACACCCCATGCGTCGACGAGCCCGTTCCCAAAGAGAGCGTCCCGCCCTTGCTGCCCGAGATCTTCGCACGAGTCTTCGAGGACGGCGACCGCTTCGTCGGCGGAAAGCTCGGGGGCAAGAGAGAGAATCAGCGCCAGGACCCCGGACACATGCGGCGCAGCAAATGACGTCCCCGATTCGGTCGCCGGTCTGCCGCCCACGGTGAACGCCGTGATCGCATCTCCGGGAGCGCACACGGCCACCTCGGGGCCGCGGTTGCTGAACGACGCCAGGAGGTCGCTGCGATCCGTCGCGGACACGGCCAGAACGGTGCGGTACTTCCCGGGGTACATGACCTGGTTCTCGCCCTGGTTTCCGGAGATCCCCACGATAATCACGCCGTGGGCTCTGGCATCCGAGATGGCCTCTGCGAACGAGTCGGGCGGACGCGCGTTCGCGAAGATGCTCAGGTTGATGATTCGAGCGCCGTTGTCCACGGCGTACTTGACCGCTCGCACGAAGATCTTCCAGTCCGATGACCCAAACCGGTTGGCCGAGTCGAGGAAGCGAACGTCCATGATCGACACTCCAGGGGCGACGCCGACAATGGGGTACTCGCCGGGGCGCGCGGCAATGATCGATGCCACGAACGTTCCGTGCCCGTGAAGAGGGGTGCCGGTGAGCGAGCTCGAGTCGTTGTCGCGGAAGTCCCATCCGTGCACGTCGTCGACGTAGCCGTTGCGATCGTCATCGATCCCATTCCCGGGCACCTCTCCGGGGTTCGTCCAAAGAGCCGAGGCGAGCTGTGGGATGCGTGCGTCGATGCCCGAGTCGATCACGGCGACGATCACGTCGGGGTCGCCGTGCGAGACGGTCCAGGCCTGCGGCCCTCTGACCCGGACGAGACCCCAGTTGCTCGGCTGCTGGTAGACGGTATAGAGCCCCGGGCCGGGGGAGGGGGACGGGGCAAGCGGGAGGGCGACGGGGAGGATCTGGAACGGCAATGTCCCCAATGTCAGGGTCCCGCCGACCTCCAGCGCAATCTCCAGGAGGTACGTTCCGGCGATCTGATACTCCCATCGGCTGCTTGCCTCGACAACCACCAGGGCGCCCGCGGCGGCCGAGAACGGACCGACCGGGACTTGATCGATTCCCTGCCCGGCGTGCGCCATGTCCCGCAACGTCGCCGTCCCCCGCACGTTCTCCTGAGAAAATGCCGTCTGATTCGAGAACTGGAACGAGACGGTGAACGGGACGAGGTTCACAACCTCGATCTTCCGAATCTGCGCTTCACTCGCCAGCGTCCCCAGAATGAGAACGGCGAGAACCACGGCGACAAGGACAACGCACGGTTTCCTCATTGAGCCCGATCCTCGTCGCTCTCCGCAAACCAGCGGAGAGCCTGATCGAGCGACACCTCCTCCGTCTCTCCCCACCCGCCCGACCGGATCCTCAAAGCCACGGGGAAGGAGAAGAGCGACGTCACGTCGGTGGAGAAGCGCCGCAACCGTTCCGCCGCCACGGCCGCCCCGTCAGCAGGCGTCTCCGGAAGGACGGCTGCCAGGCGGTAGGAGTCAATTCGGAACACCGTGTCGACCCTCCGCAGGCCCGAAACAAAGAAGGCTGACGCCCGCACCAGCGCGCGCGTCTGGTCTTCCGGCGTCTGATCGGAAAGGCCTTCGACGTCCAGCACGAGGGCCGACGTCGGGTGCCTGTACCGCCGCCCTTTGCCGAGCTCGACGTCGAGTTGCTCGCGGAAGTGATCGGCGTTGTACAGCCCCGTGACGTCGTCGAGAACGACGAGCTTCGTCAGCTCCTGCTCGTGAGAGTGGATCACTTTCGTCATCAGGTTGAACCGATCGACCAGCTGCGCAACCTCGTCGCGGATGGGCGTTCCGGGGGTCCTGGGCGGCAGCTTGACCTCCACGCCATAGTCGCGCATGGCGACCGCGGCGGTCGCCTGGGCCAGTCGGCCGATCGGTCGTGTCACGAGGGCACGCAGCACAAGGAAGAGGCTGCCCCCAAGGAGAAGGAAGCCGACCACGGATCCCGCCGCGAATTGCCACGACAGACGCCGGTCGTAGGCGGCCATCTCGTCGGTCGACATGTCCACGATCACCACACCGACAAGGTCGGCCCCGGAGAGGATCGGTTGGTAGGCGCGCCACGCACGGGTTTCCCGAGCGCGCTCCACGGTGGCTTCGATCCCCTGCATCTGGCCGTATCGCGCCTTGACCTCGTCCGAGGCAAGCTCTCCAACCTTCGTGGGGTCGGTGCTCGCAACCGTCAGGAACCCCCGCGCCGTCGCCCCGATGACCGTGATCTCGATGATGGACTCGTAGCGCGCAAGCAGCTGGTCGATGTCCGCGCTGAGTTCGGTGGAGTAGTACAGGACGTAGTCCTTCTCCTGGATCGACTTCGAGATCAAGCTCGCAACGCTTCGGGCCCTCTGCTCGTAGATCGACCCGATCGACGCGTGCAGCGACACGAACGCGAACCAGGAGAGGGCGCCCACCACGGCGCAGGCAATCAGAAGGACGGGAACGATCAGTTTCCATCGCAAGGACGTCCCGTACCGAATCGCGGACCGCATTCGCGCGGCCCGACCGGCGTCCGACCGGTCGCTACTCCGGGTCTTCGACTCGACGTTCGTACTCATGACGGCTCCTCTTCGTCGGCGGCTACTGGATCAATCCCTCGTTCGCCAGGAACTCCATGACCACATCGAGCGGCTCTCGGTGGAGCAGACGAACGCGGCTGACCATGTTGCGCAGACTCGGCTCGGTCAGGTGCGCCGACAGCCTCCGGAAGACTTGCTCGATCTCGGGGAACTGCCGAACGTCCTCTCGGCTTGCCAGGACACCGATGGGCTTCCCGGGCAGAGCGAACGCGTCGTCGTCGAGCCGCACGAACCCTGCGACGGTCGCCGTTTCCTCGACGTTCTCGAGCAGGGCCGCGGAGACCGCTCCGAACTTCAGCAAGGCCTCCGCCTCCTCGCGCGTCACGGTCCGGCGCAACGACCCAGCCGTCACTCCATAAGCGGTAGCCAGGCGAGCCACAGCATCGTCCGAAACTTCGACTGGAACGGCGATCGTCATCCCCTCCGCGCTGCGGGAGTGCGAGAACGCGGAGATCGACAGACTGTCCAACCCCCGAGCGGTCTCCCCTGACACGATCAGGTCCCAGCGCAGGCTCGTCGGCACGCCCCAGTACACGGCGGTTCCCGGTGGCGGGGCCGCTCCGACCCACCACGCGACGTTGACGTCTTGTTCGTTCATCGCCGCCAGGAGTTCTTCCGACGTACCGAGCCCGGAGAGGTCGACGACGCGAAACCCGGCCTCCGAGAGCACGACCTCCAGGGCCCGGCTAAGGACAAGGTCCACAAGGTCGCGGCCCGCGGCCACCACGATCGTCCCCTTCCACGCCGTGTCAGGAAGGTGGACATTGCCGGACACGAGGGCGTCATGGCCGATCCAGCGATTGCCCCCCGCGTACAGAAGCTCGGTTGTCTCGTTCGCCACGTCGACGAGGCGGTTCTTCTCGAACGCGTTGTTCTGGACGATCGGCGCCCCGCCGTGCGTCTCCGCGATGAGAGAGATCCCCAGCAACGGGAGAACCGTGTCCCGTTCCGACAGCGCTCCCTGCCACTGGAGGCCGACGTCGTTGCCTGCCAATCGATTGCCTACGACGCGGACCCCGAACCCCGGCGCGTACAGGCTGACGGCGGTATCGCAATTCCAGACATAGTTTCCCTGGATCGTATCGCGGGAGGACGTCGTGACGAGAATCCCAACCGCCGTATTGCTCACGGCGTTCTCGATGACCTCATTCCCCTGGCAACGGTTGGCGAGGACGACCCCGGAGAGCCTGCAGTGGTCCATCACGCTCCGCACAAGCGAGTTTTCGATCGCTCCGACGAGGACGACACCCGACGCCGATTCGCCGACGCGGTTGTCGAGGAGGCGGTTGCGGTGAGCCTCAGCCAGCAGAATCCCCGTCGTGTCCGCTCGAACCATCGTGTTGCCAAGCAAGCGGTTCTCGGAGGATCGCGTGAGGGTGATCCCTCTCCTGCTGTCCGAGATTCGGTTCCGCGCGATCAAGTTGGCATCGCTCGCATCGATGCGGATCCCGGCGTCGCGGCATCGCGACAGGCGACTGTCGACGAACGCGTTTTCCCGCCCTCCGGTAAAGCGGACCCCATCGCCCGCCGATGGCCCGAGGGTGTTTCGCTCGAGGCGGCTTCTGCGGGCCTGAATCACGGAGATACCGACGTCCTCGACGGATGCAATGAGGCAGTCCACGATTCGGCTTTCGTCTGTCTCCTGGAGGACCGCGCCGGCGTACGACGTGGCAATCCGGCTTGTCTCGAGCGCGTTGCCCCGCCCTCCGAGCACCTCGTAGCCGACGATCGACGATCCGACGATCGACAACCCGACGAAGACGTTGTCCTCCGATTCCGCGAGGGAGATCCCTGTGGGAGCTCCCTCGACCGACGCGTCGCGGAACTCGTTCGCCCGAGCCTTCCGGAGGCGAATCCCGGTCTCGCCGCATCCCCGCGAGACGATGTCCCGGAAGCGGTTGCCGGACGAAGCGGAGACATCGATGCCGATCGGGCTTGCCTCGACGATCACCCGGTCGTAGGTCCCCTGGCGGCTGCCGGAGAGCAGCAAGGCGGCTTCTCCTCCACGAGCCCGGACATCCTCGACGCGGCACCCCATGCCCTCCACGGCCAGAGCCACGGAGGCCCCTTGGATGTCAAGGCGCCGCACGGCCGTGGCATCTCCCCGAAGCGTGACGGCCGGGGCGTCCTGCCCGACGAGGACGGCCCGCCCTCGCGTTGATGTGAGGACGATGCCCGCCGTCTCGAGGACTGCCGGTCCCGAGTACGGCCCTCGACGTGCGTCGAGAACGATTGTTGTCCCCGCGGGGGCCGTGCGGAGGGCCTCGGAGAGGGTGGCGACATCACGCGGAACGAAGAGGCTGCCTGTGGGGAAGCGGTCGCGCGTAGCGCTCCAGACGGCGAGGAGACCGATCCCGAACGCGGTGATCGCAGCGATCGCGATCCAGAACGGCTTTCTCCGGTATTCGTGTTTCATCGCGCCCACTCTAGCACACGGGCTCGCGCGCCGTCCAGGACTCGTCTTCCCATCTCGTGACCGCGCGCAGGCGCCTGCGCGCATCCGCAGTCTCGCAGCACACGGCCTCCGGCGCTGCGGGATTCAAGGCCGTCGGAGCGGATCGAGGCAGTCTGGTCGGGCATGATCGTGCAGATGAGGAGGGCTTCGCCGTTGGAGCCACTGCAGAGGACGATCGGCGGATCGCCAAGTGTCGCATGGCCCCGCCCATGTTCCCTCACATCGACCTCCGGAAGCTCCTTCCCGGAGGGGTTTTCCCAGCGCCCCTGAAGGCACCGCGGCGTGTCGCTCACGACGCGGAAGCGGAGCGCGTTCTCGTTTTCGATGAAGCCGCGCGAGCGCTCGAGGGCCGATGCAGGTCGAAAGCGGTACGGGACCGCGGTCACATCCTGAGACGACCCGGCAAGCGAGAGCGTGGGACACGGAAGAGCGTGCCGACGCACATCGACGGGCACCGGCTCTTCGGCGGCATACGCCGCGACGGCGACCCGGAAGGGAGCGAGGACGACCGCCATCCGGATCCGCCTGCGGCCGGCTGAAGAAGAACCTCCCAAGGGCTTCGCGCTGCGACCCTCCTCCAGGCCTCCCATTCTTCCTCGCTACGGAGTCTGCAGGACGCGGCGGCGGAGCGCGTCGACGTCGGCCGGCGTGAGAACACTGTCGTTGTCGAAGTCGAACGCCCGGACGTTGTCCTGGATGGTCGGGAGACCAAGTGAGGTCTCGAAGGGAGCCGCGTCGATGTTGTCGACGTCGCCGTCGATGTCCCCGGACAGCGCGTCTCGGTTCGGACCGTGAGAAGGACTCGGAGAATCTCCGAGTGGGACGAGGGCGAGCTCCGGAACGCGAAGAACGACCTGCCCTGCGACGAGGCAGTCGGCCCTGAAGTCGTCGCGGCCCGGACCAGGAACAGCCCCGAGTGGCGCAGACTCCTCGGCTTCACGACGACGGCGTTCGCGGAGTGCCCCGGAAGGATGGAGAGCCGGGGCAGGGGAGTCTCGGCGAGCGTAGCGCGGCTCGGAGATTGGATGGACAGTGCCCCGAGAACGTCGTCGAGGCGCGTCTCCATGCGATTGGCGAGGCAGAACTCGACCGTCAGCGGCGAGAGGCCGACGACGGAGACCCGCGTCGCCACCGCCGCCTGAACGGCCGGGAAGGACGTCACGTAGATCTTGACGAGGAGCTCCCGCGACACGCGGATTCCGTTCTCCTGAGCGGCGGCTTCGTCGATCGTACGTACGGCGACGAGGAGCCCCGCCCAGTGCGTTCCCGCCGCACCGGCAGGGACGGAGACGTCGCAGGAGACCTCCACTTCGTCCGAGGGGCGGAGGACCCGCGTCGACGTCGACAGAGCCAGCCACGGCGCACACGACCGCTCGAGGGTTCCGGGGTTGGAGAGCCGGGTCACCCGGTCGGCATCCTCGTCCCAATCACACCGCGAGAGGTCGATGCGAACGGACGAGTTCTCGTCGTCCTGGATCGCGAAGCGCACTTTCATACTGGACTCCGGGCGAGCGGCCGGGGAGAACTCCGACACCGAGACCGTGATCTCCGAAACCGCCGCGGAAGCAAGGGCACGGGGTGCCGGGAGCCACCAGATACCTTCTCCGTCACGCGGTCGCCGCTCGCAGCCTCTCCAGAACGCCGTCCAGCGGCTCCGGGCGGCCGATGTGGAACCCCTGTGCGCAGTCGACGCCGATCGACCGCAGGACCTCGAGCGTTTCCCCCGTCTCGACGAACTCCGCGATGGTGCGCTTCCCAAGCCCCTTGGCCAACTGGACCATGGCTACGACCAGGTGCCGATCGACGGGGTCGTGCCCGAGGTTGCGGATGAAGCTCCCGTCGATCTTGAGGTAGTCGACGTCCAGGTTCTTGAGCTGATAGAACGAGGAGAACCCCATGCCGAAGTCGTCGAGCGCGAACTCGTACCCTTGCGTTCTGAGGACGCGGAGGAAGTCCTTGGCTACATGGATGTTGTAGATCGCCGCCGTCTCCGTGATCTCGAGCACGAGCCGGACGGGCCCGATGACCGACAGGGACGTCCGCCCCGAGATCGCAGCCAGGAGGGCGGGGTCGGTGAGCGACCTCGGCGAGAGGTTCACGGCGAACGACACGTCGCTCGGCAGCTGCTCGTCGGCCAGCGTATCCATGACCTTCTGAAGAACCCATCGGTCGATGTCGCCGCTGAGC
>JAQTNX010000028.1 GCA_028713635.1 Candidatus Bipolaricaulis sp.
TTCGTCCTCGCGGCGGCCGAGAGCCAGACGGCGTCCTATCGCGCCTTCCTCATGTGGTCTCCGTTCCTCCCGGTGGTCGTCACCTACTGCCGCGACAACTACCGGTCCGGGGCGCTGGAAACCGCCGCACGAACCGTCGCGCTCGCCGTCGTCGACGACGACACCAACGGGAGGTTCGACGATGACGCTGGGACGCTGTTTGTGGACGTCGACGGAGACGGGCGCCTTCTGACGGACGCCGACTCTCACGAGCGCTTCGGTCTCTACGAGCCGTTCGTGATCGACGCAACAACCTACGTCGCCACGTCCGTCGCGGCCGACGGCTCCTGGGCCGAGATCGAGGCGACGGCTGTTCCCGCCTCGCCGAAGCTTCCGCTTCTCGCAGGCTTTCCCGCACCCGCGTTCGCGGCGCTCGACGCGAAGGGAGACTCGGTCGACGTCGCCTCGCTTCGCGGGACGATTGTCCTTCTCGACTTCTGGGCCGCCTGGTGCGCCCCATGCCTCAGCGAGCTGCCCACAGTCGCAGGGATTCACGACGCCTTGAGCGGGCGGGGCGTGGTGGTCCTCGGCATCAACCTCGATCGGTCCGAGACCGCGTTTCGCGACGCCATGGCACGGCTCGCTCTTCCCTACGTGCAGATCTACGACGGATCCGACGGGCCGATCTCCTCTCTCTACCGGATCGGTGGGATCCCGATGACCTACCTGATCGACCGGGACGGCATCATCCGCGCGCGAGGCTTGCGCGGAGATGCGCTCGTCGCGGCGATCGAGGCGCTGATCGGCGAGGAGTCCGAGTCGTGAGCGGGTGGCGACATGCCGCTGCAATCCCCGTTCTCTTGGGACTGGCGATCGCCGCCTCGCTGCCCGCCGCCGCGCAGGAGAAGATCCTCTCGTTCGTCATCGAGCCGGCGCAGGTTGAGGTCGGTGCGGGGGAGCGAGCTACGGTGGCGGTGCGGATCGAGAACGCGAGCGTTCGAGAAGCCGACAACGTGGTCGTCGCGTGGACCGGACCAGGCGAGTTCGTGCTGGATCCGGCGCCACAGGAGATCGCCGTGCTCGCCCCGTTCGGTTCTGCCGACCTTGCGGTGTGGATCCTCATCCCCGAGGGTGCCCCGCCGGGGCCCGTCGCGGGGAGCCTCGAGTTCTCCTACACGTACTGCATCGGCGACCTCTGCTTCCAGGTCTTCGAGTCGCGCGACGTAGCGCTCGTCGTCCGGGCGCCTGCCGGCGTCGGGCCGACGGAACCGACCGTCCCTCCCTCGGGACAGGCCACGCCCTCGGAGCAAGCCCAACCCGTCGGTCGGGCCGCAACCCGCTCCTGGATTCCGTATGCCGTTGCGGCGTTCGTCGCCGTTCTGGCCGTCGTCGCCGCTCAGATGACGCGGTCGTTGGGCGTGCGTTGGCCGCTCTACGCGGTGCTGCTGCTCGCAACCGGCGCCGGGCTCGCCTACGGCGTGGTCCTCGGGCAGCACGAGCAGGCCCAGAGCATCGCCGCGGTGTTGTGCACGTCGTGCGTCGGGATTGAAGAGTCCGCCGCGCGCGCACCGCACCTCACCGCGCAGGAGACGGCTCGCGTCCGAGCGATCTCCGAACCCGTCGACTTGCTTGTCTTCTACGCTCCGTGGTGCCGATCCTGTCCGTTTGCGGAAGCCCTCGTCGAGCAAATGGGCGCGCTGAACGCGCGAGTCGGCTACCGCTTCGTCGACGTCGAGCGCGAGCCGGAGCTCGCGAGGCGGTATGGGGTGATTCAGTCCGGCCGAACCGTGGTTCCCGCGATCGTCCGCGTCGGCGTGGATCGCCTCCTGTTCGGGATCGAGGACCTGGAGAGCCGGCTGATTCTCCTGCTCGAGGAGGGCGCATGAGGCTGTCCGGTTGGCGGCGCATCACCCAGGGCGGTGGCGCGGCTCTCGGCCTGCTGGGGGTCACGGGGATCGGGATGACCCACATCCTGTTCCCGGGGCTTCACTGCTACGCTTGCCCGTGGGCGATCACCGTGTGTCCCGTCGGACTCCTCCAGAACATGATCGTCTTCGGGACCTTCCCGTTCTTCGGGATCGGGGCGATCCTCGCCTACGGCCTCGCGGCGGGGCGCGGGTTCTGTGGCTGGTTCTGCCCGTTCGGGACGATCAACGACCTCCTCTCCTTTCGGAAGCGGCGGATTCGAAAGACCGCGTCGTATGGGAAGTACGCCGTCCTGATCGGAACCCTGGTCGGCGCGTGGGCGCTCGCGGACACCGTCTTCTGCAAGCTGTGCCCGGCCGCATCCCTCGAGTCGTCGATCCCCTACCTCATTCTCGGCGTCGCTCGAGTGAATCGGCCGTTCCTCGTGCACATGGCGACGCTTGGGGCGACCATCGTCGGGATGGTCCTCGTCGCCCGCTTCTGGTGCAGGTACCTCTGTCCGATGGGCGGGATTCTCTCGTTCTTCAACCGGGTGAGTCTGCTGCACCTCCGGTGGAATCGGACGACGTGCACAGGGTGCGGTGCGTGCGAGAAGGCTTGCCCGATGGGGATCGAGCCGCACCACGATCATGACGATCACAACTGCATCAAGTGCGGTGCGTGCGTCGATGCGTGCTCGCTGGACTCGTTGACGTTGCATTGCAGTCCCCGGAGGCGATCGTGATCCAGTACCTCCTCCTCGGGATCGTCCAAGGAGTGACCGAGTTCCTCCCGGTCTCGAGCTCGGGTCACCTGGCCCTCGTCGAGTGGCTTCTCGGCTTTGACCCGCCGGGGGTTCTTCTCGAGACGTGCCTGCACTTGGGCACGGTGGCGGCGGTGATCGTCGTTTTCCGAAGCGACATCGCCGACCTCTTCCGCGCGCTCACCCATCGCGGGACTCTCGAGCGACGGAAGGAGATCGGGTTCCTCATCGTGGCCACGATCCCGATCGTCGTCGTCGGGTTCCTTGCGCGGGGACGGATCGACGAGGCGTTCGCCTCGCTCCGCCTGATGGGGATCGGGTGGCTCGTGGTCGGCCTTCTGCTCCTCTTCGTCGACCGCGCCGCTCGTCGCTCACGGAAAAGGTTGCCTGCGTTCGTCGACGCCGTGGTCATCGGCGCAGCGCAGGCGGCCTCTCTCTTGCCGGGGTTCTCGCGCAGCGGGTTGACGATCAGCGCGGGTGTTCTTCGAGGGATCGATTCGGGGAAGGCCGTGCGGTTCTCGTTCCTTCTCTCGATTCCCGCCCTCGTCGGGGCCGCCGTCCTAAACCTTGCCGAGATGGGGGCATCGGGAGGGCTCGGTCACGTCGAGTGGTATGGGGTTCTTCTCGGCGCCGGAGCGGCCTTTCTGATCGGCCTCGGCGCAGCACGCGTGTTGCTCAGCGTCGTCGCACGCGGGCAGTTCTGGGTCTTCGGCATCTACTCGATCCTCGTCGGCGCGGCGGCCGTCGTCTGGGGCGGCGCGTAGAGGCGCCGCCTAGCGGTGCGCCTCGGTGGCGAAGACCGCGACGACGATGACGGCGATGGCGGTGAGCAGGACGAGGACGGATGCCACCGCGCCCGGGGCCGCCGGCTCGGAGGGTTTCTTCGCGACGACCGGCGCCGACACGACCGGGGCGGGCTTCGGGGCGGCGGGGGTAACGACCACGAAGCGATCGATGACGTAGGAGCCTTTGACTCCGGCGGCCAGGGTCGTCCGGACTCCGGAGGAGCTGGTTCCCCTCGGGTTGTACGGATCGACGATGGCGTACGTGCCTCCGACCTTCTCGGTTAGCACGACCCAGTGGCAGTCCTCGTTCTGGGGTAGCCCGCCGCGGCACGTGAGTCCCCAGTGGACGCCGGCGATGATGGGGTGGCCTTCTCGGAGGGCGTGATCGATCACCACGGCGGCAACGGAACTGACCCCGTCGTCGCTGTGGTTCGTATGGAACGTGACCTCGACCCCCTCGGGCAGATACTCCCACTCAAGGCAGCAGTTCCCGGCGGGGTCCTCGGAGCACTGCCCGTACCCGTTGTGCGTCCTGAGCCAGTCGTTGAGAACGCCCGGGTTCATACCGACCTCCGAGCGTCCCGTCCAGGAGTCGATCGCCGGCACCTCGACGGTGATGCCGTAGTAGGCGAGGACGCACGCAAAGGCCGAGACAAGACACCCTGTGGTTGCGATCTGGTCGGGGCAAGCCCCGGTGCCGAGCGGGGCACGGCCCCAGGCGTCGGGACCTACGGTGTACGCCTGGTTGAACGACGGCATGACGCGCGGAAGCTCGGCCGGCTGTGCGCCGGAGGTGGAGAGGACGATGGTGATGAGGGCGGCGGCAAGGAGAACTCCGAGGGCGGTGGAGTGCTTGTAGGTCATGGCAGGATCTCCAGGACCTGCGCGGCGGAGGCGAACACGTAGTCCGGAGTGACGGCGCCGGGATGGGACGCGCCGTCGGCAGAGACCCACGCCGTCCGCATGCCGGCGTGGTGAGCGCCGACGATATCGGCTTCGTAGGAGTCGCCGACAAAGAGGGCGTCTGCGGAGCGGGCGCCGAGGCGGCCGAGCAGCGCGGCGAACGCTCGCTCATCAGGCTTGTAGAACCCGATGTCCCCTCCGACGACGATCACGTCCACGCGGCGGGCAAGGTCGAGAGCGTGGATCTTGTCCCACTGCACTTCAGAGAGGCCGTTGGTCAGGAGTCCGAGGCGATACCCGCGACGGCGGAGGATCTCGAGTGCCTCAGGAACCCCCTCGACGAACCGGACGCCGCTCTCGCGTCGAACGTCCCCGTAGGCGCGCGCGATCGGCGCGGCCAACGACGGGGCGAGGTCCCGGCCGCAGACCATGCGGGTCCAGATCGCCAAGCGCAGCTCGTCCGCCGACGTCGCCCCGACTTCGAGTTCCTGCCAGAGCCTGTCGTAGTCGAGCGCCAGCTCATTCGCAGAGCCGAAGACTGCGGCGTCAAGCCCGCAGCGGGCGAGGGTCTCGGCGATGACCTGCGACGTCGTCAGCGGGTACGTGGAGAGCGTGAAGTCGAGGTCGAAGGCGAGGTGAGTGGCTTCGCAGGTCCGCATGAGTTGATCGGTCGTGTCCCCTCTCTTATGCTTCTTCTCGTCCCGCGGCCGAACGCGCGTGCGGATCCTAGCTTACGGGATCCCGGAGGCCGCAAGGAGGACAGATGCGCATCATCGGAGGGGCCAAAGGGGGTCGCCGGCTGGTCGAATGGGATGAGCCCGGGATCCGACCGATGCGCGACTTCGTCCGCGGCGCCCTGTTCAACATCGTGGCGGACTTCATCCCGAATGCGGCGTTCCTCGACCTGTACTGCGGGACGGGGAGCGTCGGCCTGGAGGCCCTGTCGCGCGGGGCGCGGTCGTGCACGTTCGTCGATCGTTCCCCCGAGGCGTGTGGCATCGCGCGCAGAAACCTCGACACGCTCGACTTCCTCTCCGCAGGTGAGGTGGTCGAAGGCGAGTGCCTCGAGGTCCTCGACCGATTGGCTCGTGTCGGGCGGAGGTTCGACCTCGTCTTTGTCGGCCCGCCGTACCACCAGGGGCTCGCCCCGATGACGCTCGACCGACTCGCCGACGGGCGACTCCTGACGGACGACCCGGTCGTGATCGCGGAGATCCACGAACTCGAGTCGCTGGCCTCGGTCTTCGGGCGCCTTGGGTTGGTGGATCGGCGCCGATACGGAGACAACCAGCTTCTCTTCTACCGTCTGGGCACGCCGGAGGAGGCTGCATCGCCATGAGCCCTGAGCCCGCCGCCAAGACCATCCTGGTCACGAATGACGACGGCATCGCCGCTCCTGGGTTGGTCGCTCTGCGGGCGGCGCTCGCGCCGCTCGGGCGCGTGGAGGTCTTCGCGCCCGATCGGAATTGGTCGGCGGCAAGTCGCACGCGCACGTTCCACAAGCCGTTGCGCGTGGATCGCGTGCCGCTCCTCGACGGGAGCATCGGGTATGCCACGAGCGGAACCCCGTCGGACTGCGTCTCCTTGGCGCTCCTCGGCCTTCTCGACAAGAAGCCTGATCTGATCGTTTCCGGGATCAACTCGGGACTCAACCTCGGTCGTGACGTCTCGTACTCGGGGACGGTGGCCGCGGCGATGGAGGGCGTACGGATGGGCGTCGCCTCCGTGGCGGTCTCCTACGACACCGTACGGGCCCCCAGCGACGACCTCGACTACGGGCGCGCCGCCGAATTCGTGAAGCGACTGGCCGCGTACCTGCTCGAGGGGGAGCCTCTTCCGCCCGGGATCCTCCTCAACGTCAACGTGCCCTACGCACCCGCCGGACGGGCGCTTCGTGTGAAGATGACCCGGCTCGGTGGCGAGGCGTACTCGAACTACCTCGTGACGGGGAAGGATCCGCACGGCCGCGAGTACTACTGGGTCACCGGCGATCCGCTGACCGTGGGGGAGGAGGACGGGACGGACCTCGGGGCGACGGCCGCGGGATACGTGTCGATCACCCCGATCCACCTCGACATGACCGAGTACTCCCTCCTCGAGAAACTCAAGCTCTGGGAAGAGCGCCTCGATCGAGAGAGCTAGCTCAGGCACGTTTGCGCGATCCCTCCGCCAGCCTTCGCGTCGGGCCTCTCACTTGCCTTGCGCTCAGAAAAGAGGATACAAGAACAGAGAAGACGTGCGAGAAGAGGGGCCATGGATCCTGGGATACGCGAGCGGCAGCGGGGAGTCGTCGTCCTTGTTGGGATAGGCCTTCTGGCTGCGGGGGCACTTGTCCTTCGCCCGGGGCCTGCAAGCCGTGCGCCGGACTCTCGCACGTCGTTTGTGTTCTCCGAGGTCCGCGTCATCGCGCCCAGCCTCCGCGACGCGTCGAAAGTGAACGTCAATCTGGCGGACGCGGACGGCCTCGCGGCCCTGCCCGGGATCGGAGAGGCACTTGCGGCGAGGATCGTTGCGTACCGAGAACTGCACGGTCCGTTTGCGCGAATTGAGGACCTCGATGCCGTCGCCGGAATCGGTCCGAGCGTGATCGAACGGATTCGCGACCTTGCGACGGTGGGCGACGCCGCGGACGGACCGCGTCAGTAGTAGACCGAACGGGTTCGATGGCGGCGCGCCGTTGCCTTGTACGAGGCGGCCTGCCCCCGCGTCCAGAGGTAGACATCGAGGTCGCGCGCTGTGGCCGCTTGCCCGCGAGCACGGAGCAGACCGACAAGCCGCTCGACGGCGTGGACGGCGCAGGCCCGGATCTCAACCTCCTCCGTCGAACCCGCGTCGAGGAGCTCTTCTCGTTCGATCCGCGCGGCGAGATCCGGGTCCACGGTGAGGATGCCGTCGACGCGCAGAACGTGCGGGACAAGGTTGTCGGCGAAGATCGTGAGCCGGCCGAGGTCGTCAAACCGGCCCCAGTCTTCGCCCGGCAGAGCGAGGGCGAGGTCCGAAGCGAGGATCTGGGCTCGCTTGTAGAACGGAACGTCGCGGCCGTCGTATGACGCCACGTCGTGGAAGAACGGCTGTGCGTCGAGAATCTCGACCAGGCGTGCGGCGGAGCCGTCGGCGGCCTCGACGAGGCGCGTGTACGATCCGCCGAACCGCTCGATGAGATCGCGTCCGAGGTCGTTCCACGCACGCGCGAAGAGGCCCATCAGTTCAGCGACGACAGGATCTCGCAGGTCTTGGCCGAACAAGTCGGCGCACGACGATCCGGTCACGGCGGCGAGTTCCTCGGCCGCGAACGAGCCGCGTCGACGGAAGCGGTCGGCGAGAGCCATTGCGATGGTGAAGTACCCCGATCGGTCCGGGCGCTTCGCAAGGTGCGGAAAGTAGCCCGAGCCGAAATTGACGGCGTCGAGGGTCACGACGTAGGCGACGGTGTCCGCCGGGCTCCCGAGGAAGTGCGCGTCGCGATCGTACTCGGGGGGTGAGAGCCGCGGGGCGTTCAGCTGCTCGACGTAGTGGGTGAGGGCGGCCCCATCGATGCGGACGAAGCGCGCCGCCTCCGCTACGTCGCGGCAAGCTCTGCGGATCCGGTCGAACACGTCGGCAGCGGTGCCTGTCATGGCGCGTCAGAATACCCGAGGGAGTCGTGAGGGACGAAGCGCCGCGACCCGCTAGAATGCGGCATGCGTGCGGGAAGCGTTCGGACGGCGACCGGCCTCGGGCTCCTGGCGATGGCGATCTGGTCCACAACGGTCGGAGCGTCCCGCGTCGTGATGGAGCGGCTCGGCGCCTTTCCGGGCGCGGCCGTCGTGCTTCTGGCGGGCGGCGTGCTGCTCCTTGTTGGGACGAGCGTGCGCCATCGGGGACTCGGGTGGGTGCGCCGCCTCTCCACCCGACACCTTGCCTACGCGGGGCCGCTGTTCGTCCTCTACATGGTTGCGATGTACTGCGCCGTCGGGTTCGCGACGACGCGCGTCGAGGCGATCGCCGCCGGCCTCGCGAACTACCTCTGGCCGACGATGATCCTGGTGTTCGCCGTCCTACTTCTGCGCGAGCGGCCTCGCGGATGGCTCCTCGTCCTTGGATCCCTCCTCGCGCTCTGCGGAATCGCCCTGGCGGCGTCGACGAACGTCGGCGGCCTCCGGGGACTGGCCGCAGTGTTCCAGACCCCGTCACTCTCGCTTGGACTGGGCCTTGTTGCCGGGGTGGCATGGGGGCTGTATTCGGTCCTCGTGCGGGTGCATCGGCAGACGGTTCCCAGTGGGGCGATCGGGCTCTTTCTGATCGCGGCGGGCCTCATCATGGCCGGTGTCGGCAGGGCGGACTGGGCGGCGGTGCGCGTCGACCCGCCGACGGCGCTCGTTGTCCTCTACATGGCGTGTCTTCCCACGTCGCTCGCGTACTGGCTATGGGACCTCGCGATGAGGGACGGCGATGTCCCGGCCCTCGGCGCCCTGTCGAATCTCATTCCGGTCGTCTCGGCAGGCTTCGCGATGGCTGTTCTCGGCGTCGCCTGGAGCTGGGAGCTTGCGGGCGGCGCCGTCCTCGTCTCCCTCGGTGCGGTCATCGCGCGAGGCGCGTTCCGCACGGCACCACGCGACTCGCGGAACGACGAATCCGCGCCGCCGTGAGGCAAGGGCGCGGATTCGGTCGACGCGGTGGGTTTCCTCAACCTCGTGTGGCTAGACTGCGTCCTCCTCCGTGGGCTCCTTGGGCTCCGCGGGTTCTGCGGGTTCGGCCGGTCCCGCGGGCGCGGCCGGTGCTGCGGGGCGCGGCCGGCGGCCGGGACGGAAGCGAGTGAGGTGCTGGAGCGGCTCAGCCGTGAGGAACCCCTGCTTCTGCATGACCAGCATCTGCATCTTCGTCATTTCCGTCGCCTCATAGGAGTCCATTCCCGCATCGACGAGGTTCTTGAAGAACCCCACGAGAGCGTCGGACGTCTTCTTCAGGTTCTCCGGCGAGTAGACCGTCTCCTGAATGCCGCGCATGAGGTTCGGGATTCGCTCGGAGACGACGTCGAGCACTTCGCGAATCCCTTCGGCGCCCTCGACCTCCAGCTCCTCCAACTCCTCCTCGCGCCCGTCCAGCTCTTCCTCACGAGCGTCGAGCTCGTTCTCCATCTCCTCGAGTCGTTCCTCCTGGCGCTCGATGCGCGCCTCCATCTCCTCCTGGAGCTTCTCGAGCTTCTCCCGCTCTTGCTCGAGACGCTCTCGCTCCTTCTCGAGGCGCTCCCGCTCCTTCTCAAGCTTCGCGCGCTCGGCCTCCACGCCGTTTCGCTTCTCGTGATCGGTCATGCTCCTCCCCTTTCTCTCCGTTGTAGGAATGGATTCGCGCGCGGGGATGTCCGCCCGAGAGCGCCGGGGCGGGGAGACGCAGTCTCCTGCCGGAAGCGCGATCTCGGAACGGCCTGTCCAGCGAGTCACCGCGGCCGCGACCGCCGCCTCCGAGTTCATCCCCTGTTGCCGTGCCTGCTCGACGAACGACACCACGGCGTCGGCCTGATCGTGCGGGCGGCTTGTGCCGCTCGGCGACTGAGCAGCGGCAATCGCGTCCGCCGCCGTCGCTGGGATCCCGCCGTCGACAAGGCGCTCGTAGAACGCCGCAAGGTTCATCGCGTCCGCGTAGGTGAAGCGCCCGTTGCAGTGTGCGGCCGCACGCGACGCGGCACCCTCCGTCATTCCCGTGGCGCGCAAGACGTCGAACGGCGTGCGCCCCGCGGCGACGCGCGGGTCCGTCACGGCTTCTCCTCCGATCTTGGAGTCTTGTCGCGCTTGCGCCCGACGATGCGCACCTCTTGTCCCATCACGCGGAGGCTGGCGCGAACCGGCGCCGAGCGTTGCGCGTTGAGCCCAAGCCGGAACCCAATGGCGAACGACCCCACGTCGATACGCGCCTCGTCGCGGATTCCCGCTTCGAGCGTGACGTGCCTCCACACTCGTTCCCGGACGGAACCCGACAAGCCGGCGTCGCCTCCGAGTCCGTGCCGCAATCGGAGGACCTCAGCAAGCTCCAGGCGGCACGCGTCGCAGCCTCTCAGGTGCTCGGCGACCGCGGCGGCGTCGTCCGGCCTCAACTTGCCGACCGCGTACCAGGGAAGGACTTCGAGAACCCATTCGCAGGTCATCATGTCAGCACCTTGGCAAGCGCCTTCCTCGCGTGGAACATCCGCGACTTGACCGTTCCTTCGGGGATCCCGAGCACATCGGCCGCCTCGCCGAGGGTCATCTCCTCGTAGAACACGAGATGCAGCACCTCGCGTAGATGAGGTGGGAGGGTCGCGACGGCATCTTCGACCCGAACGCAGAGCTCGGTGGTCTCGGCCGGATCAGGCTCGGCGACCGGGTCCTCGGGGGTTCGCTCTCCACGCTTCTCGCGACGCAGGAGGGCGTAGGCCTGGTTTTTCGCGATTCCGAGGATCCACGTCGTCGCCTTCGACGCGCCCCTGAACCTGTCCGCATTCTTCCAGACAGCGACCATCGTCTCTTGGAGCACCTCCTCCGCCAGATGGGGGGCTCGCAGAAGCGAGAGCGCGAACCGGAAGATCCGGTCGGCGTGGCGTTCGTACAGCTCGCGGAACGCGACTCGGTCTCCGCGAGCGACGGCGCGCAACAACGCTTCGTCCGTCTTCACGCCGCGCCCTCCATTCGACCCCTCCAATTGCGTTGTCTGACTATGAGTGGACGTCGAAGGCCTTTGGGTTCACTCGCTGCGCTTCGTGTTCCTCGGAGCGGTGGGAGGGTCACAGCGGGGAACTCTCGCCGCGTCGATCGACGGTCGACAGGATGTAGGCGTGCTTCCCGGCCGGGAGAGGTGCGATGCGCTCCACGAGGGACAGCTCGAGGGTCGCCCGATCGCCGAACAGCGCGTGGGCGCGGCGGAGAATCGTGCGTCGGGTCTCGTCGTCGAACGTCGGCTCGGGGACGACGACGATGGCGTAGCGATCGGGCGCGGTCTGAACGAGCTGGAACTGCCGGATCGCTGAGAGGTCGTAGAAGATGCCTCCGAGCCCGGTCGCTTCGATGTCCCGCCTGTCCGGAAGCGTGATCCGGTCCGAGACGCGCCCCAGGACCGAGCGAAGAAGCGGCGAGGTCCGGCCGCACGAGCAGGCGCCCTCGTCGGGACGTACCCGATCGGCAAGCTCGTACCGGAGGAAGGGCATCCCGTAGTTGAAGAGGTCGGTGACGACGATCCTCCGCTCGCTGGACTGCGCCTCGACCGTGCCGGAGTCCGGGGGAAGAAGCTCGAACCACAGGCTGCCGACGTTCATGTGGAGCCTGTGGTGCTCGCAGTCGTGGGCGATGTATCCGACTTCGGTTGCGCTGTACCGCTCAAAGACGGGGCAGCCGAAGCCGCGCTCGATCGTCTCGCGAGCCCCAGGCAGGAGGATCTCGCCAATAGAGATCGCCGACCGCATCGGAAGCGATTCCGGCCCTCCCGCCTCGAGGCGACGCCGTGCTAGGAGGGCGAGGACGGACGGGTATCCGATGAGCGTCACGGCCTTGGATCGCCTGATCCGGCGGAGAAGACGATCGATCTCGACGCTTCCGAGGCCGCGCGGCTCGAGGATGAGCTGGTTCTCGAGAAGGCGCGCGACGACGGGCTTCGGATGCCAGAAAAGGAGGCGCAGAAAGACGTGGGGTTCACCAACCCGATAGCCGGTCCATCGTCCGAAGAAGAGCGTCTCGGCGCGCACGCGGTCTCGACGTCTGCGATTCATGTAGAACGCGAACGGCGCGCCGGTCGATCCGTTCGTGTGCCCTTCGACGAGCGCAACGCGCCGGAACGCGGCCGAGACGAATTCGTCGAACCGATCCTTGATCAATCGCTTGTCGATGATCGGGAGACTGCCGAGCACTTCGGGCGCGGTCTGCGCGTCGACGCGGGGTGGGATCCGATCGTGGTAGAAGGGCGTCGTATCGCGCGCGTGGGCAAGGATCTCTGCGAGCCGTTCCCTCTGCCAGCGGAGCCTCTCGGCCGGCGCCATGCGATCGACCGCGTCGAGTTCAGCAATCTGGCGACGGACCGGCGACCCACGCAGACCGTCCACGACGGAGAAGCCAAGCGCCCTCGCCCGTTCCAGTCCTCGCACCGTCCCCTCCCGCGAGCCGAACGGCTGCGTCAACCTGGCGGCTGGGTTTCGATTGAGCGGATGACCTTGGCCGGAGCGCCGTACGCGAAGCAGCCGGGGGCCAGGTCCTCGAGGACGACGGATCCCGCTCCGACCACGGCCCATGCGCCGACGGAGACCAGCGGAGCAACCTTGGCGCCGATTCCGAGGAACGCGCCTTCCTCGAGGATCGCACCACCTCCGAGGTTCACTCCCGGAGCGACCTGGGCGTAGTCCTCGACAACGCAGTCGTGGCCTACGGAGCAGTGGGTGTTGAGGATCACGCCGTCGCCGACGCAGGCGCCGGCGTTCGCGACCGTTCCGGCGACGGCGATCGTCCCGGCTCCGATGTGGGCGCGCGGGGAGATGGCCGTGAACGGATGCACGATGGTCACGAGCGATTTGCCGGCCTTCACCAGAAGTCGAGTGACCTCCTGCCGGCGCCGGTTGTCTCCGATGGCGACGAAGACAAGCTTCGCGGAGTCATCAGCCAGGAGAAGCGACACGGGACCCGCGATCGGAACGCCGAAGACGGAACGGCGCTCGGGCGCATCATCGTAGAAAGAAGCTTCTAGAGCGGTTCCGTGCATCACCGACAAGCAATCGAGGACCGCGCCCCCGTGCCCTCCGGCTCCAACGATGGCGATCTTCATGGTCCCTCCGTTGCCCGACGTCATTCTATCCCAACACCTCCAGGGACCGTCACCCGCCTCCCACCGGAGGGAAGAGGCCGACACGGTCTCCGTCCTCAAGCCGAGTGGCCCGGTCATGGACGATACGCCCGTTGACCATGACGAGGTGGACCTCTTTGGGCACGAGAGCCACCGTCAGGACGAGGTCGGAGACCGCGGCACCTTCAGGGAGCTCGACGGGGAACGGTTCGCCGGCGCGGAGTCCCGGTCGCGCGGCGGTCAGGGTTGCGTGAAGCCGCACCTCGACGTTCACGAGCCCTCCTCCTTGGGCCGGAAGTACCACTTGTAGAGGAGCTGCATGTCGTCGGGGAAGAGCCCGAGCCGTGCGCCGTCCGCAACGGGCGTTCGTCGGTCGGCGTAGTGGCCGTCGACGAACAGGTTCGCGCCGAGGTCGGCTTCCGGGATTCCGAGGCGAGCAACCACGGAGCCGACCGTGTCCCCCTCCCGATGGGGCATGGAAACCACGGAGTCGGAGTCCGGGCTTCCGTTCGAAGCGAACCGGCGGAGCTTCCCGTAGAGGTGAACGTCGATCATGTGGAAAGGCGGCCGCCTGCGGCGGCCGCCCAATCTCCCCTAGGGTGCAAACACCCGATCGAGTTCGTCGTCCGCGATATCCCAGACCGTGTTGTGGGGCGGTAGGGATTCGACTCGCATGAACTCCGGCAGCCGGTCGTCGAGAGCCGTGAATCCTGCTCTGCGGTTGAAATCGCGCTCGAGGTTGAGGACCTCCTTCCCGATTCGGGCCACGTCGTTCATCGTCCACGTCGTCCCGAGGACGCCGTTGCACTCCTCGACGGTTCCCTCGAACCCCGAGGCGATGTCGAGAATCGCGAACGCGATGAACAGGCAGTGGCCGGTCGTATCGAGGAATCCCGTGGCGTACTGGAAGTTGCGCGCCAGCTCGGCTTTGTCCGGGTTGAGCGGATCCAGCTTTCCTGAGACCCCGAGGATCTCCGGAGCGATCGTGTACCCCGAGGTGTGGTCGGCGCCCATGGTTGAGACGGCGTACGTCATCCCGATTCCCTTGATGGCCCGGGGCTCGTAGGCCGGCATGTTCTGGCCCTTCACGTGCGGCACGCGGGCCACGCCGAACGCCCGCCCGGTGACGACGGCGCCGTTCCCGAGAATGCGGCCGAGGGGCGTTCCCTTCCCGATTTCGTGCAGGAGTTCGATGGCGCGCTTCCCGTCGCCGAACCGCCACAGGCCGCCGTCCGCCGCGACAGCGAGCGTGCCGCCGGTCTCGATGGTGTCGAGCCCGTAGTCGTTGCACAGGAGGTTCAGCTCGGCGATGTGATCGAGGTTGTCGATCCCGCAGTCCGCGCCGAATGCCCAGTCGGACTCGTACTCGATGCACGACGTGTGCTCGTTTCCGTCCGGGCGATGCCACGTGTTCGAGCAGCAGATCACGCACCCGGGCGAGCAGGCGTGGTTGTACAGCTCCGCGCCCGTGCGCTCCTTGTTGCCCGCAAAGATCGCCTCGCCGGCGATCTTCGCCGCCCCTTCGAAGCGGCCCTCACGGAAGTTGCGGGTCGGCAGCCCGCCGGCCTCGTTCAGGATGTTCACCAGCACGGCGGTGCCGTAGCTGTTGAGCGCACCCTTCGGCTTCGTGATTGCGTGCTCGCCGAGCGCGGCGCCGAGCTTCCTGCGCCCCTGATCGAACGCGGCCTTGTCGGCCAGCGGAATCTCCTTGGCGCCCGTGTCGTCGACGACGATCGCCTTCAAACCCTTGCTTCCGAGCACCGCGCCGAGACCTCCTCGACCGGCGTACCGGCTCGGGCGGCCTTCCTGGTCGTTGAAGCAAACGCCGGCGGCGGCCATGCGGAACTCCCCGGCTGCGCCGATTGCGCAGATGTCGACCTTCGCCTTGCCGCCGAAACGAGCGAAGAGCGCAGGATAGACCTCGGACAAGCGCTTCCCGGCCCACGCGTCGGCGGGCTCGAGGGTCGCGCCCTTCACGTCAACCTTGAGGAGCCAGAACCCCTTCTCCTTGGGCTGGCCCTCGACGACGATCGCCCGGATCCCGAGGCGTGCGAGGCGCCGCCCCCAGCCGGTCCCGGCGTTCGACTCTTTGATCCCGCCGGTCAGCGGCGACTTCCCGCCCACCGAGATGCGAGACGACGTCGGGGACGCCGTGCCGGTCACAATCCCCGGCGAGAAGACGACCTTGTTGCTCGGTCCGAGTGGGTGACAGGTTGCTGGAACCTCGTCGTGGACCACGCTCGACGTCAGCCATCGTCCTGCTCGGTTTCGGTACGCCTCCGGCATCGGCTCGAATGTCGCCGTCCGACTGGTCATGTTGACGCGAAGGATGCGCTCCATCCCTTCCTCCTTCCCACGATTCCTGCGAGGGCCGACCGCCCTCCGTTCGGCCCCAAGCCTACAGGTCTAGCACGTTCGATGCCGTGGGGTCAATTGGGCCCGGACCGCGCGAGGATTCCGTGGGCCGGCGAATGACGGAAATGCCGATTGTCCCGAAGACGGCTCGTGCCGTCCGAGAGCATGAGAGACCATGACGGACAAGGAGGCCCGCAAGCGACCCACGGTGGACGAAGTCGGCGAACCCCGCGCGATGCTCCGGACCCGCGCAGGTCTCGACGAGCCGGACAATCGCCCACGGAAGGTGGAGCGCCGTGCGATTCGGGCACGCGTAGTCGGCGACCACGAGGACACCGCCCGGTCGGAGTACGCGTAGCGCCTGGCCTAGCATGGATGCTCTCTCGTTCTCCGGATGCTCGTGAAGTGCGAGGGACAGGATCGCTGCGTCAAACGACGCATCGGGAAACGGGAGGTCGAAGGCCGATGCGCGGATGTACTCGGCTCCAGGGCCGCCTCTCCGGCGAGCCGCGGCGATCATGGCCTCCGACAAGTCGACGCCGGTCACTTGGATTCCCATGCGGGCAAGCCGGCGACACTGCGCCCCCGTGGCACACGCGATGTCGAGGGCGCTCGCGACGCCTTCTTCCCGGCAGATCCGCACGATCCTTGGACGGAGGGAGCGGAGAACCGGATCGATCAGGGCTCCGTAGATCCCCGCAGCACGACTGCCATAGCGCTCACGCTCTGCCATAGGGCAACGGTAGACGATGGTCAAATCCTCCACAAGGGGAGCTTGGCTGGAGGCGGCGACCTGGAGAGAATGAGGTCATGGTCAGAGGGCGCGGCCCTTGGGCGCGGTTTGCCGGCTCTGGGAGGCAAGGTTGTCCGGTGGGCTAGGGGAAGAGGAGGAGACCCCGTGAAGAACGAACTGGTTGCCCGGATTCTGCATGAGATCGCCGACCGCCTCGACCTCGAGGGCGTCCAGTTCAAGCCGCGCGCCTACCGCCGCGCCGCCGAGGTCGTCGAAGCGCTGGCCGAGCCGATCGAGGACCTCGTTGCGGACGGAACCCACGCTGAGCTTCCCGGCATCGGCGAGGCGATCGCGAAGAAGATCGCCGAGATCGTCGAGACGGGGCGCCTGAAGTACCACGACGAACTGAAGGCGAAGCTTCCCATCGACCTTCATACCCTCACCCGCGTCGACGGCGTCGGGCCCAAGACAGCCAAGCTTCTCTACGAGGCCCTGGGCGTCAAGACGCTCGACGACCTGGAGCAGGCTGCCCGCGCGGGCAGGATCCGCACCGTGAAAGGGCTCGGGGAGAAGACCGAGGCGAGGATCCTGCGCGGGCTGGCGGAAACCCGCGGCGCAGTCGAACGGATGCTGCTCTTCGCTGCGTTGCGGCTCGCCGAGGAGCTCGTGGCCGAGCTGCGGTCCACCGGCCTGTTCGAGCGGGTCGAGTACGCCGGGTCGGTGCGTCGCGGCCGAGAGACAATCGGGGATCTCGATATCCTCGCCGTCAGCGCGGAACCCACGTCTGCGGTCGCCGCGTTCCTCGCGTTGCCGGAGGTGGCGGAGATCCTCTCGCGCGGCGACACCAAGGCGTCGGTGCGGCTCGGCAACGGCGTTCAGGTGGACCTGCGCGTCGTCCCCTCCGAGTCGTTTGGCGCGGCGCTCCAATACTTCACCGGCTCAAAGGCGCACAACATTGCGCTTCGGAAGCTCGCCGTCGCGCGAGGTTGGAAGCTGAACGAGTACGGGCTCTACGATGCGGACGACAAGCCGCTGGCCGGCGAGGACGAAGCGGGCGTCTACCGCGCCCTCGGCCTCGGTTTCATTCCGCCCGAGCTGCGCGAGGACGCCGGGGAGATCGAGGCCGCTGCCAAAGCGGCGGCTCGAAATCGGCGCGGCGGCCTCCCCCGCCTCGTCGAGCTGGCCGACCTGCAGGGCGACCTCCACGTCCACACCCAGGCTTCGGACGGACTCGCGTCGATCGCCGACATGGTCGCCGCAGCTCGAGCGCGCGGGCTCAAGTACATCGCGATCACTGACCACACCCGATTTGCGGAGGTCATCGGCGGACTTAACGTCGACGACGTTGCCGGTCAGATCGATGCGATCGGTAAGCTCAACAAGACGCTACGAGGGTTCCACGTCCTGACGGGCATCGAGGTCAACGTTCAGCCCGACGGCTCGCTCGACCTTCCGGACGAGGTCCTTGCGGCGCTCGACGTCGTCGTGGCCGCCGTCCACTCCCACTTCCGTTTGACGAAGGACGAGATGACGGCTCGCCTGCAGCGAGCTTGCGAGAACGAACACGTCGACATCCTCGCACACCCGACCGGCCGGAAGATCGGCGAGCGGCCGCCGTGCGACGCCGATTGGGACGCTGTGTTCGCCGCTGCCGCGAAGACAGGCACCGCGCTCGAAATCAACGCCAACCCCATCCGCCTCGACCTCTCTGCGGAGCTTGTCCGCCGCGCGATCGGGGCGGGGTGCAAGCTTTCGATCGGCTCCGACGCTCACGCCCCCGAGCACTTCGAGTTTCTGCGCTTGGGGGTTCTCACTGCGCGCAGAGGATGGGCGGAGGCCAAGAACGTCCTGAACGTCGGGCCGCTCCGCCAGCCGAGGTAGTCGGACAGCTTGACGCCAAAGCGACAAAGGACTAGGGGGCATCCGTGGAGACAACGCAGAAGCGAGCCACCGTGTATCTGAATCCGGCGGTCTATTGGGCGCTACGGCTCAAGTTGGACGATACCGACCAGACGATGTCCGATCTCGTACACGAAGCCGTCAAGCTCTCGCTTCTCGAAGACGCCGAGGATCTCAGCGCGCTTGACGAGTGGCTTCCGAGCCGAACCTCCCGTTTGAGGGCGTCGTCAAGGAGCTGCGGCGGCGTGGCAAGATGTGAGGTCCTGATCAAGCTGTCGGCTCGGAAGAAACTCGAGCCGTCGGCCTGAAGAAGGACCGGCAACGCATCGTCGAGACGATCCTCGCCCTTGCCGAGAACCCGCGCCCGGTTGGCTGCCGGAAGCTCTCCGGAAAGGCCGAGTGCCGCATTCTCTGTGGCGGCTACCGAGGTGTGTGCTCGGTCCAGGTGTTGTCTTCGTGGTCAGCATCGTGAAGGTTGGCCACCGGGGAGACGCGTATCGGTGGACTGCCCTCGGGATCGACGGTGCTCGAGCCGCCTGGATCTGTCTGCAAACTCCTTTGCTGCGCCCTCGCCGTCGGTCGCAGGCTGACTGGCGGCTGTAGGCCAACCGCCGGCGGCGGCGCTCACGCCTCCGAGCGCCTCGACTTCCCGAGGGTTGGGATCGTGACCGAGCGACCGCGGTGTCCGCACCGAGTCGTAGGAACCTCTCGATCCATCGTACGCAAGAGTCCCGTGGTTCGTGGGGCGTCGTGCTGGGGCGGGCACAGCCGGGACAAGGAGAACGGCTGGAACCGCGTTGGCCCGAGGCTCGAAGGTCCCCGTTGGCTCTGGTGGGTGCTAACGCTTCCCCAGGTAGCATTCTAGGGTTCATCCCCATCCTGCAACCCAATCGGGCCGTCCTGGCATAGGAGGCCAGGCGCGCCAGGTGGCGCATAGTTCAGCCCGCGAGCATAGAGGGCACTGTCCCATCACATGTGATTTGCATTGCGGCGCTATGCTCCCATAGTAGAGAACATGGGGCGTGTGTCTTGCTCGGCAAGACCCGAGCGCAAGAGCCTGGATCGCGCGCTGTGGTCAGGAGACCTCTGGCCGCTTGGTTGCTGTCGTCTGCTCGCCTCGGTAGGGGGGGCTGCTTGGCACATTGTGGTGAGGTCGCATGCGAGTCTGCGAGGCCGATGGCTATAGGCGCCCAGGACGCGGGTGTCGTCCGGCGGTCTGTGTCTGACGTGGCGTAGGCCGCAAGTGCGTCTGCACGAAAAGGTGAGCGCAACTCGTCAAAGGAGGGATCAGCGATGTTCAGACACAAGGAACTCGTAGGCGCCACAGGCCCAGCCCGGGCTGTGCTTCGGGCGGCGCAGAGGTGGGGAGTGCTGAGCGTGGTCCTGGTACTCGCGGTGGGTGGGAGCGTCTCGGCGCAGAACTGCGTAACGGCTCCCCCGGGCATGGTCGCTTGGTGGCCGCTGGATGAGGTCCTCGGGACAGTCGTCCACGACATCGTGGGCGGTCTGGATGGAACGGCGATGCCTGGGACGATTGGTGCTCTTGCAGGTACGGGGCCGGTGACTTCCGCCGCGTGGGGACCGCCCACCTTTCCCGTGGGGGTGGTAGGAAACTCGCTGTTCTTCTTTCTGGATCGACGCGTGGAGGTGCAGAGCAGCGTTGCACTGAACCCGGGCACGGGCGACTTCGCGATAGACGCCTGGGTTATCTTCGCGGCATCCAGCAACGGCCAGGGACTGACGATTGTGAGAAAGGGAACTACCTCCGGACAGACGTACAGGTTCGTCATTGATGACGTATCAAGCCCTCAGCTGTCGTTCAAGCTGGAGGGGTCGAACGGCGTGAGCTCTCTTGGTGCGCCGATACTGCCAGGCATGTGGCATCACGTGGCCGTTACCCTTGAGCGAGCGGGGGGAGGTCAGACTGTGACTCTGTACATCGACGGAGCTGCCGCCAACGCCGCCAGTGGTGCAGATGTAGGCATGATCGTGAATACCGAGCCCTTGCTCATCGGGGGCGACGGCGTGCTGGCGGGGGAGATCGCGCTGGACGAGGTGGAGATCTTCGACCGAGCGCTGGACCCGCAGGAGGTTCAGGAGATCTTCAGCGCCGGCTCGGCGGGCAAGTGCAGATGCGTCACGGCTCCGTGCTGCATGGCAGCCTGGTGGTCCCTCGACGAACTCTGGGGTCCTACCGCCCACGATCCCTTGGGACCACCCTTGAGCGACGGAACGGATTTCGGAGCGCCCACACCGAACCCCGCCGTGGTGCAG
>JAQTNX010000029.1 GCA_028713635.1 Candidatus Bipolaricaulis sp.
CTTCCTCCTCGGCGCCGACGTGCGTCGGCCTTTCTCTCTTTCAACCGAAGATCGAGGCGATGGTCGTTTCCGTCAACTCCCTTCGCGGTCAACCACCCCGTACACCACACCCGCGGACTCTAGCCTCCGCGTCTGCGCATGGCTGTCTTGCCGCATTCTGCCTTGTGGGACAGACCTACGGGCCGTGGCGCTTGTCTTGAAGAGGTCTGTCGCGATGGCATCCCGCCGGCGAGGAGTAGAGCATACCCTGATGGAGCTCTTTGGAGCGTACAGACACTCGGCCACCCATGAATCGGACGACAAAGTGCGCCGAAGCCCCTTCGGGGATCACGCGCCGCGATTCATCGTTGACGCCGCCTGGAGGCCAAGTGCGGAACAGAAGCCCGCCGGAGAAGGCCTGGACCGAACCGCCTATATCATAGAAGAGCAGGCAGCTGGCTGGCGCTGGCTACTGAATGATGCACCCACAGCACTTCTCGTAGCTGATACATGTGCATCCGTACTGCTTGTCGGAGCAGTCGCGGTTGTCCTGTTCAGTGAACGACAGCTCTCTGATGGTCAGTACGTCAGTTTCCTGCTTCTCCTCAGCACGGAGCGCAGTATCTCCGGTACTCGCTTCGGGTTGTGGTGTTCTCATGGTTCCTCCACTCCTCTTAGGTGCTCTGCACAGACAATAGCAGCCTGGCAGCTGCGATGCAACTCTCGCGAGTGATCGCCTCCACGGACAGCAGAGACTACTCAGGCTTCGGAGCGCGCAACTGCCGGAGGAGGTTCTTTTCAAGTAGCCAAGTCGTACTCCTACAACGGCTGTAGCCCATCCTCCTGAGGTCTGGGCAGTCACCGGCACAGTGCCACTTGGCGATGCACTCCTCGCAAGCTTCCGGGACCTGGGCCAACTGCGCGTTCGCCTCGAGCGCTGACTCGGACAGGCTGAAGCCTTGCGCATCCCAGACCCCGTAGCGATAATCACTCCCGGTGCAATCCCGCTCGCACGCCGTCACTACTCCATCGGTGGTGACGGTGAACGACGGCAGTGTCATCGCTGCGCAGAAACTGGCAACCAGCCGGTGAGGGCCAAAACCCGAGTACATGGTTCGGACGCCCAATTCGTGACCAAGCGTCTGTGCCTTCCAGAAGTTGCGGGCAAACGCCATCTCATCTGGAGGCCCCACCACAACGCTTCGTGTGGCACGGCCAATTGACACAAGCGGCTCGAAGACGATGTCCGTACGTGTGCCTAGAGCGCCGACAAAGAAGGCCACTAGATCTCTCATCAAGTTGACGCTCGCAGAGGAGATAGTGGCTCTGACCGAGAACGAACGTGCTTCTGTCGCGAAGTACTTCGCACTCCGGTACACCGTCTCAAACGAACCGCCGCCCGAGAGCGTCGGTCGGTGCAGATCCTGGATGTGGCGAAAGCCGTCGAAAGATAGGAGAACATGGTCGAATTCCGATGCTATCTGACGGCAGTGATCTAGAGAGTAGTAGCCGTTTGTTGTGAGAGACTTCACGACACGAATGCTTTCGTCGCGGGCCCGCTCGTTCACTGTCTGCAGGAATTGACGGAAGAGCTGCCAGTCATAGGTCGGCTCGCCGCCGACTGCAAACGAAAGGTGCAGCTCCTCGATATTCCGCTCTGCCATGGCGGCAAGTGCGTGGTCGAGGGTCCCGGCAAGGACTTCACGGCTCACTCTTCCCTGGTGTTCTCCTGCTTCAGCATGGCAGTAGACGCAGCGAAGCGAGCAGTCGCGAGTCAGTCCGACCGAGAGAGCGAACACAGTTGCATCTCTGTGCAATCTGCGTCTTACGGGGCTGGATTTCAAAGCAGCGTTTCCGAGGACTGACGCCAGTTGCGCTGACACGGCACCGAGTTCGCCATCAAGCGGCCCGCTGTGGGAGGCGAGGCGCGTGCCAAGACCGCCTTTGATCTCAAGCAGCAACTGAAGGGTCGGGGCGTAAACCACAGCCGTTCCTGCCTCCAGGAATCCGTTCGAGATGAAGACATCATGCCCCGCAAGGGTTCTCCTCGTGAACTGCATCGCTCCTCCTCCGGACCCGATTCCGCAACACCGATGGTTGAGCACTCCCGCAGCCACTGGGAGCGATACTCTTCCCGGTCGACACCAAGTCGGACTCCACTTCATTCCTCTTCGACTGTAGGATACTACGCAGTGCTCCCAGCCAGTCAACTGCGCTGAGTGAGTCGTGCGGCTCATCCAGAGACAGGCTCTAGTGGCACCTCGATGTGCTACCCGCGCTTGCAGCTCGGAGCGGAGGGGCCCGTGTTGCGTCTCAACGTTCGCAGCGCAGTCCCATGGGTCATGGCCCAAGTGACAGGCCCGCGCATTATGCCGTGGAGCATTGACGAGGTGCCGGATTGCGTTCCTCGGGTACCGCAATTCGCCCGAGACGCCCAGATGGGGCTGTGCGTGGGCGAAACTCCCGGTTGGGCAAGCGCACTGCCCAAACGGCTGACGGACCGAGAGAGAACCTCGCTGAGGTCTTCTCCATGCTCCTAGAAGACGGCGGGCCTGCTCTTGAGTCCGAGCACGTCACTGCCTGGACCGTGCAAGTAGGCCGATGTGCCTGGGTTCCCAATCCTCAAGCCGCACGCAGCGCTAGGCCCGCGCAGAGGGAGGCTTCGTCCGCGTCTCGCATCGAATGTGCCGTAGGGTTCACCTGCATCCGGACGGGCGAGGGAGAACGATTTCGTACGGAGTGTCCTAGGTTGGGGCAGAGAGACGGTGGGTTTTGTGGCGCACGCTGGTTTGAGCTATCCTGGTCTCCGCAACGAGGAGGCGACATGTCTGCGTCAGAGAGAGAGCCACAGGCAATCAGGTTTGAGTTCAAGGACGCGGACGACTACAAGCTCATATTCGCCACGGGCGCGCACGGAGGGGTGATGCCGAACGGCATGGTGAAGTTCGACCTCTTCGTTGAGTTCCACACCGGGCCGTCTGCCGAACAGAGAAGCATCGGCGCGGATGGCAGATTCGGCGAACCGCGCCTGGAAGGGCTTCCGACCGAGGCGATTCACGTGACGAGGTTGCGGCAAGTCGGCGTGATGATGACAGTGCCAGACGCAAGATCGCTGGCAACTTGGCTTGAGCAGAAGGCAGACGAGTCGGACAAGATCCGCGCCGCAACTCAGAAGCTGGAGGCTGGGAAATGACGCCCACCACGGCAGTGCTGGATGTTGACAGCTCGGGAGTCAGGATCGAAACCGTCCCGCCCCCACTGAATTGGATGGAGATGCCCCTGAACAGGCAGATCGTTATCTCTGTCTCCGGCTCCGGAGTGCCGATGACACGGTATCTCGCTGATAGGTTCATGGCGAATCTCAAGTCCTGGAGAGACGAAACGCTGTTCTCGTCAACCTACGAGGAAATCGTATCCCACCCGGCATACCATCGAATTGCCGCTCTGGGGAGTGGCGCTATCCCACTAATCATCGAGGACATGCGCAGCGGCGGCGGATTCTGGACCGAAGCTCTGACAAGAATTACTGGGGTCGACCCGGTTCCCGCCGAAGCACAAGGCGACAACCAGCGGATAGCTGACTCCTGGGAGACCTGGTACTCCACGCAGCAGCGATGAGCGCGGAGCAAGTCCAGGCGTGGTTTCCGCGCCTCACGGGAACCAACCACAGGATAACGAGTCAGTCTACGCCTCAGTACAACTGCGCGGCATGGGCAGCCGGATGCACGGACAAGTGGTGGGAACCTGGGGGCGGGAAGGGGAAGTTCTGGCCTCCGGGTGCTCGCACAACTCTTGCAGCACGTGCGTACATCGAAGTCTTTGAGAGTGAGTTCGGCTACTCGGTATGCCCGGATGGGCAGCTCGAACCCGGATACGAGAAGATATGCATTTACACTTCACCGCCTGGCGTATTCAAGCATGTCGCGAGGCAACTCCCCACCGGCTGGTGGACAAGCAAGCTTGGTCGAGGAGAGGACATCGAGCATCAGAGCCCTGAACTCCTTGAGGGGGACCGCTATGGTCACGTCACGATCTACCTGAAGCGGCCAGTGCCGACGGAGTGACCTCCAGTCTCCCAGGCACAGTTCGTGTCCTTGTTTGGGAGGGCTTCCAGGGGTGGCGCCAGCGGCGCCAGGTGCGGACCTTCGTGTGTTGTGCCCCGCGCAGCAGCCCGACCGCGGCCGGTGCCGACTAGCATGGGACATTGACCTACACGGTTCCGAACCTCGACGCGTCTAGGCCGTGGTGCGTTGGTGTCGCACGTTCCGCCGACAAGAGAGAGCGGACGCCCAGCCCTCCAAGGCCTGCGCCCGCTCCCCAAGGCTCCGGATGAGTCTACTCTCTACCGGATCGGCATCCCTGACCCGTTCATGACTCCGCGCGAGCTCCCCCGCACGAGTCCGGATCAAGGACGGAGGCCAATCCGCCGTCCCGATGTCCGGCGCCCAACGCCTACGCGTTGTGAATCGCAGTATACGCCAACAACCCTCCCGAACAAAGCATCGCTTTCTCCCGCTCGGAGAGGTCTTGCTTCGCGGGGATGCTCGTCTTCTTCGTCAGGTTCTTCACGACGAGGTCCGGCGCGAGCTTCGACACGTCGATCTCGAGCTGGTCTCCCTGGTCGATCAGATCGGTGTTGCAGGCGATCGGCAGGATCCCCATGTTGATGAGGTTCGCACGGTGAATGCGCGCGAAGCTCTTCGCGAGGACGGCCGTGATCCCGAGCTTCCACGGCGCAAGCGCCGCGTGCTCGCGCGACGAGCCCTGTCCGTAGTTGTCGCCGCCGATGATGAACCCGCCGCCCTTCTCCGCGGCACGCGCGGCGAAGGTCTTGTCCTCGTAGTGGAACGTGAACTTCGCGATCTCGGGCAGGTTCGACCGCAGGTGCTGCGTGAGCGGCCCGGCCGGAAGGATGGCGTCGGTCGAGATTCCGTCGCCGACCTTGAGCAGCGCTTCGCCCTTGAGCACGGACGGGAGAGGTTTCTGGTTCCCGAGCGGCGCGATGTTCGGTGCCCGGCGGATCTCCACCTTCGCGCCCTCCGGCTCAAGGATGAGGTAGTCGTCGACGGTGAGCTTCTCGACTTTGATCTTCGGCGCGGGAAGCTCGCGCGGGTCGGCGATGACGCCCTTGAGAGCGGAGGCCGCAGCGACCTGCGGTCCGCACAGAGCGAGCTTGCCGTCCTCGTTCCCGCCGCGACCCTTCCAGTTGCGGTTCACGGTGCGGAGCGAGAGGTGGTTCGTGCCGGGCACGAAGCCGATGCCGATGCACGCGTTGCAGCCGGGCTCGATCATCCGCACGCCGGCCTTGGTCAGCGCGAGGAAGCTGCCATCCTCCATCAGCATCTCCCACGCCTGGCGCGACCCGGGCGAGACGATGACGTCGATCGCCGTCGACACCTTCTTGCCCTTCAGCATCTCGGCGACGATCTTCAGGTCCTGGTACGAGCCGTTGGTGCAGGAGCCGATGAACACCTGGTCGATCTTCGTCCCAGCGACCTTCTCGATGTCGAAGACGTTGTCGGGCATGCCGGGCATCGCGACGAGCGGCTTCACCGTCGCAAGGTCGATGTCAATCTGTTTGTCGTAGACGGCGCCCTCGTCGGGCGAGAGCTCGCGCCAGTCCTTCTCGCGGCCCTGCATCTTCAAGAACCTCTTCGTCACGTCGTCGGACGGGAAGATGGACGACGTCGCCCCGGACTCGGTGCCCATGTTCGTGATGGTCGCCCGCTCCGGGACCGTCAAATCCTTCAGGCCCGGGCCGACGAACTCGAGGAAGTAGCCGACGCCGCCCTTGACCGTGATCCGTCGCAGCACCTCGAGCGCGACGTCCTTCGCGCCCACGTTCGGCTGGAGCTTCCCGGTCAGGACGATCTTCATCATCTTCGGGACCGTCAGGTAGAAGGGCCCGCCGCCCATGCAGACGGCGACGTCCATTCCGCCGGCGCCGATCGCCAGCATCCCGAGGCCGCCGCAGGTCGGGGTGTGAGAGTCGGATCCAATCAGGGTCTTGCCCGGCTCGCCGAACCGCTCGTAGTGGATCTGGTGGCAGACGCCGTTCCCGTTCTTCGAGAACTTCGCGCCATAGTGGGAAGCGATCGTCTGCAGGAAGATGTGGTCGTCGGTCGACTCGCCCTTGAACCCGAGCGACGTGTGGTCGGAGTACGACACCGCGAGTTCGGCGCGCACCTTGTCGATCCCGAGCGCCTCGAACTCGAGCCACGCCATGGTCCCCGTGGAGTCCTGGGTGAGGCACTGATCCATGCGAATGCCGATCTCAGTTCCGCGCTTCAGTTCCCCTTCGCGCAGGTGCTGCGCGAGGATCTTCTCGGTCATGGTTTGCGGCACAAGCACCACCTCTTTCGTGGCCGGGATTATAGCGTGGAGCAGTCGTCCCGCAAAGTGCGATTGTCCATGCCGCATCGTCCCATGTCGTGGGACTCGTCGCCCTCACCAGGCCGGCCGCGCTCTCGGCGACGCGTGTCCCCGAGAGCGGGGGAAGATGACAGAGGTGTTGTCGAGAAAGCCGAAGCCGCGCGCCGGTTCGGTCGCGGTGTCACCGGCGCGGCGCCTGGAACGGCTTCAGCGCGTTGACGTGCGCCGTCCACTCCTCGATGGTCGCCTTGAACCCCGAACTCAGTTCCGGCATGAGCTGAGTGATGTTGGCCTTTGCGCGCTCCGCGTTCTGGATGTGGCCGATCCGCGTCTCCGGAGCCGCAGCCACCGCCCTTCTGATCGAGGTCCTGGCGCGTTCCACCTCGGCCGAGAGCTTGCCGGCTTTCTTGGCCTTCTTGGCCTTCTTGGCCAGCTTGGCGAACCGCGCATCCATGGACTTGGCCATGTCGGCGTGCGCACGCCCGTGATCTCCACGGTGTGTCTCCTCGCGCCCCAGGGTACGCGGGCGCACCGAGCGCGCACAAGAGACCGGATCTCCAGAGCCCGGGGCGCCGCACCCCTCGGCATTCCAGGTCAGAGAAGGAGACTGGCCTTCGTGCGTCAGTCGTCCGCGTCGGGAAGACGCCGCAACTCGCTCTCCGACTCCGCGCGGGCCGCCGCGCCGATCCCCGAACGGATCGCCCCCTCGATGGTCGAGGGCCAACCGGTCGCAACCCAATCGCCGGCTAGGAAGAGGCCGTCGATCGGAGTGCGGGCCCCAGGCCGGAGCGCGTTCGATCCCGGCGTCGGCACGAACGTCGCGGCCCGATGCCGAAGCACGAGCGAGCCGGCGACACGTGCGTCGCGCGCCGCGGGCAGGAGGGCACGCAGCGCCGCGGTGAGGCGGTCGACGACTTCGCCGTCCGGTCGGTCGATCCATGTCTCAGCCGCGCTCTGGGAGAGCACGAGACGCTGCCCGCCGTCGCCGCCGAGCAAGCGGCCGAGGTCGAAGATCGCCTGGACCGGCGAGTCGACGGCGACGGCGAAGTCGTCGTCGAAGATCGGACGGTCGAACTCGAGGTGAACGTTGAGGATCGGCGCCCACTCAAGGCGCCGCGCCGCCTGAAGCACGTCCGCAAGCTCGGCGCGCGCCCCGACCAGCCGGCCGAGCGCCTCGGGAGGGATGGCGGCGATGACGGCGTCGGCCTCGACGCGGCTGCCGTCAGCCAGCTCGACGCCGACCGTACGGCGTCCGTCGAACAGGACGTGCGAGACGCCGGCGCCAAGCTCGACGAGCCCGCCCCGCGCTTCGACGTACGTCCGCGCCGCCTCGAAGACCGTGCCGAGCGGTGAGGTGAACAGGCCGATGCCGGCGCCCTCCGGCGCGAAGAACCCATCGCGGAAGACCTTGCGCGCCGCGGCAATCCCCACTCTTTCTGCGGGTGCATTCAGGGTCGCCACGACGACGGGATTCCACAACCTCCGTATCGCCCGGTCGCTCTGGCCGTGGCGGGAAAGCCACGCGCCGAACGTCTCGGCGTCCCGCCGACCGGCCGTGAGCGCAGCGCCCGCACGCAGGGCGGCGAGCCGCTCCCCGCGCGTGAGCGGGCGGTAGCGCAAGAGTCCCGGCAGGAGGTGGAGAATCCCCGGAAGCGCCGCCGACCGGAGCACCGTTCGCTCCCCGTCGCAAAGGATCGGAATCGACAAGCAGTCCTGAAATCGGACCGCAGACTCCGCCCCGATCCGTTCGAGGAAGCCGGTCGTCGCCGTGCAGCACCGCATGAGAACGTGGTGGCCGTAGTCGAGGACCTCGCCGCTTCGCTCGAACGACGCGGCGCGCCCCCCAAGCCGCGGAGCGCGTTCGTACACGGCGACCGGGACTCCGTCGTTGGCGAGCCGGCACGCCGCGGCGAAGCCGGCGAATCCGCCGCCGATCACGACCACCCGGCTCACGTCCCGAACCGCCTCACGAGCGCCATGGCCAACAGACTAAGCTTCTCGCCCGTCGGAAGCGAAACACGGCCTGCGAAGACGTCGAGGCCGCAATCCTCGATCCGCTTCAGGATGCGGCCGTAGATCTCGGCCAGGAGCCACAGGCACGGTCTCCCCGCGCGCGGAACGAGCGGCACGAGCTCGAGCCCATCGTCGAGGAGGGTCCGACACCGCTCGGCGTGCGCGCGGAGAAGAGCCGAGAGCTCGCGCGTCATGGTCCGGCTCCGGAAGCCCGCCTCGTCGACCCCGTGGCGCGCGAACGCCTCGCGGGGAAGGTAGATCCGACCGCGGCCGAGATCCTCGTCCACGTCGCGGAGCACGTTGACGAACTGCATCCCGAGGCCGAGAGAGACCGCTTTCTCCCGCATCGCGTCGGTCGGCGGCACGCCGTCCGTCAGGATCGGCAGCGTCGCGAGGCCGACGGCGGAGGCGACGCGGTACGCGTAGGCTTGAAGCTCGGAGTCCGTCTCCATCCACTCGAGGTCGAGGTCCATCTCCACGCCGTTGAGGATCTGGCCGACGTCGTCGGGATCGACGCCGTAGCGAGCGATGGCGTCGGCGAGAGCGAGGTCGTGGTCCGTCTCCGGGCGCCCCTCGGCCGCCGCCGTGAGCCGGCCCCGCAACGCCGCGATCCTTTTGCGCCGTGGATCGCTGGAACCAACCTGGTCGGGGAGAAGCGTGGACTCATCACGCTTCTCCTTAAGCGAACCCGAAGGGTTCGCGACCGCGACATCATCGGCCACATCGTCCAGCTCTCTGCAGAACGCGTAGAGCGCATAGACGGCGAGCCGCTGCCTCCGAGGAAGCGACAGGAAGGCAAAGTAGAAGTTGCGCGCCTCGGTCCGGGTGATTCGCGCGCACTCGGCGTACGAGGCGTTCAGATCCATCGGTCCCACCGCCGCGAGACAAGGGTGGAGAGGAGAATCCCCGCTTTCTCGACCTTGCCGACCGTCGGCCGCCGCGAGAGCGTGTCGTAATCCTGGCGCTCGATCTTGTCGAGGATCGCGAGCCCCCCACGCGAGAAGAGGGCGAGGTCGACGCGCAGGCGGCCCGACACGCGTTCGAGGAGCGGAAGGCCGCGGGCGAAGTGGTCGCGCGCCCGCTCAACCTGAAAGCGAAGCAGTCGGCGCAACGGTTTCGACGCCGTCGACGCGGCGAGGTCCTCGTCGCGAACCCCGTAGTCGGCCATCTCGTCCTGCGGCAGGTAGACACGCCCCATCGCGTGGTCGCGCTTCACGTCCTGCCAGAAGTTGGCGAGCTGGAGACCAATGCACGTCGCGTCGGAGAGCGCGCACTCCTCCGGGCCGCCGCGCTCGTAGAGGCCGAGGACGAGCCTCCCGACCGGCGTCGCCGAGTGTTCGCAGTAGTCAAGGAGGTCGGCGAACGTCGCCTGCCGCTTCGTCCGCTGGTCCATGCGGTTCGCTTCGATCAAACGAGCGAACGGCTCGCGGGGGAGTCGAAATCGCTCGACCGTCGGTCGAAGCGCGACGAAGAGCGGGTGCCGCGGAGTCCCCGCGTACGCGAGATCGAGCTCGGCCTCGAAGGCATCGAGGAGGGCGACTCGCTCGGCTGCGGCGCTCACGCTCGTGCGCCCGGCCTGCTTCCCCAGGACCCACTCCTCGTCGCCGAGGTTGTCGACGGTGCGGCAGAAGGCGTAGACGACCGCCAGGTGCTCGCGCATCGCCCGTGGGGCGAGCCACGACACCACCGTGAAGTTCTCGCCCTCCGCGCGCGTCAGCGCGAGGCAGAGGTCCCGCGCCTCGTCGAACGACCGTACTCGCGCCGCCGGATCCGCGAGGACGCGAGCGACGTTGTTCTTCCTACCGCCAAGCCCCTGGGGCCGCGCCTCGCCGAGTTTCGCCCGCTCGCCGGAGGGTTCTGCGCGGGCAATCACCATCCCAGAACCTGGATGACGACCTCGCGCTCGCGCGGCCGGTCGAGCTCGACGAGGAAGATGCTCTGCCACCGTCCAAGGCCGAGCCGCCCTGCGATCACCGGAATCGTCTCGCTTGCGCTGAGCAGGAGGTGCTGGCAGTGCGAGTGTCCGTTCGGGCACTCGTCGTCGGTCATGTTCGCTGTGCGGATGACGAAATCGTTGTGGCGGTACTCCGCCTCGCGCGGAGCGCTCGTCTCTAGGAACCGCGCCATGTCGCGAAGCAGAAGCGGCTCGTTCTCGTTGATCTTGACCGCCGCCGTCGTGTGGCGCGAGAACACCGTCGCCGTGCCATCCTGAATCCCGGACGCCTCGACCGCCGCGGCCACCTCATCCGTGATGTCGATGAACTCCGGCGCCGTCTGCGCGACCCGCTGGATCGCGACGCGGTGCATCCTCATCGCCACGCCGTCGTCGATCGTCGTGCGCATTCCTTCACCCCTCTTCACGTGGCTTCCTCCGAACTCCCTCCGGCGCGACCGCGTAGGCGTCGGACAACGTCTTCGATGACGTCGTCCGGCGTCGACGCTCCCGCCGTAACGCCGAATCGCTTCCCCGCGGCCAGCCACTCGTCGTCGATCTCCTCTGCGGACTCGATGTGATGGGTTGGGACGTCCGTCGCCCGGCACGTCTCCGCGAGCTTCCTCGTGTTCGCCGAACTGCGGCTCCCCACGACGAGGAGCGCGTCCACGCCCGCCGCCAGCTCCGCGGCCGCCTGGTACCGCCGCCCGGTCTCCGGGCACGTCGTATCGACAATGCGCATCTCGGGCACGCGCCCGGTGAAGCGCTTCACCAATTCCTGCGCGAATTCCGCGAACGTCGCCGGACTCTTCGTCGTCTGCGAGATCACGGCGATCCCCTTCTCTCCGATCGGGATCTCGACATCGGGCGACTGGGTGGCGATGCCGCGCCCGCGCGTCCACGACAGGATCCCTCGAACTTCCGGGTGCTCCGCTTCGCCGTACAGAACGACGCTGTACCCCTCTTCGACCAGGCTTGCCGCCGCCTGCTGCGCCCGGTGGACGATCGGGCAGGTCGTGTCGACCAAGCGGAGGCCGCGGCGCTCGATCTCCGCGTACACCTCTTCCCCGGCGCCGTGGGCGGTGATCGCCACCGTCCCGCCCTCCGGAACCTCATCGAGGCTGCGCGCCATCCGCGCGCCCTTGGCGGCCAGGGCATCCACGACATGGGCGTTGTGCACGATGGCCCCGAGGGTGTGCAGGGGTCCGTGCTCGGCCAACTCCGTCTCGATCCGCTGCACCGCCCGGCGCACGCCGCCGCAGAATCCGAGAACCTTGGCCTTGGCGATCGTCATCGCACACCGTCCTTGGCGACCGGCGGAGCGCCGCTCGCTTGGCGGCGCCAGCGCCCCAGCGCCATCAGCGGGAAGACGTCGCGGTAGAGGTGGTAGCGGATCATGAAGTCGGTGGGGAACCCGGTCCCCGTGAACGCCTCTTCGTCCCAGCCGCCCGCAGCGTTCTGCGTCTCGATGAGGTAGCGGACGCCCCGCTTCGTCGCGGGGTGGTCGACCTCGCCCGCGGCGAGGAGCCCGAGGAGCGCCCACCCTGTCTGCGACGCCGTGGAGGGGCCGCGGCCTCTCCACGCGGGGTCGTAATACCCCTCGATCTTCTCTCCCCAACCGCCGTCGGAGTTCTGGCGCGCGAGGAGCCACTCGACGGCCCGGCGCACGTACGGCGCACCCATGTCCTCGCCAACCGCGGCGAGTCCCGGCAGCACCGCGCCCGTCCCGTAGACCAGGTTCACACCCCACCGGCCGTACCACGCGCCGTCCTCTTCCTGTTCGCGACGGAGGTACTTGAGCGCCTTTCGGACGGCCGGATCGCTCGTCGACCGGCCGACCCGTCCGAGGAACTCGACAATGTGGCCGGTGACGTCGACGGAGGGCGGGTCGATCATCTCGCCGAAGTCGGCGAACGGGATGTCGCGCGTCCACGTGTAGGTGTTGTTTCGGTCGAACGCGCCCCAACCGCCGCTTCGGCTCTGCATTCCGACGAGCCACCGGGCCCCGCGCCCGATGGCGTCGCTCTTGCGCTCCGGGTCAAGGTCGAGCGGCGAGAGCGCGAGGAGCACGACGGCGCTGTCGTCGGTGTCGGGGTAGACGTCGTTTGCGAACTCGAACGCCCAGCCGCCCGGCGCCGCGCTGCAGCGGACGAGCCAATCGCCGCCGCTCTCGATCTGCTCGTCGAGGAGCCAGGTGCCGGCCCGCACGAGCGCCGGGTGGTCGCTCGCGACCCCCGCGTCCTCGAGGGCCATGGCGGCCAGGCCGGTGTCCCACACCGGCGACAGGCACGACTGAAGGTGAAAGCGCTCTCCGTCGTCGATCGAGAACCCCTGCGGCCCGTAGAACCCGGCGAAGCCCTTGGCCAGCGGGCCGTCCTCGTCGAGCCGGTGGCCGAGGAACTGGAGCGCGATGAGCGAGTAGACCCACGGCGGCTGGATGCCGCCCCACGCACCGTCCGCCTCTTGCCGCTCGAGGATCCAGCGCGTCGCCCTGCGAATCGCCGTCTCGCGCAGCGGCTTGTACGGAAGCTTCGCGTACGCCCGCAAGACGCGATCCGCCAGGAGGAAGAGCCTCGCCCGCGGCGTTCGCTTCGTCGCCGGAACTCGGAGGTCGGCGTTCGCGCGCCCGTCTGCAAAGAGCTCGTCGATCCTCGCCGCGGCGGGGAGCGGGACGACGGGCTTTCGGTCCATGACGATCGCGAGCGCGGCGATCGTCTGCCGCGCCCAACAGGCGAACGAGTAGAGGCTGACCGGGGACCACGACGGCAGGAGGACGATCTCCGGCGGGAGAGCGGGCAGGCCGCGCCAGTCCCACTCGCCCATCATCGCAAGCCAGATCTTCGTGAAGACGCGCGCCTTCTCGACGCCTCCCTTGGACAGGATGAACGCCCGCGCGTTCGCCATCTCCGGCCGGTCGGGGGCGATCCCGGCCATCTTGAGGGCGACGTACGCCTCGACCGTCGTCGACAGCTCGGCCGGGCCCTCGAACCAGTTGGCCCACGTCCCGTCGGCGCGCTGCTTCGCGAGGATGTACGCCGCGGCGCGCGCCCGCTCGGCCTCGTCCGTGTTCCCGAGGATGTGGCGCAGGAAGACGTGCTCGGCCGTGATCGTCACGTTCGACTCGAGCTCGGCCCACCAGTAGCCGGCGTCCGCCTGGATCTCGAACAGGTGATCGACGGCACGGTCGATCGCGCGATCGAGGTCAGCCGCCTCGACAGCAGCAGCCCGCGCCCTGGTCGGAGCCTGCGTGTCTCGCGTCGCGCTAGCCACGGGCGCCCCCTCGAGTCACGAACGTCCGCACGGCGGCGACCACTTCGTCGACGAGCCGATCCTCCGGAACCGCCATCGCGGTGGACTCGCCGTTCACGTACACCGTTCCCTGCCCGCGGGCCCCGACGAGGCCGACATCGGCGTCCTTCACCTCGCCGAGCCCGTTCACGACGCACCCCATCAGCGCGACCTTGACCGGCTCGACGACGTCCCCGAGCGACCGGCGGACCTCGTCGGCGATTCGCGCGAGGTCGATGCCAGTGCGGCCGCACGTCGGGCACACGTGGAGGTCGACGCCGCGCTGACGCAGGCCCAGCGATCGCAGGATCTCGTACGCCGCCCCGACCTCGGCGACCGGATCGCCGGCCAAGGAGACCCGCAGGGTGTCGCCGATTCCCTCGGCCAGCAGGATTCCGAGCCCGACGGCGGAGCGAATGGCGCCCTCCCACGGCGTTCCCGCCTCGGTGATCCCGATGTGGAGCGGGTAGTCGACCTCCGCGGCAACGGCACGGTAGGCGTCGATCGTCGTTCGAACGTCCGTCGCCTTGAGCGACACGACGATGTCCTCGACGCCGTGACGCTCGAGGAGCCGGATCTCGTGGACGGCGCTTTCAAGCATACCGGACGCCGTCGCGCGGCCGTGCGGGTCGAGGTACTCCTTCGCGAGCGACCCCGAGTTCGCTCCGACGCGGATCGGGACGCCCGCCTTCTTCGCCGCCTCCGCCACCTCGCCGATGCATCCAGGGTCCGTGATGTTCCCCGGGTTAAGGCGGAGCTTGTCGACGCCGGCCGCGATCGAGGCCAGCGCGAGGCGGTAGTCGAAGTGGATGTCGGCGACGAGGGGAATCGAGATCGACCGCTTGATCTCGGGAAGCGCCTCGGCAGCGGCGAAGTCGGGAACCGCGACGCGAACGATCTCGCAGCCCGCGGCCTCAAGGCGCCGAACCTGCGCGACCGTCGCCGCGGCGTCGGCCGTGTTCGTGTTCGTCATCGACTGAACGACGATCGGAGCACCGCCGCCGATCGAAACGCCGCCCACCATCACGCGCCTGGTCATGCTGTCGCCTCCTCCAGGATCCCGACGATCCCGGTCACGGCGCGCCCGAGCTCCCGCCCCGCGTGCGCCGAGCGGCGCGCGAGGTCGAGGGTCGCCCCGGGATGGCGTAGCGCCGACACCCAGAGCGGCCGATCGCTCGAGAAGGGCACCTCGGCCGCCGCCGTGTCGAGGACGGCGCGGCAGGAGAGGAACGGCACACCGCGAGCCGTCGCCCACCGGGCGAGCGGTCCGCTCTCGAGATCGACGCTCCTCGCCCCCGTCTTCCCCAGCTCCCGCTTGGCGGCGGCGCCGGCGACGGCGCCGACCGAGGCGCAGGTCCCGGTCCACACGCAGATGTCGAGCCGATCGAGCGCGCGCCGCGCGCGTTCCACGAGGGCGTCGGAGACCGCGAGCATCTCGCCGCGGTGCGCGATCGAGCGCGCGAGGAAGACGTCGCCGGTCCTCATCCCGGCGTCGAGACCGCCGGAGAACCCGACGGAAAGGAGGAAGGACGGGCGCAGGTCATGGCCGATCCGCGCGTCGAGGTCGACGGCCGCCGCCTCGCCCATCCGCGTTCGCACGACGCGGAGGTCGGGGCGCCGTTCGATCCACCGCGTCTCCCGCCGGAAGCAGCCCGCCACAACGATCATCCCCACACCCCTCGCGCTACGCGGGCGAGGGCCGCCGGCTTCCGCAGGGCGTCGAGGATGCTTGCACCCTCAAACGACGAGTGCATCATGCAGTTTCCACAGCGCGGATCGACGCCCGGCCCGTACTTTGTCCACACCTCCGGCTCGAACAGCTCGGCGACGTCGTTCGTGTGCCGATCGGCGAGGGCGTAACACGGAAGACGCCATCCCTTCACCGTGTACGTCACCGTCGTCCAGGCCGCGCACGCGTACTCCCGATCGCCACGCAGGAAGTCGAGATACAGCGGGTTGTTGTAGAACGGGAATCTCTTCGTCGGGTCAAGGACGCGGCGGAAAGCGGCCACGGACTCCTGCCGCTCGAGGAAGAGGTCGCGATCGGAGACGTCGCCGTACGCATACCCCGGCGAGACCATGAGGCCCTCGACCCCGAGCGCCTGAAGCGTCGCGAACAGCGTGTGCAGGTCTTCGACGTCGGAGCCGTGGAAGAGGGTCGTGTTCGTGCACACGCGATACCCACGGGCCACGGCGTCGCGAATCGCCGCGACCGCCGAGGCGTAGGTTCCAGGGTGCTCGGTCACGCGGTCGTGCACGGCCTCCGTGCCGTCCAAGTGCACGACGAAGGCAAGCTGGCGCGACGGCTTGAACAGGTCGAGCTTCTCTTGGAGCAAGAGGCCGTTCGTGCAGAAGTACATGTACCGTCCGTCATCCTCGAGCGCGCGGACGATGTCGCCGATCTGGGGGTGGAGGAGCGGCTCGCCGCCCGAGACGGACACGATCGGCGCGTCCGACGCGCGCACCGCGTCAAGACAGGCGTCGACATCGAGGCGGCGATCGACGACGTCGCGGTACTCGCGAACGCGCCCGCACCCGGCGCAGGCGAGGTTGCACAGCTCGAGCGGCTCCAGCATGGTGACGAACGGGAACCGCTTCCGCAGGCGAAGCTTGCTCCCTGCGATGTGCCGCGCCACCGCCGCGTCCAACAGGAACGGACGACTCATCTCTCCCTCCCCGCGAGGTACCCGAACAGCAAACGGACCTCGCGCTTTCCCATCGGCGACAGCGGCAGCGCGTCAAGCCCGGCCTCGGCCTCCGCCAAGTACTCGCGCACCTTGGCCGCGCCGTCGTCGCGCACGCCGAGCCGCTCCATCGTCTCGATCACCCAGCGCACATCGGCCTCGGACACCGGCTCGCTCGCGTAGATGGCCTCGAGCCGCGCCCGATCCGGCGCCGCGGCGAGCGCGAAGGCGACCACGACGGGGAACGACTTCTTCCGCCGCCGCACGTCGGAGCCGCGCGGCTTTCCCACGACGTCGCCGTTTCCCCAGACACCGAGGAGGTCGTCCTGGATCTGGAACGCGCGGCCAACGGCGCCCCCGAGCGATCCGAGCCGCTCGCGAACCTCCGCGCCGGCGCCGGCGACGATCCCGCCGAGCTCGAACGCGCAACGCAGGAGCGCCCCGGTCTTCCTGTCAACCATGCCGAGGTACTCGTCGACCGTCGCGGGCCTCCTCTCGAACGCGAGGTCGAGCGACTGCCCCTCGATCATCTCGGCGGTCGCCGCCGCGAGCGCGGCGGCCGCCTCGCCGCCGGCCCGTAGGACGACGATCGTCGCGAGGGCGTGGAGCAAGTCGCCGGCGTTGATCGCCTCGGCGACGCCGCACCGTGTCCAGACCGTCGGACGACCGCGGCGCGTCTTGTCCTGGTCCTGGATGTCGTCGTGGACAAGCGAGAAGTTGTGGACGAGTTCGAGGCCGACGGCGGCGGGAAGGGCCTCCGCCGTCGGCGCGCCGAGCTCGTCCGACACGAACAGGACCAGACTCGGCCGAAGCAGCTTCCCCATTCCGTCGATCGCCCGACCGCCCTCGTCCTCCAGGCCTACGTGAACCCGAAGCTCCTTCAAGAGCGGCGTGTCGCCTTGGAGCGCCTCGGCGATCGCGACTCGGATCTCGTCTCGATGCGCATCCAGAATCCTCGAGGTCATCTCACCCACGTCCGGTTCCGCGGAGGCCGACGGCAACCCCGAGCCGCTCCGCCGCGGCGACAAGGTCGGCAGCCGAGCGCGCGCCGAGCTTGTGCATCAGACGGGCGCGATGGTTCCTCACCGTGTGGATGCTGCGGAGAAGCAGCTCGGCGATCTCCGCGTTCTTCTTCCCTTCCACCACGAGCTGGAGCACCTCCCGCTCCCTCGACGTCAGTGGTTCGTCGAGCACCTCGTCGTCGCCCGCAAGGCACGTCTCGCCGGCGGCCACGCGTCGCACCACGTCGAGCAAGCGCTCGACGGCCGAGTCCTTCAGGACGTATCCGCGGGCGCCCGCTCGCCGCGCACGGCCGAGGAATGAAGGGTCATCGTGCATCGTGAGGATGACAACGCCCGTCTGCGGCGAGAGTCGCGCAATCCGTCGAGTCGCCTCGATCCCGTCCAAGAGAGGCATGGAAACGTCCACGAGCGCCACGTCGGGACGGTGGGTTCGCACCTCTCGCAGCAGGCTCCGTCCGTCTCCCGCCTCGGCGACGACCACGACGCCGTTCGAGGCGAGCAAGGCCCGAATCCCCGAACGGACCAACGCGTGATCGTCGGCCAGCACCACCCGGATCAACCCCATGCTTCGATTGTATGCCGCTCGGTCGCGGCGCGACACGGGGGAACCGTACTCATTGGAATCCCCTAGAACGCGATCCGCCGTCCGTACGCCACGAGGGCGGCCCGGGTGTGGATCTCGAGCTTGTGCATCAGGCGCTCGCAGTGGCCGTCGACCGTCTTCCGTTGGATCCCGAGCTCACGGGCGACCTCGTCGTTCGACCGCCCGGCCGCCACGAGCGCCAGGACCTCGCGCTCTCGCGGCGAGAGCTGTTGCGGGGTCGGGAGGGTCTCCCCGGCCGCGACGCGTCGGATGGCGTCGACAAGCGCCTCCGGGGACGCTGCCTTGCCCACGAGGCCGCAGGCGCCGCGGGCGACGGCCGCGGCGGCGTACTCCGGCTCCGAGTGCATGGAGAGCATCAGGACTCGTGTCTCGGGATTTCGGCGGCGGATCTCGCCGACGAGATCGAGCCCGTCGGCGTCCGGAAGAGAGATGTCGAGGAGCACGACGTCGGGGCGACACGCGGCGACGAGCTCGAGGGCCCCGGCCCCGTCGCCGCACGAGCCGACAACCGAGAGCCCCGACTCGCGCGCCAGGAGGCGCGCCAGCCCGTCGCGCACGAGCGCATGGTCATCGACGATCGCGATCCGCGTCGTCCCCACAGGGAACCTCCACGGCAACGATCGTGCCACGTTCGGGAGCCGAGGCGATCGCTACGGTTCCGCCGGCGATCGTCACCCGCTCCTCGATCCCGCGCAGCCCCAACCCGCGCGGGCCGTCGGGGGCGATGCCGATCCCGTCGTCCTCGATGGAGAGACGAACCCACGCGCCCTCGCTCGAAACCCGAATCGCAACCCGGCTCGCCTTGGCGTGGCGAACGACGTTCTCCAGGGCCTCTCGCGCGACGTGGTACAGGAGTCCCTCGGCCTCGCGGTCGAGCCGGCCGTCGAGGTCCGACTCGACGTGGACCGCAAGCTCGTTCTCCTCTCCGACGCTCTCGCCCAACCGGTCCAGCGACGGGACGAGCCCGAGGTCGTCGAGCAGCGGCGGGCGGATCGAGTAGGCGAGGGTTCTCGTCTGAACGATCGCCTCGTCGACGATGCCCGTCACGTGGCTGTACTCCTCCTCGCCGAGCCTCGACTTCGCCGGCGCGAGGTGGAGCTTGATCGCCGCAAGGGACTGAATCAGTCCGTCGTGCAAGTCTCGGGCGATCCGGCGCCGTTCCTCGTCCTGGGCGCCGAGGAGCCGCTTCGACATCTGAACCAACGCCTGCTCCCGCTTCGCCAGCACTCGGTTCTTCTTCGCGTCGATCGCCGCGAACGTCCGCACGGTGAACGCCACCACCGCGTACAAGGCCACCGTCCCCGCGAGGATCGTGGCGACGTTGTACGAGGGGCTCTGGTACGGGTCGCCGGCCAGCGCGAACAGCGAGCGGTGCGGAAGGATTCCCCCCGCTTCGAGCAGCACGAGCGTCGCGTAGCACGCGACCACCCAGCCGGTGACGAGGGCGCCGTACACGCGCGGGAGGAAGTAGTTCGCGTAGAGCACTGTGAAGAGGTAGAAGATGTTGCCGATCCAGGTGCTCCCGCCCATGAAGTGGACGAGGACCGTGATCAGGATGACCTCGGCGAGGTAGAACCCCGTATGCGCCCAGTGGAGGGCCCGCTCGCTGCGCAGGCGCTCGATCATCGCCTTGAACGGGAACGTGAGCAGAAACCACAGAACCGGCGAGTAGAAGAGCGGGTTCTTGTAGGAGAGCCGGCTCGTGAACAGGACGACGAGCGCGACCGCGGAGAAGACGCCGAGGGTCAGCCGCCGCACCAGAATCGTGCGGACGACTCCCGCCTTGCGTTCGGCGAACCCCGCCGCGCGGTCCATGGGAGGGACGGACCTACGTCAGCGTCGGCGGCAGGGCGATCTTTCCGAAGTTCTTCTCGTATCGCTGCAGGTTCTCGCCGATCGCCTGGTAGAGCCGCTTCATGTGCACCGGGTTGAGGATCATGCGTGACTCGAGGATCGCCTGCCCCTCTTGCGGCGAGGCGGCTTGAGGGTCCACGAACAGGAAGTCGACGACGAACTCCTCTTGGCGATGGGAGATCAAGGCGAGGTTGGAGTAATGACCCCGCCGCGTCTCGTTGTCCGCTGTGATCTGCATCTTGCGCTCGGGCATGAACGCTCACCTCCACCGAGCCCGCATGGTAGCGGCTCGCGTGAATCGACACAAGGAAGCGTCCCTGGGGATCTGCGTCGCAGGCGGCCTTCTCTCCCGCGGCGATGAGGCCGCGGGGACGACCTGGGCGGCCTAGGTCGCCGGAGAGCGTCGCAGTCTAGGGCAGGGGCGGAATCTCGCTCGTGGCTAGGTCG
>JAQTNX010000030.1 GCA_028713635.1 Candidatus Bipolaricaulis sp.
ACTCTGGAAAGGTGGTCGGGACGTGAACGGCCGGAGTAGATCGGGCCGCCGTTCGGTGGGTTCATGGGGTTCTCTGGGTTCGTGAAATCCGCGATGAGGAGTCCGGTCCCAGCTGCGAGCACGCACAGACAGACGCGGTGCCTCTGAGCCGTGAACTCAATGAACCCGACGAATCCAATGAACTGTCTTCGCGACCCTGCGCGGCGGACTGAGAACAGGTGGTAGATCGCGTGGACGAATCATGCTAGAGTATACCGCCATGGCCACATCAACCGTATCCGCCAAGGTGCCGCAGAAGCTACGCGAGCAGCTTGAAGAGATTGCGAAGGCAGAACGCCGCACCACAAGCAACGTAATCCAGCTCGCGATCGAGGACTTCGTCAGGCAGTACAACGAGATTCATCCGCAGTTCAGAGCTGACATCCTCGAGGCCCGTGAGGCTGTGAAGCGTGGCGAAGTCGAACCCTACGAGTACGGCTAGGCGCTGCTGTGGCGTACAACGCTTGTGCGTTCCCGAAGTTCAACCGAACGAAGAAGAAGCTCCCCACACCGTTGCGTGCCGAGGTGGATCGGCAAGTCGACGTGATCCGCGCGCATCCGATGGCCGGAGAGCAGAAGCGCGGCGACCTGCACGACGTCTTCGTTCACAAGTTCCGACTTGCCAGGCAGCTCTACCTGATTGCCTACCTCCTGGACGAGGCGAGTGAGATGGTCACCCTGCTCGCGCTCGGCGGGCACGAGAACTTCTACCGTGACCTCAAGCAGTACCTCGCGAGCTGAGCCACGCGGGAACGTGCCCGTGGCTCAGCATTCGTTGAGTTCATGGCGTTCGCAGAGTTCGTAGGGTTTCGGAACTGCTGGCGCGAGACGGGAACTGCGAACCGCGCCCTACACCCTCTGGCTCTGGTCGAGGAGTTGCCGCCTGCATCGCGCTACGCGCCGCCCCACCCAAGGAGTTCGGCAACGAGTGGCGGAGACCAACCAACTCCCGAGCTGCTCGAGGACTCGGGAGATCGAGCATCCCAACTCCCCGAGCTACTCTACCGCGAAGACCGCTGAGTAGCCCCAACGAACCCGACGAACCGCCCGCGGAGCCGCCTGTTCGCCGCTCGGTGCCTTCGCGATTCTGCGGCAGGACATGAGGCTCAGCCGGCTCCTCGTTCGCCGCCGTTGACAGGTGCGCCCGGATGCGATACGGATGTAGGTGTTCCGGATAGGTCGAAGAAAGGGAGGCACAGATCGCATGACCAAGCGATGGGTTGTGCAGAGTGGTTTGATCGTGGGATTGGCGCTGGTCGTGGGCGGGTGCAGCTGGCTGCAGCCGACGTCGCTGACCGAGACGGCCGCCGATCCAATGCAGACGATTGAAGTCGTCGTCGACGGCCCGCTCAGCGACGCAATCGTTGCCGAGCTGGCGGAGTACGGCCAAGTGACGCAGCGCTTCGACGCGATCGGAGGCCTCATCATGCGGACCAAAGAGTCCGCGCTCAAGGCGTTGTCGAGCCTGCCCTCCGTTCGTGTCGCGGGCGCCATTGCACAGCGGCACACTGACAACTACGCCGGCGGGATCAGCACCTGGGATCTTGACCTGATGAACGTTACGGATCCCAGTGCGTCACGCGTGGTGGAGTACGACGGAACCGGGGTCTACGTTGCGGTGCTCGACACCGGCCTGGTGCAGAACTGGCGCGAGTACCTCCCCGAAGAGCGCATCGCGGTGCAGTATGCAAAGGCGTTCAAGAGCGGGGCGAGCGACAACAGCACGGTCGCCGAAGCGACGCACCAGTGGGAGCGGGACACAGAGGCGCACGGCACCCACGTCACGAGCACGATCCTCGGCTACTGGATCAAGAGCCTGACGGCTCCGTACGCCGTCAACGGCGTCGCTCCGATGGCGACCGTGATTCCGGTCAAGGTTCTCGGGAACAACGGCGGCGGATGGTCGCCGGCGATCGCGGCGGGAATCGTGTACGCCGTCGATCTGAAGGTCGCGCTGGATGCGCCCATGGTGATCAACATGAGCCTCGGCGGATCGGAGCTCTCGCCGCTTGAAGCGGCCGCGATCGACTACGCGGTGGACAACGGCGTCGTCGTCGTCGCCTCTGCCGGCAACGAGGGTGAAGCCGGGATGGGCTATCCCGGGGCCTATGCGCCCGTCGTCAGCGTCGGCGCGATCGGCTGGGTCGGCGAGTGGGTCGGCTTCGGGGCCTTCTGGAGAGAGGACGTCCCTGAGCCAGCCACGATCGAAGCGCTGCAGAACAGCGTGTATGTCTGCGACTTCAGCAGCCGCGCGGTGGAGGACCAGGACCTGGATGTGCTTGCGCCGGGAAGCTGGATCGTCGGACCGTACCTCGGCTCCGGCGCCGCCACGCCTCCCCTCCGGGCGAACGGCAAGCCCGGCGAGTACTACTTCCTCGGCGGCACGAGCATGGCTTCGCCGCACGTCGCCGGCCTGGTGGCGTTGATGTTCGACAAGAACCCTGCCCTAGCAGCGGCGGATGTCGAAGGCATCCTCGAGGGTACAGCCATCGACCTTCCCGCTGGATCGCGGACCGTCGACGACGGCTCGGGCGTGAAGGTTGAGTTCAGCTGGCGCGATGACGCCACCGGAGCAGGCATCGTGCTCGCCGGCGAGGTCCTCGACGCGGTAGCGCCGTAGTGCGTCGGACTGAGTTGAAGGATCGCGGCGCGGCCCGTGTGGGCCGCGCCGTCTCTCTTTCTCCGCACGCCGTGGACCCGGGGAGTGCGCCTGAGCGGCCTCGCATCCCTGCCGCACGTCGTGGCTCATCGGTCCAAAGCCCATGGCACGTAGGCGAGCTAGTCGTGTTCATTGAGTCCATCGGTGTTCGTGGCTACTCGACGGTGGCTACCTGGCGGCATGCGTTGCCGAGTAGCCACAAACCCAAAGAACGCAACAAGCAGCCCCTTGGCAACCGCCCCAACTTCCTCCATCCTTGGCACGTGATGAAAGGCTTGAGGCGCTCCACTACGTGCGCACTGAAAGCACGGTTGCCGATCGCCGCCACGATTGCGGTTGCCACCGTCCTCGCAACCGGCGGCTGCTTCCTCTTCCCGAACACGGATCCGGTTGCGCGTGTCGACGCCGATCCCATCCAAGGCATCGCGCCGCTCACCGTCGAGTTCGATGCCGCTAGCTCCTACGATCCCGACGGTACGATCCGCCGCTACGAATGGGATTTCGGCGACGGGCATGAAGGCGCCGGAGTCCGGATCGACCACACCTACGCGGCCGCAGGCACGTACGAGGCCATCCTCACCGTGGTCGACAGGCGCGGAGGCCGAGCCACGGATGCCGTCGAGATTGCCGTCCGCGGAGCGAACGAGCTCCCCGTCGCCGCGTTCTCTGCCTATCCGTCTCCCGCGTACCCGCGGCAGACCGTTCGCTTCAACGCCGGCGCGTCCTACGATCCTGATGGAGAGATCGAGTCGTATGCGTGGGGCTACGGAGACGGCTCGACCGGCACCGGCGAGTCGACGTCCCACCAGTACAGCGCCGTAGGCACGCACACCGTCACCCTCACGATCCGCGACAACGACGGCGGCGAGAGGACCGCGACCGCGACGGTCACCATCGCGACCGACATCGACACCTCGGGGACCGTGTCGCGGCATTTCGAGTGGGAGTACGGCGGGCACGAAGAGAGCTGCGACCTCGAGATCTCGCTTGACCTCTACCGGTACTACAAGTCCCAGCCGCGCACCGCGTTTGTGAGCCGGGACTACGACGAGTACGTCCTCGACCCGCTCGACGACGACGACCTCGAGGTGATCACCGCTGAGATCGTTGCCGGCGCGGGCGGCGACTACCACGCTCAGCTCGAGAACGCCCTCTTCTTCGTGCAGCACTGCGTCGAGTACGTCTACGACCCGTACTGGTACGAATACCCTCGCTACCCGATCGAGATGCTTGTCGACCGGATCGGCGACTGCGAAGACACCGCCATCCTCTACACCAGCCTCGTTCGCACCCTCGGCCACGGAGCCCTCATGGTCGCCGTCGATACCAGCGGCGAAGGCGTCGCCGACCACATGATCGCGTGGGCTCCCGTCGAGCAGAGCTTCATCACCGCGCACCCCGACCGCAGCTTCTGGGACTACCACGGCAACGTCTACGCGTTCGCCGAGACCGCCGTCGAAGGCGGCTACGTCCCCCTCGGCGTCGATCCCTGGGGCCTCACGCCGGACGACATTGACACCATCTACGACGTCAGCTCCGTGGACAGGGCGCCAAAGGCCGTGCTGCTTCCGGGACGATAGCCGCGGAGATGAGGAGCCCTGCCGAGGCGGTCTCCTAGGCACCGACCGCCACGTAGCTGCCATCATCAGACCCTGTCACAACGGTGGTTCAGTCGGGTTTCGGCTGGGCGCGGTGGCCTATTGGCGTAACCGAACGTCCAGGACACACTCCGAGTCCCTCCGTTGAGTCTGTCGTCGCGGGCAGGGCTCGATGACCACAGAACCTGGCGGGCGCAGAGCTGTTTCAGGAACGAGTACTGCCAGCGATCCATGTCATACGCGGACATCGGGTCATGCTCGACGCTGATTTCGCTGTGCTGTACGGTGTGGAGGTCAGGGCGCCGAACCAGGCGGCGAAACGGAACATCGAACGGTTCCCTCCGGACTTCACGTTCCGACTGACCGCGGAGGAGGCTCTTCTTTCAAGATCACAGCTTGTGATCGTGAAAGGAGAAGATTCCCCACCGGGCCTTGGGTCAAGCTCACAGTCCATGACCGCGAGGCGCGGAGCAGACATCAAGTACCGGCCCAACGCCTTCACTGAACAGGGGGTGGCTATGTTGTCGAGCACCCTGCGCAGCACCGCGCCTTCCACGTCAACGTCGAGATCATGCGAAGCTTCGTACGGCTGAGGAAGTCGCTTGCCGGGCACGAGGAGCTCTCCAGGAAGCCCGATGCGCTTGAAGCGCGTTACGACAGCCAGTCTCGGGTCGTGTTCGACGCCATCCGCCAACCCATGAGATCCCCGAGCGCCCCTCGGCGTCCCATCGGCTTCCCAGCGGCCGAGGACTCGCCGCACGCGCTCTGCCCGCCAACTGCGGGCTGCGCACTGCGAACAGCCTTTCCCGCGTGCCACAGAGTCGAGGACATCTCTGAAAGCGCGCCGGCTGTCAAAGGATGCTGCCGGTTCACCTCGTGGTGGAGCAGTCCGTCCTGTAGGCGGTACCCGGCAAGTCGGAGTCATCTCCTCGCCGTCCGTGCGGCACTAGGTTGTTCAGGTGACGTGCCGCAATCACAAACCGAACCTCATGCAGTTCATGTCCCCCGCCGCGCTCACGTCGCCCTCTTCGACTCTCCTGGTGCGCGATCCGTTGCCGGATCGCGCTACGGCTCCCGATTCTTAAGCATCCGGTACGTCGCCTCAGCCAGATGTCGCCCCACGGCGCCGATGTACCATGCTCGTGTTCGCTGCTTCGGCGTACGCCCACCGGAGGGAGTGGTCGACGTCAGGCCGCGTTCTTCCAAGCCGCGCATGTCCTCTGCTCGCGTGCACTTGCGGCGTCATCCCTGCCGCTTCGATCTTGTCGGTGATCCAGTACCAGTTCCCGATTGCCTCTACCGCGCCGGGAGACCCTGCCTCGAACTCCTCCAAGAACCCGCGTAGAGCTCCGCGTGCGTGATCGATCCGTTTCTCTGCCACCACCTTGCCCTTCTCGTCCTGCGCCAACGCCCACGTGTAGCGCTTGTGCGAGTCGAACGCGAAACACTGTATCCTGTGCCTCCTTGCGGTGTTGGCCGCACTCCTCACCGGCAGAGCCTGCCGCACTGTCGGCAAAGAAGGCGCGCTTTCATCACATCACATCCCCGATCTCCGGCCGGAGCGCCCAGGCAGCCAGGCACGTCGCCGCACGCGGTCTGCTCTGCGCCTTGTCGTGAGGCACCGGACCTGGGAGACTCGTGACGCGAGGCCGGCCATCAGAAGCCGGCCCGCCGCGATGGGGAGGCATCCATGATTCACGAGCTGCGTATCTACGAGTGCGTGCCCGGGAAGCTGCCGGCGCTCCACCAACGGTTTGAGACGACCACGCTCAAGATGTGGGCCAAGCATGGAATCCGTCAGGTGGGATTCTGGACGACGCTCATCGGCGAGTCGAACCAGACGCTCACGTACCTGATCGAGTGGGAGAGCCTCGCGGAGCGCGAGGCGAAGTGGACGGCGTTCATGCGCGATCCGGAGTGGATCGCGGCGCGAGCCGAGACCGAGAAGGCCGGCCCGATCGTCGCGAACATCCGGAACTGCATCCTCCAGCCGACGGGGTACTCGAAGCTGAAGTAGGGGCAGGGGTTGCGACGCGTGCCGCTCGGCCCGAGGCAGGCTCGTTCGGACCGATTGCACTCCCCTGCAGGCTCGGCTACTCTGCGGGCGACGCCTGTGGGAAGAGGGGCTCGACGGCCAGCAACAGCGGATGGATGCTTGGGGAGGTTCGATCATCTTGAGAAACGCGTCGGGAGACTCGCGACGACGGCTGCCTGTGCTCGCGCTGACGGCGCTCCTGGCGCTCTTCTTCGTGTCCGGGGTTGGGGCACCCGCGCTCGCTGAGGGCGAGCGTCTTGGCCAAGGACAGGGACAGGGTCAGGGGCTCGGCCTCGGGCGCGGCTCCGGCCAGGGGGAGCACGCGGGCGCCCTCCAAGGCGAGGAGCGAGGCCAGGGATCGGGGCGGGGCTACTTCGGCCGCGATCAGCTCCTCAAGCTCTGCGTCATGGCCGGTCTCGCCGGATTGGCACTCGGCGTCGTCGTGGTCCAGGGTTTCCGCTATCGCACGTGGCTCCTTCTCCTGTCGGTGGGCGTGGCCGGCTTCTACCTGACCGGACTCCTCTGCCCGCTGTGCAGCGTCCAGAACGTGTTCCTCAAGTGGAATACGGCGTACCTCCTGCTTGTCCTGCTCCCGGTGGTGCTGACGTTGCTCGTCGGGCGCGTCTACTGCGGGTACGTCTGCCCGTACGGGGCGCTGCAGGAGTTGTTCCACATCCGGGCGTGGGCGCCGAAGATCCCGGCGCGGTGGCGTAGGGTCCTCGGCCTCGTGAAGTACGCGGTCCTCGTCTACCTCGTGATTCACGCGCTGGTTACGTGGACGGAGGTCTTCAAGGACATGACGCCGTTCCGGGCGCTGTTCGCGCTGGGGGGAACGCCCCTCACGATCGGGCTCGCGGCGGGGTTCGCGGTGCTGTCCCTCGTCCTTTGGCGTCCGTTCTGCGAGGTCCTCTGCCCGCTCGGCGCGCTCCTGTCGCTCGTGTCGCGGGTGAGCGTCTTCCGGTTGGAGGTCGACGCGAGTTGCGTGTCGTGCGGCGCCTGTACGTCAAAGTGCCCGGCGACGACCTGCGAAAGCGGAGCGATCCAGGCCGCGGACTGCTACCTGTGCGGCGAGTGCGTGCGCACGTGCGGTCCGAAGAGCCTGAGGCTTCGGCCGCGGTGGCGGAAGCCGACTCCCTGCTCGCCGAGCGGCGCGCGCGACGCGTAGAGAAATCGGTTTCCGGGTTGGAGCAGGCTCGCCTTGATGACAATCCGATCGATGGCGGCGTGCAGATCGGCGAGCGTGTCGTCATTCGCGATCGTGTGGTCTGCGATCGTGATGGCTTCAGAGATGCGGAAGAGTTCCTCTTCCCGGCGGTCGAGCTCTCGAAAGTGTGCGGCGTCCTTCGGGTCACGTGCCTCGGCGCGCTTCGCCATGCGATCGAGGCGGACGGAATCGTCGCTCACCAGGACGTGCACGAGGAGGAAGCTCTCGCCGTAGGCGGCCTTCAGCAGGCGGACGTCGGCGGCAGAGCGGATGCCGCTGATCGCCGCGACCGGCCACCCGTTCGCGGCGATCGTCTCCGCGGCGAGGCGAGCGAAGCAGCCCGGGCCGTGGTTGGCGAACCATCGCGCCGGAAACGGCACCGAGGTTCTCGCGCGTCGGCTCGAGGCCCTCTTCCGCTGCCAGGGATCGCACGATGTCGCCGGTGGAGACGAGCGGCACGCCATAGCGGTCACGGAGGTACTTCAGGACCTCGTCTTTGCCGGAACCGTTCTTCCCGATGGCGCCGATGATCCGCACGCTCGGCCTCCGATCAGTCGCCGCTCGTTCGCTCGTCTTCGATCGGCTCGATGTGGAACGTCACAGGCCGCAGGCCGTCGGCGCAACATGGAAAGGCATTAGCCCACATGAGCTGCTCGCCCTTGCAGGCCCGTCCAACCATCCGCTCGATCGTGCTCCAGGCGTAGTCGCAGAAGCCCTCGGGACACACGACGTTCGAGGCGTGGATCTCGAAGACCTGTCCCTCCCTGAATTCCGGGCACGGGGTCGCAGACGCCGCAGCCTCGGGGAAGTGGCGGGCGATGAGGTCCTTGTGGAACGATGTCTTCACGACAGTGATGCGCGCGCCCATGGGAAACCTCCCTAGTCAGTGCTGGTCTCGGGCCGCGGCCGGCAACTCGCGGGTCGCGAGGTCCTTGCCGGGTCGCAGCACCTTCTCGTAGTTCAGTTCCTGCCGGATGACGCGGAGGCCGGCCCGCTCGTAGAGGCGGAGCGCCCCCGTCAGGCTCTCGGCGTCGACGTCCAGCTCTGCGGCCATGAAGCCACGGCGGCGGAACTCGCTGAACGTGTGCCGGAGGAGCGCGAGTGCGACGCCGCGCCTGCGCCACTCCGGTCGCACGCCGAGATCGCAGATGTAACCGCCCGTTGGGTCGCCGGGGAGCCCGGAGACACAAAGGGACATGCCCGCCACGTCTCTTCCCTCGTCTCCCGCGACCGCGAGGAACCACAACGTGGGATCGACGGGCCCGCAGCGGCTTTCGATTCCTGCGACGAACGTCGCGAGGGCATCGGCGTACGGTCGTTCGACGAAGCCCCAGTGATCTCGCCAGGCTTCGAGCCAGAGCCCGACGATGGCGGGAAGATCCGTGGCAAGGTCCGCAGTTCGGACGGCGACTCCCGCAGGCCAGTCGGGAGTCACCGCGGCGGCCTCTGTGAGTTCGATACGCATGTGGCTCTGGACGCGGACGGGCGCAAAGCCCGCCCGCTCGAGGGCCGCGCGTCGAGCCTCGTCCTGGGCGGCGGCCTGCGCGACAGCCGTCACGCAGACGTCCCTCGGTGCGCGCGTGACGCGTTCCATGGCGCGCTCGAGACTCCACGAGAGGAGGGTGTCCCAAAGCCGCGCGTCGGCCTCGTAGCGCGGGTGCACGCTTGCCGAGCAATCGAAGCTCACGTGCGGCGCGCCGTCGTCCGCGATGGACACAAGCCCCGCGACGCTGCCACGCCCATCGAGCACGAGCCGGAGGTCGGTCGCCAAATCCAGTCCGGGTTTCTCCCACCAGGCCAGTACATCGCTCGGCGAGGAGTAGGCTGTGCCGTAGAGCTTCTGTGAACGCGCATTCAGAAGCTCCGCCACGCGGTCGGCGTCGGTCACGTGCGCTGCACGCTGGACCCATCCCTGCGGCCATGCTTGGACTCTCTGCTCTCTCGACATGCCGGAAGTGTACGACCGCGCCCGTCTCGCGCGCGTTGCTGCAGGAAGGAGGGTCTGGTAGCATTCGGCCTGAGCGACGCCAGAGGGTTCCGTTGGAGCCAGTCCGATGCCGCTTTCAGCGGCCATCCCCATCCTTGTCTTGCTCGTGGCCGTACGCCACGGAGGAGCAACCATGAAGCGCAGCGCCACCTCGAACCAGCTTTCCATTGGCATGGAGGCGACGAAGGAGGAGCAGGACTTCGTCGAAGCCCAGCTTGCTCGGCACAACCAAGAAGCGACCGGCGGTCGCTTCAGCTACCCGGGCCAGGGCGAATCCGGTCTCGCGTTTGACCTCGTTGTCAGGGACCAAGGCGGGCGCGTTGCAGGAGGAGTCAGCGTCAGCTCGGTGCTCGGGGTGATGTGGCTCGAGGTCCTCTACGTCGCGGACGAGTTCCGGCGGCGCGGGGCTGCGAGTTGGCTCGTCCTCGAAGCGGAGCGGCTCGCCCACGAGAAAGGGTGCATCGGCGCGGGGACCTGGACGTTCAACTGGCAGGGACCGGAGTTCTACCCGACGATCGGCTACGAGCTTCGGGGCATCTACACGGGATACCCGTTCGGCGTGACCGAACACGTCCTGGCCAAGCGGCTCCCCGATGGGACGTCGGCCGCGAAGACCGCCGACCGGATCGCTCGTCTCCGCCACGAGGGGTTCACGCTCCTGACCGCGCCGTCGGAAGACGACATGCGCGTCGTCGGTCGCGGGTTCCACCAGTTCTGCACGCGCAACGCCGGGGAGGAGATGGATACCCCGGGGATCGGGGTTCGACTGGCGCTGAAGGATCCGGCGGGCCACGTGGTGGGCGGCCTCGGCGCGTTCACGACGATTCGAAACATGGTGCTCGAGACAATCTGGATCGACGAGCGGTTCCGCGGCCGCGGGCACGGGCGTCGGCTCCTCCTGGAGGCGGAGCGCATCGCGAAGGAAGCAGGCTGCAGCGCGGTCAGCACCCACTGCCTCTCGTTTCAGTCGCCGGAGTTCTTCCACAAACTCGGCTACGCGACGTACGGCGTCGTGGACGTGGCGGTGGACGGGCACACGGAAGACTTGCTTATCAAGCGGCTCTAGGATTCGGCGGTCGCCGTGGGTCGGTGACGGCGTGAACGCCGGGTTCTCACAGGGCGACACATCTCCGGCAGGCTGCAGCTGCAGAACGTGAAGGGTCTCAAGAGGCACACGTGACCGTGGAGGTTCAAGAGACCTGGCCGCGTCCCCTTCGCTCGGGATGGGTTGTGCGGTCTGCGACGTCGAGGGACGTCGCCGGCGTCGTGGAGACGGTGAACGCGCGGACGCAGGCGTTCTACGGCGAGAACCAGACGACGAACCACGATGTCGAGACGTGGTGGTCGAGCCCGCGGTTCGAGCTTGAGAAGGGCCTGCGGCTCGTGCTCGATCCGTGCGGGAGTGTGCCCGGTCTCATCAGCGTCGGCAATCCAGGGGAGCCGTACGCGCGGATCGAGTGCTCGGCGGTCGTCCACCAGCGCGCCCACGAGCACGACGGGCAGCGGACTGAGGAAGTTCCCTTCCAGCGCTTTCTTCATGTGCCGCCTCCTGTGGCAAGACGGACAACCGAGTAGGCGTATCCAAGGATCAAGGCGCCGAGGAGGCCGACGGCCAAGTAGAGCGCGAAGACTCTCCACTTCACGATGCCCCAGACGGCGGCCATCGCCGGGATCGTCGTGAGCGGCCCCGTGATGAAGAAGGCGAGGGCCGCGCCGCCGCTCATCCCTTGCTGAAGGAGTCCGCCGATGAGCGGCATGGCGGTGAGGTTCCCGACGTAGAGGGGAATCCCGATCAGCGCGGCGAGGGCGGGGGCCCAGGGCTTGTCGTTTCCGATCCATTGGACGATGAGATCCTGGGGCACGTAGAGCTTGATGATGGCTTCGAGCGCGAAGGCCAGCATCATAAACTGCGCGACCCAGAGAGTGACGGAGGCGCACTCCCGCAGCACGCGGCGCCACCGACCCGCGGAGCGCGGAGCAGCGACGTTCGCCTCAGGCTCGCCTCCACAGCACCCCGCGAGCGTCTCGACAGGCGCTGCTTCGGAGCACCCGCAGGAAAGCGCGCTCGAAGCGGCCTGGGGTGCGACCTCGCGGTAGGAAGCCCAACCGGCTCGGAGCCGTGCGCCCGCTGTACGGAGCAGTCCCCAGCATCGACTCCAGAGCGACCGCCTTGCCGCAGAGGAGGCGACGCCAGGGCGGAGGAAGTCCGAGCCGATCCAACCTTGGCGAACGAACCAGTGCGTCACGAACCCGGCGGCAAGGCTCAGGAGGAGCGTGGCGACGAGCCGCGCCACGGCGAGGGGCCAGCCGAGGAACGCCGCGCTCATGAAGAAGATCTCCGGATCCATCGTCGGCGAGGCGACCCAGAACGACATGACCGGCGCGAGCGGCACGCCGCCGATCAGCATCGAAGCGACGACCGGGATGACTCCGCAGGAGCAGAACGGTCCGAACGCCCCCGCGGCGGTGGCGATCAGGATGCCGACGATGGGGCGGCGCGAGAAAGCTCCTCGGAGCTTCTCGGCGAGCCCCGAGAGCTTCAGGATCACCGCGAAGGGCACGCTGACGAGGAGGAGGGGCCATACGTGGATGAGACTCTGAAGGACCATCGAGGCGATGCGGCCTAGTTCGTGCACGAGGACTCCTCCTTCTTGCCGGTCGCGGTCGCGGCAAGCCCGAGCGTCCACCCGACCACGCACTGCGCGAAGTCGGCGAGGGCGCCGTAGTTGAGGAGACAACACCTTCCGGCGCCGCCACGCTCGTCGTGGATCAATCCTGCGTCCTGGAGCACTTTCAAGTGCTGAGAGATCGTCGCCTGCGCGAGAGGCAGACGGGACACGAGGTCTGCGACGATCGAGTTCGGTGCCTCCGCCAGAATCTCGAGGATTCGGATGCGGGCGGGACTCCCGAGCGCAGCGAAGATCCGGATGAGCTTGTCCTGCCGCGGGTCCAGCTTGAGGGCCTTCATCATGATCACCATCGTATTTCTACGATACTCGACTTCGTCTGTCAAGGCTGATCATCTTGCTGGCCTTCTTGACGATCCGGCCTGTGCATCGTATATTGGCGATCATCTTTGGTGGTCGGAGGTTGCTCCGTGACTCGGCCCGGATCGCGCGAAGCATGGGCGGTCTTCTCGAAGGGGCGCATCGGCGGTCTCAACCTGGCCAACCGCTTCGTGCGGTCGGCGACGTGGGATCCGCATATGGCGGCGGCAAGGGTCGTGGATCGAGCGACCCTCGACGCGTACCGCGCGCTGGCTGAGGGCGGAGTCGGCTTGATCATCGTCGGCGACTTCGGTGTCGTCCCCGAGAGCGGCACCGTGCGAGGCGCGGCAGCGTACGATGACATCCGCGTACGCAAGTTCTCGGCACTTGCCGGCGTCGTCCACGCGGCGAACCCGTCAGCTCGGGTTGTGGCCCAGGTCAGCGCGGGGTTCTGGGGCGCCGGACCGTCTCGTGTGGCTTCGCTCATCGACGGCCACGCGCCGCGTCGCCTCCTGCGCCGTGAGGTCCGGTCGCTCGCAAGCCGCTTTGCGGTGGCGATCAAGGGAGCCCGGGACGACGGGTTCGATGGGGTGCAACTCCACGCTGCCCACGGCGGCCTCTTGTGCCGCTTCTTGTCGCCTCGTACCAATCGCCGAGACGACGAGTACGGTGGGAGCCCCGAGGGGCGGTGTCGCCTGTTTCGCGAGATCCTGTCGGCCGCACGGGACCGCGTCGGCGACTTCCCGATCCTGATCAAGATGAACGGGACGGACGAGGTTCCCGATGGCATCGATGTCGCGACGCTGAAGACGCAGGCCGCCATCCTGGCGGAGGCAGGGTTCGACGCACTTGAAGTGAGCGGCGCCATGCGCGACACCCTCGCGGTTCCCGAGTCCGTGCTCGGTTTTCGTCCCGTTCCTGCCCCGGAGTCGCGCGTCGGGATCATGGCTCGGGAGCGGCAAAGCTACTACCTGTCTCACGCGCAGGCCGTCAGGAAAGCGGTGGACGTCCCCGTCATCCTGGTCGGCGGAAACCGGGATGTCGAGCGGATCGAGGAGATCGTGTCCTCCGGCTGGGCCGACTTCGTCGCGATGTGCAGGCCGCTGATCCGCGAACCGAACCTCGTCAGCCGATGGAGGTCCGGGAAGGGGAGCTCCGAGGCGGCGTGCATCGCGTGCAACGCATGCATCTACGACATGCACACGTCCCGGAGACCGGGGCGCGTGCGCTGCGTCGCTCTGGAGCAACCGGGCAGGCTTGCGGACGCGATTCGATGGCGCGACGAATGGGTTGGGGCGAACGTCGCCCCGAGAGCGGAATGGGAGAAGAGGCCGTGAGCGCGGTGGAACGACGTCTGCAGATCGAGCGGGCTCAGACGTTTCGGGCGATGCATGAGGCAGGGCGGGTTCTTGTTCTGCCAAACGCCTGGGACGCGGCCAGCGCGAAGCTCTACGAGAGAGAAGGGTTCGAGGCCGTTGGGACGACGAGCGCCGGAATCGCCGCGGCACTGGGCTATCCGGACGGCGAGACGATGCCGCTCGACGACAACCTCTCGGTCTGCCGCACGATCGCGAGGAGCATCGGCATTCCCCTCAGCGTGGATATCGAGGCGGGATACGCAGGGTGCCTGGCCGGCCTCGCCGAGACCATCGCCAAGGTGATCGACTGCGGCGCCGTGGGCGTGAACCTTGAGGACAGCGCGAAGGCGGGTTGCGGTGGCGCGGGCTCGGGGGCGCTTGTCGACATTCCCGCCCAGTGCGAGCGCATCGCGGCCGCCCGCGAGGCGGCGGAGCGCGCGGGGGTTCCGATCGTGATCAACGCGCGAGCGGACGTCTACCTGGTGCACGGCGAGCCCTTCGCATCGCGGCTTGCCGACGCGGTCGAACGGGGGAACGCGTACCGACGGGCCGGCGCCGACTGCGTGTTCGTGCCGGACATGGAGTCGCTGGGCGAGACCGAGATCGCGACGCTCGTCCAGGAGACCCACGCCCCTCTGAACGTGATTGCCGGCAAGAAGACGCCGAGCGTGCCGCGGCTGCAGGAGCTCGGCGTGGCCAGGTTGAGCTTCGGCCCGCGGCCCATGCGCGCTGCGCTCTACTTCCTGCGGAACATGGCGCGCGAGTGGCGGGCTGAAGGGACATACTCCGCCCTCACGTCGAGCGCTGCCCTGTCATACGACGAAGTGAACGAGTGGTTTGCCGGGCGGGAGGGCGGGGCAGCGGAGTGAGTGTCGGAGTTGTCGGCTGCTCGGCCGCGAGCCCGTAGTCGGTGCGTGAGACGGAGTCGACACGGAAGCCGGCGAAAGTCTCCTGCCCCAACCGGGCTTGCGTAACAGCACATTGTTTCATACCCTACAAGGTCGAGCTCCTCCCGTAGAGGGATGGGAAGCCCGACTCATCGCACGACTCGTCACGGCGAGCTGCATTGAACGAGCTGGGGAGCCTAGCGCGACTCATGAGTGCTCGGGGATGTTGATCGGGAGAGCTGGTGCCGCCGACCGGAGGGATGTCGGGCCAAGGAGTCTGCATGAAACGCGAGCAGTGGAAGGGAATGGGAACGTTTACGGCGATCTGGGCCGGGCAGCTTGTGTCGCTTCTCGGCACGGGCATGACTCAGTTCGCCATGACGATCTGGGCGTGGCAAAAGACCGGTCAGGCCACTGCGCTGGCGCTGGCCGGCGTGTGCGCCTTCGCGCCGGTTGTCCTCGTGAGTCCGCTCGCCGGGGCGATCGTCGACCGGACGAGCCGCAAGCTGCTCATGATCCTGTCCGACCTGGCCGCGGGGCTCGGCACGCTCACGATTCTGCTTCTCTACCTCGCTGGGACCCTCGAGATCTGGCACCTGTACGCCGTGCTCGTGTTCATTGGAACCTTCGGGGCGTTTCAGTTCCCAGCGTACTCGGCGACGATCAGCGTGCTTGTCGACAAGAGGCAGTACGCCCGCGCGAGCGGGATGATGTCGCTTGCCGGGTCGATCTCGGGCGTGTTCGCGCCGGTCGCTGCGGGGATTCTGCTCGCGCCGATCGGCATCGCAGGTATCCTGTGCGTCGACCTCGTCACGATGTCGACGGCAATCGTCATCCTCCTCCTGTCGAAGATCCCGCAGCCAGCTCGATCGGCCGAGGGTGCGAAGGCACGCGGCAGCCTGTTCCGCGAAGCGGGCTTCGGCTTTCGCTACATCGCCGAGCGGCCCGGTCTGTTGGGCCTTCTGTGCATGTTCTTCCTGTTCAACGTCACGTCAGGATTCGGGTTCACGGTCCTCGCGCCGATGATTCTTGCCCGCACGGGGGACAACGCCATGCTCCTGGGGAGCGTGCAATCGGCGGCCGGGATCGGCGGCGTGGTCGGCGGCGTGCTCCTGAGCTTGTGGGGCGGCCCGAAGCGACGGGTACGCGGGTTGCTGGTTGGATCGGCGATCGGCGGGCTTGTTGGACTGGTGGGAGTTGGTGTGGGACGATCGCTGCCCATGTGGGCCGGCGCGATGTTCACGATGTCGATGATCTTCCCGACGGTGAACGCATCGAGTCAGACGATCTGGCAGTCGAAGGTGCCGCCCGACTTGCAGGGGCGCGTCTTCTCCGTGCGTTTGATGATGGCTCAGTTTGGCACTCCCTTGGCGATGCTCCTTGCGGGTCCCTTGGCCGACCGGGTCTTCGAGCCGGGGATGCGAGCCGGGGGCGCACTCGCAGGGACATTCGGTCCGCTTGTCGGGACAGGACCGGGCGCGGGGATGGCGTTGATGCTCGTGTTCGGCGGGCTCCTTGCCGCAATCGCCGCGACCGTCGGCTATATCTACCGCCCGCTGCGTGTGGTGGAGACCGCGCTCCCGGATCACGACGCAGCGGAACCCGCTGCCGTAGCCTCGGCCTCCTAGGCGAGCAGAGAAGCGGTTCGCGCCGCGTGCGCTGTGAGTGCCCTAGACGTGACCCTCTTGCTTGAGTGAAAGGAACCCGTCCGCGGTCACGATCAGGTGGTCCAGGACCCGAATCCCGAGGAGCTCGCCGGCTTGAACGAGGCGTTTGGTGAGCGCGATGTCCTCGGAACTCGCTTCCAGCGTCCCCGACGGGTGGTTGTGGGCGAGCAGGACCGACGCCGCGCGGTCGGCGATCGGATCGGCGAACACCTCGCGCGGGTGAACCTGATTCGTGTCGAGGAGCCCCACGGTCACGACCCGCGATGCGATCACTTCGTTGGCGCCGGAGAGGGAGACGCACACGAAGTGCTCCTGCTTCTGGGCACGGATATCCTGGAAGTAGGGAAGAGCGTCGCTGGCGTAGCGAACGACTGGACGGCCCTTGCGGAACCAACGCCGACCGAGTTCGAGGGCGGATACGACCTGGCACGCTTTGGCCTCGCCAAGGCCGTGGATGGACCGTAGTGCGCTCACGTCCGGGCTCGACTTCCTCTCGGTCTCGCGAAGAACGCGGCTTGCGAGCTCCAAGACCCCGAGCCGTCTGGTGCCGCATCCGAGGAGGACGGCGAGAAGCTCGACGTCGGAGAGAGATGCCGCTCCGCGTGCAAGGAGCTTCTCGCGCGGGCGGTCGATGCGAGGAAGCTGCCGGATGCGTCGGAGCCCATCGGGGTCCCAGCGCGTCAGCGATGGCTCGGAGATCCGGATGTCGTCGTCTCGAAGCATATCGCGATTATCCTCATATCGTGCACGCAAACAAGTCCAAGGATAGGACTCGAGGCCGCCTGCCTACGGGTGCGGCAGACGGCAGACAGCGGAGCGAGGCGCGCAGCGCCACAGCGGGCCCGGAGGCCCGCCGCGGCGCCGCAACCAGGTGGAGTGTCGGATTACGAGACGTTCACGGTGAACAGCACGACCTTGAGGGGATCGACAGACTCCCACGCACGCTGGTACGCGAAGCGGAGCATTTGGGGACCGACGTCGACGGCCGTGTACCGGAAGAGGAAGACCCCCGGCGCGCCGATGAGGGGTGACGCGGAGCGGTACTCAACGTCCTGCGCCTCGCGCAGCACCGCGTACTCGATCTCGATCGTATTGGCCCAAGCGTAGCCTGTGGTCGCGTTTCCCTCGAGCTCGATCATCAGGCGGTCGCCGACGCGAAGCGTCAGCGACGCGCCCGCGTCAAGCTCGGAGATGAGGCGGTAGACGCGTAGCGTGTAGCCGCAGACCGACGCGGCGGCCGAGTAGCGGCCGAGTCCGTACAGCCCCGACGTCGCGGCGACCTCGACCTCGGCAACGAACGAGCCGACGCTCGTCGCAATCACGACCTCGTATTCGGCCATGGGAAGGGGTGCCCCGCTCGGGTCGACGAGGTGGACTTTGCCGATCCATGTCTCGGCCGGGACGCCGGGCGCGTACTTCTCCTCGAATACGGGCACGCCGTCTGCGCCAACCAAGCGAAGACGCTCTACGACGACTTTCGACTTGAAGCAATCGACATCGCCCTCGTGGACGATTTCGAAGGCCAAGCGCGCGCCGGTTTCGAAGACGAAGCCGCCAAGACGAACCTCAGCGGCTCCGCCTACCGACGACGCGCTGGATGACGACTTCGACGTCGATTGCGCCATCGCTCCCCCTGCCATCAACACCACAGCAAGAATCACCGATCCCGCAACTCGCCCAGGATATCGCATCGAACTCACCTCTCTCGAAACGTACTCCGAACTTCTGCACTTGTTCCATGCGGCGTCTCACATCGCAGCCGTGTCCCCGGGGACCTTCGAGAACAGGCGAGCGTCCTCGATTCGTTCCAGACCCGCGATGAACCGCGTCAGGCGCTCGATTCCGATGCCGAATCCTGCGGAGCGAGGCAGTCCGCGGTCCGCCACCTTCAGGTATGCCGCGAAGCGACCCTCGGGAATTCCATCTCGACGAAGCCGGTCGCGGATGCGCCTCGGCTCGTGCTCTCGCTCGCCTCCGGAGAGCGCTTCACCGAATCCCTGCGGGTAGACCAGGTCCATGTCCAGGAGCACGTCCGGGCGGGCGGGGTCTTCGCGGTCGTAGAACTCGCGGACGTCCCGCGGGAAGTCAATCACCCACGCCGGCTCGGTCAGGGTTCCGGACAACGCGTCGTCGAACGGCTCGCCGAACGAGCGGGCCGCCTCGGCGTAGGGGATCTCCCGGAAGGGCACCGCGGGGATGTGCAACTCGCGTCCCAGTCGCGACAGCTCGCCGGCGCAGCGGTCGGCGACGCACTCCAGAACGGTGACGAGGAGCCTCTCTCCGAGGCGAAGGATGTCGGTGCGGGTCGCGCCGCGCACCTCAAGGTCGAGCTGTACGAACTCGGCGAGGTACCGGCCTGCGGCCGCTCGCTCGACGGGCTCCATGCGGACGTTGGGTGAGAAGCAGAAGATTCTCGCCAGTGTCCGGAGGGCGATCTGCTTGTGGAAGATCATGCTCTTCGTCAGTTGGTACGGGACCCCGTAGTAGTCGACCACAGTCGAGTACGTCTCGTGATGCAGCGGGTCGGTGATCGGAGACAACAGCACGGGGAGGATCTCAAGGAATCCCTCGCGGCGGAGGAATGCTCCCGCGGCGGCGAGCACCTCACTCTGGATGCGCAACACAGCCGCTCGGTCCTGCTCACAGCCCAAACGAATCATCTCTCTCCTTCTTGCGTCAAGCATCGGGTCAGGCACGAAAACAAAGACGGCCCTGCACGGCGGCCCAAAGGGCCGAGGAAACGATGGGATTGGGAGGGCGCCCGACCGAGCCTCGTGGCTCGGCTCGGCTAGACGAGCGGGTCGACTAGCCGCGGGCGACCTGATTGGCGAGCGAGAAGAGGGTGCGGTTGGCGAGGCTGCCCTTGAAGGAGGACGTGCGACCCGCGTCGAGACGTTGTGCCATCGGAACCACCTCTTCCTGGGAGATGCGCCACGCTACCACGTCGCGGCGGCGCCGTCAAGGGCGCGCGTTGCCTCACTGAAACGGCTGCCAAAGGGGAAGGGGACTCTATGACGAGGACGAGCGTGGAAGAGCTTGCGGAAGCGTTGCGCCCGCGGTACGCCAAGGCGCGTCGAAGCGAGAAGTCGAAGATCCTCGACGAGTTCGTGGCGGTCGCTGGAGTCCACCGCAAGGCGGCGATCCGTCGGCTGCGACATGCACGCCGGCGAAGCGGCAAGCGGCGCGGTCGTCCGCGCGTGTACACGCCGGATATCGCCAGGGTGAGGCGAGAGGCCGTTGCACGACCAAGCCGGGAACCCTGCTGCGTTCTCGGGTTCCCGTTCGCA
>JAQTNX010000031.1 GCA_028713635.1 Candidatus Bipolaricaulis sp.
GCCGGGAGACGGCGATCGTGTTCCAGGACCCGTACTCCTCTCTCGATCCGCGAATGCTGATCGCGGATGTGGTCGGGGAGCCGCTGGTGATCCATAGAGTGGCGTTCGGCGAAGACCGCGACGACCTCGTGTTGTCGCTGCTGAAGCGTGTTGGTCTCGAGGCTGACCACATGTACCGATACCCGCATGAATTCAGCGGGGGCCAGCGGCAACGGCTTGCGATCGCCCGTGCGCTGGCAGCGGACCCGAAGTTCATCCTGCTGGACGAGGCGACGTCGGCGCTGGACGTGTCGGTCCAGGCCAAGATCCTGAACATGCTGAACGGCCTCAAGGCCGACTTGCGGCTGACCTACATGTTCATCTCCCACGACTTGAGCGTCGTGCGTCACCTGAGCGACCACATCGGGGTGATGTACCTCGGGCGAATGGTCGAGTACGGCACACGCGAGCAGGTGTTCGGCTCCCCGACTCACCCGTACACGCGGGGACTCCTCGCTGCGGCGCCGAGCCTCGATCCCGACGATCGGGACCGCCCCCGCGAGGTCGTACTGCAGGGCGAGGTCCCGAGTGCCGTCGAACCGCCGTCAGGCTGCCGCTTCCACCCGCGTTGCCCCGGTCGGAAGCCGGACTGCGACTGCGTGCGCCCCGAGTTGACCGACATCGGAGACGGCCATCTGGTTGCCTGCCTACCCGAATGAGCATCGGTCGGCGACGGAAGGATGAGATGGACCTCGCTCGAAACACGAACGATGCCGGCGCGGAGCGGAAACCTCCGGAGCTGTCGCGCAAGGACATCCTCGCGGTGATCCTCGCGATGCTCCAGCTCTTCCTGCCGTTGATCGTCGGTCTGTTGATTGTCGGCGCGGTCGTCGCGCTGATCCTCCGCTGAGCTCAGCCAAGCGGACGGAGAGAAGGAGGCTGTGTGAGTCAAGGTCTGGCCGCGCTCAAGTCGCAGCAGGCGTGCGAGATCCTCAAAGAGCTGGACGTCGACTGCTGGCTCGTCTGGGTTCGCGAAACGATGCAGATGCGTGATCCCAGCCTCGAGCTTGTCCTAGGAACTGACGTCATCGCGCAGACTGCGCTCCTATTCACGCGGGAGGGAGAGAGGATCGCCGTCGCCCAGGAGCACGATGCGGCAGGTTTCCCGAGCGGGTTGTTTGATCGCACGATTCCCTACCGCACCGGGATCGCAGAACCCCTCCGCCGTGAGTTGTCTCGCCTGGATCCGGCGCAGATCGCCCTGAACTACAGCGTCGACAACGACGCTGCAGATGGGCTGAGCGTTGGAATGCTTGAGCTGCTCCGCCAGATCCTGGATCGTACCGGCTACCCCAACCGTTTCGTGTCGGCCGGACCGCTCGTGGAGCGCCTGCGCGGCCGGAAACTCCCGGAGGAGGTCGACCGTATCCGCACTGCGGTCTCCATCACGGAACGGATCTTCGCCGATCTGCGTGTCTTCCTACGAGTCGGCCAAACCGAGCAGGAGATCGCGGAGTACGTGCGTGCGCGCATGCACGAGCTGAACGTGAGTCCGTCGTGGGACCCGTCGTACTGCCCCGCCGTCGACGCCGGCCCGGACAAGGAGTTCGGACATGCAGGCCCGACGGGCCTTCGAACAAGGGCCGGACAGCTGCTCCACTTCGACTTTGGGGTCAAGGCGGACGGCTTCTGCGCAGACCTGCAGCGGATGTTCTTCTTCGGTCGCCGGTCCGAGATCCCGGCGGAGGTTCAGCGCGCCTTCGACACCGTGCGCGGCGCCATTGACGCGGCAAGCGCCTTCCTCCGCCCCGGACGGACCGGCCACGAGGTCGACGCCGTGGCTCGGGCCCATATCACTGCCGCCGGCTACGAGGAGTATGCGCACGGCCTCGGCCACCAAATCGGCCGGTTCGCACACGACGGGGGGATGCGACTCGCGCCGACCTGGGAGTTGTTCGGCCGTCGCCCGTTCGGAGTCGTCGAGCAAGGCAACGTCTTCACCATCGAGCCGAACGCCGGAACGTCAAGCTACGGGCGGGTCAGCCTCGAAGAGGACGTGCTCGTGACGCCCGACGGGTGCCGCTTCCTCTCGACTCCACAGCGCGAGCTCATCTGCCTCGAGTAGCCGCCCCGCCGACATCGGCAGGGCGACGAGCTAGCCGATCTCGAGGAGACGATCCTTCGGGAAGTGGCTGAGCACCTCACATCCCGCGCCGGTGATGGCAAGCATGTCCTCGATCCGGATCCCTCCGAGGCCGTCCACGTAGATCCCCGGCTCGGCCGTGCATACCATGCCGGGCGCATAGGCGGCCACGGCCGCGGTGCCGGACGACGCCGGCGCCTCGTGGATCTCGATCCCCACCCCGTGGCTCAGTCCGTGCGTGTAGTGCTTGCCGTACCCGGCGCGCTCGATCACGTCGCGCGCCGCCGCGTCGACCGTCGGCCCCGACACTCCCGGGGCGAAGGCGGCGAGCCCGGCCAGGTTGGCCTCGAGCACGATGTCGTAGACGTGACGCAGCGTCTCGGGAGCGCGGCCGATCGACACGGTGCGGGTGATGTCGCTCAAGTACCCTTTGTACCGAGCGCCAATGTCGAACAGGAGCACGTCTCCCGACCGGACCTTCTGGTCGGCGGGGATGTGGTGCGGCAGCGCGCTGTTCGCGCCGGCGGAGACGATCAGGTCGAAGCCCACGGCCTCGGCTCCCCGGTCGCGCATCCCGCGCTCGAGGCGCCATGCGATCTCTCCCTCCGTCATTCCCGAGCGAACGACGCCCAGCGTCTCCTCCAGGGCATCTTCCGTGATTTCGGTGGCGCGCCGGATCCGCGCGATCTCCTCGACGTCCTTGATGAGGCGAACGCGGCCGACGGGATCCTCGTCCACGACCAGGTCGCACACTCGCGCCGCCTCGAGCGCTCGCCCTGTCGACCACCCGACTCGCCGCGACGCCAGGCCGACCCGGCGGAAGCCGTGCTGCTTGAGCAACTCGACAATGGCCTTCTGGTAGTCCCAGTCTAGGATCCGCCACTCCAAGTGCGGCGCCTCGGCCGACGCCATCCCGATGTTGGTGCGCGATGCGTAGGCGTGAATCGTCTCCGGGGTGACGATCAGGACTCCATAGCCGTGGTACCCAGTGAGGTAGAACATGGACGCGTAGTCTGGATCCGTCGTCTCCAAGTGAACCACGAGGAAGCAGTCCGCAGGGACGGACCGCATCAGCCGCGCCTGCCGTGCCGCGTAGTCGATCATGCTTCTCCTCTCGCCGTGGACAAGCGAACCCGCTGTCCGATCGTTCTTGGGCGACCTCCCGAGTCCGCGCCCAGCACCGCGCACGGGCAGCTCGGATCTCCGTCTTCCGGTTCGCGAAGGGAAGACGCCTGCGCCCACGTCGTCCGGACCGCACGCTCTAGGGCATGCGCGCTCCGTCCTCTCCAGTTCCTTCGTCGCCCCGGGCGGGTGGTCGAGGATCCATCTCGAGACCGGGAGGCCGCGGTGTCGGGCCGAGGAGGAATCCGTCCTTCAACGGATCATGAGGGTCCATCACGAAGTCGTGATGCCCGGTGACAAACGCGCGGCCCGAGATCTCCGGCACGATCGCTGCGTAGTCACCGACGTTCGTTTCTTCGACGATGCGGCCGCTGAGCGTCGTCCCGATCAGGCTCTCGTGTACGAATGGCTCGCCCAATGCAATGTCTCCTCTCGCGTGGAGAATCGAGAGGCGGGCGGCGGTCCCCGTGCCGCACGCGGACCGGTCCATCGCGCCCGGTGGGATGATGACGGCGTTGCGGCCGGACACGCCGGGGCTCTCCGATGGGGCCGTGAACTGAACGTGCGTAATCTCGTCGACCCACGCAAACTGGGGATGGCAAACAGAAACGTGACGTCGCGCCGCGTTGCGGACGGCGATGCCCACACGGACGAGGTCCGCGGCGGCCTCCGGAACAAGGCGCAGGCCGAGGCCCTCCGCGTCGACCGACGCGTAGACATTCCCGCCGTACGCAACGTCGACGCTCACGCTTCCGAGTCCGGGAACCCAGACCGGGGCATCCAGCGCGAAGACAAAAGCAGGCACTGAGCGGAACGAGACCCGGACGGCCTTCCCGTCTTCGATGAGAACTCGGGCCCTGACAAGTCCGCCGGGAGTGTCGAGGACGACGGGCGTCTCTCCCGAGCCCCGGACGAGGCCGGCCTCGACGAGGGCCGTGCAGCACCCAATCGTGTCGTGACCGCACATCGGCAGGTACCCGCCGACCTCAATGAAGATGACGCCGAAGTCCGCGTCGCGGCGGCAAGGCTTCGTGAGCACCACGCCGGACATGACGCTGTTCCCGCGCGGCTCGTAGACGAGCGCGGTGCGGATCCAATCCATGCTCCTGCGAAGGCACAGGGCGCGCGCCGCAACGGTGTCGCCGGGAATCCGGGGGAGACCTGAGAGGATCGTGCGCGTCGGCTCGCCGCCGGTGTGGGTGTCGATCGCCACGATACGCTCTGTGTCAGCCACGGTCTCCCCTTCGTCGATCCGCTCGCGCTTGCGAGACGGTAGGAGCCACGCTTCGCCTTGTCAAGAGCCTCACAGGGAGGAGCGTGCCGCTTGATGGTTCGAGCCGTTTCACCTACACTGCATGACCATGGAATCCGTAGGGCAGCGCATTCGCGACCTTCGCGCCGAGAGGGGGTGGACGCTGAAGGAACTCGCATCGAAGTGCGAGCTATCGACCAGTTTTCTTTCGCAAGTCGAGCGGGGACTCTCCTCGGTCTCGATCACGTCCCTCCACGTCATCTGCCAGGCCCTCGGGATGACGCTAGGCGAGTTCTTCCGCCAGCTAGGAGACGGCGCCGCCTCCCCCGAGCCCGACGAGCAAGCGCTCGAGGTCATGAAGGCTACGGACCAGCGGGCGGTCAACCTGTCGGAGGCGTCCATCAAGTACCGCTTCCTCAGCCGGGAGTTCCCCGGCCGGCAGTTCGAGATCATGCTCGGCGAGATCCCTTCCGGCTACTTCTACCCGCCGTTCCCCCACGAGGGCGAGGAGTTCGGCTACGTCCTCGAAGGCCAACTGCGGCTTACAATCGGCGACGAGGTCTACACCCTCGGCCCCGGAGACAGCTACCACTTTGCCGCGTCGACGCCGCACGGATACCAAGCGGAAGGCGACGCTGCCGTACGGATTCTGTGGGTTCAGACCTTGAAGTACTTCCAGACCCGCGATGGCATCAAGACCCACTCGGAGTGATCCGTCGATGCCCGGCCAGACATCGACCGGGGGGAGCCTTCTGTACCTGTCCAACCGTGACGTCGAGCAGACGGGACTCACGGAAGCCGACATCCTGGCGGAGCTGGCTCTGCTGTTCGCGGAGAAGGGCGCCGGGCGCGTCGACGGCCCGCCCAAGATCGGAGTCCATCTTTCACGACACTCATTCCTGCACGCGATGCCGGCGCACGTTCCGGGCCGCCGCGCAGTGGGAATGAAGTGGATTGGTGCCTTTCCCGGAAACCGCGACCGGGGAATCCCGCAGGTCAACGGAATCATCGTCATCAACGACAGCGAGACCGGTGTTCCTGTCGCCGTTCTCGACGCACGTTGGGTAACCGCCAAGCGAACCGCCGCCGCGTCCGCCCTTGCCGCAAGGCACTTGGCTCGCCCAGACGCGTGCAAGGTGGGCATCCTCGGCTGCGGCGTGCAAGGCCGGAGCCATCTGGTTGCCCTGTGCGGCGAGTTCCCGATCGAGGAAGCCGTCGCGTACGACCCATCCGACGAGGCGCGAGCGCTCTACGCCGAGGAGATGCGCGACTGCTTGGGCATACGCGTCGACCCTACGGCCGTACCGCGCGACGCGGTGGAGGGCTGCGACGTGGTGGTGACCGCGGGGCCGATCGCGCGCCCCTCCTACGCGACCGTCGAGGCCGGCTGGTTCTCCGAGGGCGCGTTCGCGGCCGCGGTGGATTACGCATCCGCTTGGAGCGCCGGCGCGCTCGCGCGGTTCGACCGAATCTACACGGATGACATCCCGCAGCTCGAGTTCCAGCGAGGGCAAGGCTACTTCCCCGGCCTTCCCGAGCCCTTCGCGGACCTGGGGAAGGTCGTCGCCGGGGCGAAACCGGGGCGGACGGCCCGCACGGAGCGGCTCATGGCTTGCCTCCTCGGTCTCGCCGCCGAAGACGTCGTCATCGGTCGGCTCGTCGTGGAGCGAGCCGTCGCCAAAGGGATCGGAATCCGGCTTCCGCTGTAGGAAGAGCCGGGGGGGCTTGCGAGCGTGAAACGACCGTCGGACATGCCAAACCAAGTGCCGCACTGGCGGCCGCGAGGCGGGTGGCCGTCGTTTCGGACGGTTGATCTCCACACGGCGGGCGAACCGTTGCGCATCGTGATAGAGGGCTTTCCCGAACTCCGCGGCACGACGATGCTCGAACGCAGGCGGGATGCGCAGCAGCGCTGCGACGAGCTACGTCGGATCCTCATGTGGGAGCCCCGCGGGCACGCCGACATGTACGGGTGCCTCGTGACGCCCCCCGCGACCGACGGCGCGGACTTCGGCGTCCTGTTCATGCACAACGAGGGCTGGAGCACCATGTGCGGTCACGGCGTGATCGCCGTAGCCACGGCCGCCGTCCAGCTTGGATGGGTCACGCCACGCGAGCCTGAGACGGTCGTTCGGATGGACGCACCGCCGGGCCGGATCACGGCGACGGCGCGTCTCGACGGTGGGCGCGTCGGCGCGGTTCGGTTCCGCAACGTTCCGTCCTTCGCGCTCGCCCTGGATCAGGCGGTCGATGTCCCCGGGATCGGCCGTATTCGATACGACCTGGCGTTCGGCGGCGCGTTCTACGCCTACGTCGACGCGGCCGACGTCGGCCTCACGTGCGTTCCTGCGGAGATCGACGCCCTGATCGCCGCAGGCCGCGCCATCAAGCGCGCCGTCGTGGCGCAACGAGCGATTCCGCATCCCATCGATGCCGATCTCGGCTTTCTGTATGGCGTGATCTTCATCGCGCCGCCCATCTCGGAAGGGGTCGACAGCCGGAACGTGTGCGTCTTCGCCGACGGGGAGGTCGATCGAAGCCCGACCGGCACGGGGGTGAGCGGCCGAATGGCGCTTCACTACGCGCGCGGCGAGGTGGGCATCGGACAGCCTTTCGTGGTCGAGAGCATCCTCGGCACCCGGTTCACGGGCCGCGTGGTGGAAGAAGCGACGTGCGGGGAGTTCGCCGCGGTGATCCCCGAGGTCGAGGGCGCGGCGCACATCACGGGCTACCACACGTTCGTCGTCGACCCCGACGACCCTCTCCGGACGGGGTTTCTCGTCCGCTGACCGAGGGCCGTTCCGTCTCGCCCGCTACGCTTGGCTGTGTGCGGTGCGCGCGATGACCTCCTCCTGCAGGGCTCGGTCGAGGGCGTGGAAGTAGTCGCTGTACCCGGCCACCCGAACGATCAGGTCCCGGAACTCCTCGGGGGATTCCTGGGCACGCCGCAACGTCGCGGAGTCGACGACGTTGAATTGGATGTGATGGCCGTCGTACCGGAAGTACGTTCGCACGATCGCCGCGACCTTCCGCAGCCCCTCCTCGTCCTTGAGGACGTCGGGAAGGAATCGCTGGTTCAGGAGAGTGCCCCCTGTGCGAACGTGGTCGATCTTCCCCACGGAGCGAATCACGGCCGTCGGTCCGTGCGTGTCGGCGCCCTGCGTCGGCGAAATCCCGTCGGAGAGAGGAATCCCGGCGCGGCGACCATTCGGCGTGGCCCCCACCTTCTCGCCGAAGAAGACGTGCACGGTGGTTGGCAGGAGGTTGACGCGATGTGCGCCGCCCTTCGTGTTCGGCCGCCCATCGATGGCATCGAAGTACGCGTCGAAGATCCGCCGGGCGATGTCGTCGGCGCGGTCGTCGTCGTTGCCGAAGAACGGGGTCTCGTGCAGGATGAGGTTTCGCTCGGCGTCGTGCCCTGCGAAGTCCGCTGCGAGGACTCGCAGAAGGCGGTCCATCGAGAGGGACTTGCGCACGTACACGTGCTCGCGGATCGCCGAGAGGGAGTCGGTGGTCGTTCCCATGCCAACGCCCTGGATGTACGTCGACTTGTACCGTGGGCCTGCGCCGTTGTAGTCCTGGCCCTTCTCGATGCAATCGTCGACCAGGACCGAGATGAAGGGGGCGGGCATGTGCTCGGCGAAGAGCCTCTCGATGCGTCCGTTGCCCTCGATCTTGACGTCCACGAAGTGGCGAAGCTGCTTCTCAAACGCGCTGAAGACCTGATCGAAGCTGTCGAACGTCCGCGGATCGCCCGTGCTCGGCCCGATCCGGCGCCCGCTCTTCGGGTCGACGCCGTCGTGAAGGGCAAGCTCGAGGATCTTCGGCCAGTTCATGTAGCCGGTCAGAATGCAGCTCTCCTTGCCAAACGCACTGATCTCGACGCAGCCGCTCGGTCCGCCGGCGCGGGCGTCCCGCAGGCTCTTCCCGACCCGCAGGAACTCCTGCACGATCGCGTCGGTGTTGAAGATGGATGGCTGGCCGAACCCCTTCCGAACCACCTCGAGGGTCCGAAGGAGGAACCGGTCCGGGCTCTTCTTGGAGAGCTGCACGCATGACCCGGTGTACGGGAGCCTCATCTCTTCGATCACATCGAGCACAAGGTAGGACAGCTCGTTGACGGCGTCGGCTCCGTCCGGGGTCACGCCTCCAATGTTGATCAGCGTGAAGTCGTTGTACGTCGCGCTCTGCTCTTCCGTCACGCCGACCTTCGGGGGAGCCGGTTGGTTCGAGAACTTCACCCAGAAGCACTCGAGAAGCTCCTTCGCTCCGTCCCGAGTCAGCCGACCTTCGTCGACGTCGCTCCGATAGAACGGGTAGAGGTTCACGTCGAGGCGCCCCGGGTTGTACGAGTCCCACTCATTCAGCTCGGTCACGACGCCCAGGTGGACGAACCAGTACATCTGCAGCGCCTCGCGGAACGTGCGCGGGGCGCGAGCCGGAACCCACGAGCAGATGTCGGCGATCTCGAGCAGCTCGGCGCGGCGTCCCGGGGTCTTCGCCTCGCCGGCCATGCGCCGGGCAAGCGCCGCGTAGCGCTCGGCGAGCCGGATGAGTGCGTCGCAAGCGATGTCCATAGCGTCCAGCTCGTCGACGCGTGCCGCACGATCCGGGACGTCGGACGTTCGGAAACGCTCGCGCGCCGAGGCGATGCGCGCCTTGAAGTCGAGGAAGCCGTGCCGGTAGATCTTGTCGTCGAGGATCGCGTGGCCCGGGGCCCGCTGCTCCATGAACTCCGTGAACACGCCTGCGTCGAACGCCGCGTGCCAGTCCGCGGACATCGCCGCGAACACCCGCTCGCGCAGGCTCTTTCCTTCCCAGAACGGGATGATCGTCGACTCGTAGAGGGCCGTCGTCGCCTCGTCCACGAGGAACGGCGTCTTGCGTCGGGTCGAGAGGACGCGAAGATCATCGAGCGAGTGGCAGCAAAGCTCAGGGTAGGTCGACGCCGCGCGCGGCCTCGGACCCCTCTCGCCGACGATCAACTCGTCGTCTCCGATGTAGAGCGTCTCGTTCTCGAGAATGTACCGGAAACCCCGCGCCCGGTGGACGGGCGCCGACTCCTTCACGGACTCGTTCTCGCGTTCGAAGCGCGTCAGGAGCTCCGCGCGCTCGCCGCTCACGCTCGGACGGGTCGCTACGCATTCAGTCCGCAGACGCTCGATTCTCTCGTTCATGGTTCTATCCCCCTATCGTTACCGGAAGGCTCGCCGCGGCACGAATGGCGGCCGCGGCGTTCAGAATCGCCTCGGGGCCGGGTGGCACGACGTCGGGAAGCGCATAGCGTCGCCCGAGGTGAACGAACTTGCGCGCACCGGAAGCGTGGTATGGCAAGACCTGCAGGGCCTCCACCTCGGGGAGCCGCGCGACGAAGCGCCCGAGGTCCTCGAGATCCCGCGTCGAGTCGTTCACCCCGGGGATCAGCGGATACCGAATCCAAAGCCGTTTCCCCTCGCTCGACAGCCATCGGAGGTTGTCGAGGATCGTGGCATTCGAGGCGCCCGTCCACTGGCGGTGCTTCTCGTCGTCGAGCAGTTTGACGTCATACAGAAAGAGGTCGGTGTGCTCGGCCACCGCAACCAGAGCCTCCTCGTCGGCGAAGCCGCAGGTGTCGACGGCCGTGTGGACTCTGCGCAGACGGCACTCCCGCAGGAGGTCTGCGGCGAACCCCGGCTGTGCCAACGGTTCGCCCCCCGACAGCGTTACGCCTCCCCGCGACTGATCGTAGAAAAGGACGTCGCGGTCGATCTCGGCCAAGAGGTCGCCGACCGTGCGCTTCGTTCCGGCCATCGTTCGGGCGCGCGGAACGCACGCTGCGACGCAGGCGCCGCAAGCCGTGCAGCGGGCTCGGTCGGTCTCGGGCATCGCGCCGCTCGCCGTGACGCTGATCGCCCCGTTGGGGCACGCCGAAACGCACGCCCCGCAGGCGATGCACCGCTCACTCCAGAAGAGGAGCTCCGGTCTCGTCTCTTGGCTTTCCGGGTTGTGGCACCACGCACAACGCAGGGGACAGCCCTTTAGGAAGACCGTGGTTCGCACGCCGGGACCGTCGTGGATGGCAAAACGCTTGACGTCGAGAATGGACCCCACTCCCGATGCCGTTACAGTGCCACTGTATGCACCCATGCGTCCTTCCCCTCCAACTCGCCTTCACCGAACCGCACTGAGACGATACTGCGAGATCCCAACGGATGCAAGGGCATGTGACGACGCGTGTAGTGGCACTGAACGCCGGCAAGGCGAAAGGGGGAACCGCCCCGAGCTGTCGTGGCCTACGACTTCGCCTTCGGGGTCCCGGCCCCGGTCCTGGGCTTCTTGGGGGTCTTGCCGGAATTCTTCTCCTGTCCCAGCGAATCCCGCAGCTGCCCCTTGGTGTCCGCGGGGCGTCGTTTGGCAGCCGGAAGCTGCCCCTTGGAGCCCACAGGGCTCCCCTTGGCCTGCCGCCGACGCTCGGTCGCGCGCGCGTCGACCGCAAGGGGGCTACCCCGGAGCACGACGCCGTAGACGAAGTCAGCCACCGCACGTGACACGTACCCGTTCTCGACGTCGACTCGGACGTCCTCGGGGGGGCGCGTCAGCGGGTCGCCGTAGCCGCCGCCCGTGCCCGTGATGAAGCGAATCAGGGTTCCGACCGGCACCACTTCCCCAGAGAGCCGCCCGCGCCGGTCGACCCGGCCGTCGGGGTAGTAGACCTCGACCCCGTTCGGCGACCCGTCGTGCCCGCCGGCGAATCCCCACGGTGGGTACAGATGGCGACCGAAGCTCGCCGTCACCGACGCGCGTGAGTTCCGAATGCGGTAGTCCTTGACGATGCCGAGGCCGCCGCGGCGCGCGCCATGTCCGGCATTGACGGCGTCGAGCGCGAACTGCTCCACAAGGAGCGGGTACCGCGTCTCGGCGACCTCGGCGGAGAGGATGTACGTCTCGCCGTCATTCGTGCAGACCAGCGCGCTTTCGCCGTCCTTTCCTGCGGCCGCGCCCCAACCGCCTGCGTTGGGCTCGACGGAGAAGAACCACTCTCCCGTCTCATCGGAGATCCCGCTGACGGTGGTTCCGCAGACCGAGAGGAAATGGCCTGCGGGAATCCGATCCGGAAGCGCTGCGGCGAGCGCTCTCCAGATGACGTCCCCAGAGTAGGCGTCCGACTCCCAGTAGGTGCTGATCGGGGCCGGGCGCTTCGGGTTGAACACCGTGTCCTCGGGGACCACGATCCGAAGCGGAGCGAAGAAGCCCTCGTTCGGTGCGGCGTGCGGTGACAGCACACTCTGGTAGGCGAACTTCACCGTACTGATTAGGACGGACAGCGGGCAGTTGATCGGACCGGCGCACGTCTTGCCGGTCCCCGTGAAGTCGACGACGAACTCGTCGTCGCTGAGGGTGACGCGAACTCGCACGGGGACCGGATCTCCTCCGAGCCCATCGTCGTCGATGGATTCCTCGGCCTCGTAGACGCCGTGCGGCAGAGACCGGAGCTCCGCGAGCGCGTGGCGGCGACCCTGATCGAGCGAGATCTCGATCGCCTCGAGCACGGCCTCGACGCCGAACCTGCCGCACAGCTCGGCCACTCGTCGGGCCGCCACGTGGAGCGACGCTGCTTGGGCGCGCATGTCGCCCAAGGTCAGCTCGGGAGCGCGCACGTTGCGGGCCACCATTTCGACGATGTCCTCCACCTCTTCGCCGGCGGAGATGAGGCGAACAACCGGGAACTGAATCCCTTCCTGATAGATGTCCGTGGCACTCGGGGACCAGCTCCCGGGATCCTTCCCACCGACGTCGTTCCAGTGCGCCTTGCTCGCGGCAAACAGAACCAGCTCGGCGCCGAAGAAAACGGGGGCGACCAATACGACGTCGTTCTGGTGTGTGGCGCCGCCCATGTACGGGTCGTTGGTCATGAACACGTCCCCGGGCCGGATGCGTCCGCGAAACTTGGCGAGCACGTCGCGCACAGCGTCGGTCAGAACCCCGATGAACGGCGGGATGCCGTTCGCCTGGGCGACCATGCGGCCCGTGCGATCGACCACGGCGCAACCGTAGTCAAGCACCTCATAGATGACGGAGCTCTTCGCCGTCCGTCCGAGCGCCACGAACATCTGCTCCGCTGCGGAGACGAGCGCCCGCTTGATGACTTCGACAGTGAACAGGTCGACGGAGCGTCCGCTCATGGGGTGTCCTCCTCGACGAGGATCAGGTTGCCGAACCGGTCTCGCCGAACCGTCTGCCCCGGAAGAACGATCGTCGTCGACGCCGGCTCTTCGATGACGGCAGGGCCCCCGATGGCGAGATCGACAGGAATGCGATCCCGCTCGAAGACCCGTGCGTTCACCCATCCCAGGCCCTCGTACTGCACCCGGCGATCCTTCTTCCGTGCTGCAGAGAGCGACGCCGACCCGGCGTCGACCTCGCGCAGCGACGGCTTCCGCACGGTCCCCCAAGCGGCCACGTGGTAGTTCACGACTTCGACGGGATCGGCCAGCCGGAATGCGTACGCCCTCTCGTGCAGGGCGTGGAACCGCTCGAGGAGGCGGTCGAGGTCGTCGCCCTCGAGGATCGGAGTGAGGACGGCGTGCTCCTGCCCGGCGTACCGTAGATCGACGTACTGCTGCGCCCACGCCCGCTCGACGACCACGCGTTCCTCGCCGAAGCTTCGTAGCGCCTCGGATGTCAGATCGCGGATCTCCGAGCGCACGTGAGTCCACGTTGCAGGGGTGCAGGGCGCCACGCGGGTCCGGACGAAGTCCTGGCGCAAGTCGGTCAGGAGCATTCCCCACGCGGAGAACTGTCCCGGCGCTGCGGGGATCAGAATCGTACCGACGTGAAGCTGCCGCGCGAGCGATGACGCGTGAAGTCCGCCGGCGCCGCCGTAGGCGACGAGCGCGAAGTCCCGTGGGTCGTGTCCGCGCTCGACGGTCACGCGCTCCAGCGCGGCCTGCATGTTGGCGTTGACCAAACGCAGGATTCCCATGGCCGCGTCATCGATGCCGAGACCGACCCGTTCGCCAAGCGAGGCGACCGCACGGCGGGCCTTCTCCCCGTCGAGCGTCATCCGCCCGCCCAGGAAGTAGTCGGGGTCGAGTCGGCCGGCAACAAGGTTCGCATCCGTGACCGTGGGCAAGTCCCCCCCGCGGTTGTAGCACGCCGGCCCCGGACTCGCCCCCGCGCTCCGCGGCCCGACGTGAAGCCCGCCGCCCTCGTCGAGCCACGCGATCGATCCCCCGCCGGCACCCACTTCGACGATATCGACCACGGGGATGCGGAGCGGATACCCGGCCCACGTCTGCGACCGCTCGAGGTGATAGTCGGTTCGGACCGCGATTTCCCCGGACTCGATCACGCTGACCTTGGCCGTCGTCCCGCCCATGTCGAACGCGATGCAGCTCTCCAGGCCCGCCTGACGGGCCACGGCGGCTGCCCCGATGATGCCGCCGACGGGCCCCGACTCCACCAGGTGGATCGGCAGCCGCCGCGACCGGGTGAAGCTGCTCGTTCCTCCGTTCGACTGCATCGTGAGCATCGAGCCACGCAGGCCGCGAGCCTGGAGCTGCTCCGCCAGCGAGGCAAGGTACGCGTCCGCCACGGGGCGCACGTAGGCGTTGAGAACGGTGGTGTTCGTGCGCTCGTACTCGCGCCATTCGCGCGTCAGCTCGTGGGATGCGGACACCGGAATCCCCGGGCAGGCGTCCTCCAGGAGGCGCTTGGCGCGTGCCTCGTGTTCGACGTGTGCGTAGGCGTGCAGAAAGCAGACAGCGATGGCCTCAACCGCATTGCGTCGGCATGCGGCGGCGACCTCGAGTACGTCCTCTTCGGAGAGCGGACTCAGGACCTCTCCCTTCCACGTGACCCGCTCACGGACCTCGAACCGCAGGGCCCGCGGTACGAACGGGGCCGGCTTGCGGTAGAGAAGGTTGTACATGTCGGTCCGATTTGCGCGCTGGATCTCGAGCACGTCCCGGAACCCCCGCGTGGTGACCAGCGCAACGCGGCACCCCGTCCGCTCGGTGAGCGCGTTGATCACGACAGTCGTCCCGTGGACGAACTGGGAAACGTCGGCAAGGTCAACGTGCCCTTGCGTGATCGCGTCGAGGACGCCGTCGGCGAAGTTCGCGGGCGTCGTCAGGGTTTTGCCGAGGTCGAGCACGCCCGTCGTCTCGTCGAGCGAGACCAGGTCAGTGAACGTGCCTCCGATGTCGACGGCGAGCCTCCGGCTCACGATGACCCCTCCTGCGGCCCGGGGTACAGGTGGCAGCGAACCACGTGCCCCGGCGCGACCTCCACCGTGGCGGGGTCGATCTTGTCACAGACGTCGAGGCGGCTCGGACAGCGCGAGTGGAAACTGCAGCCGGGAGGGATGTTCACCGGGCTCGGGATCTCGCCGCGCGAGATCCCCTTCGCGGGCTTCAGGCTCTCCTCCTCGTCCGAAACCACCGGAATCGAGGAGAGGAGCATCTTCGTATACGGATGCAGGGGCCTCTGGAAGAACTCGGCGGTGTCCGCGATCTCGCTCAGCTTGCCGAGGTACATGATCGCGACGCGCGACGCCACGTTGCGCATCAGCGACATGTCGTGAGTGATGAAGAGGTACGTCAGCCCCATCTCCTTCTGAAGCCCGAGGAGGAGGTTGATGATCTTCGCCTGCACCGAGACGTCGAGGGCGGAGGTCGGCTCGTCCAGGACGACGAACGAGGGATCGGTCGCTAGGGCGCGAGCGATCGCGACCATCTGCTTCTCCCCACCGCCGATCGACTGCGGGTGTTTGTACAGGTACTCGGCCGGCGGAAGCTCGACGCGCTCGAGGAGCGCGCTGATTCGCGCCAACTGCTCGCGCCCCGAGGCGAGATGGTGGACGGCCAGCGGCGTCGCCAGGATCTGCTTGATGGTCCGCTTGGGGTTGAGCGACGAGCCGGGATCCTGGAACACGATCCGGATCTCACGCTTCAGCTCCTTGCTGCGCTTCGCCGCCGTGGCGCCGATCGAGCGCCCGTGGAACAGGATGTCGCCCGTCGTTGGCGCGTAGATCCCGACCACGCACTGTGCCGTCGTCGTCTTCCCCGACCCCGATTCGCCCACGAGACCGAGGGTGTCGCCGGGCGACATCCGGAAACCGATGTCGTCAACGGCGCGCACCGTGCCTCGCTTGGTGGGAAAGAACTTGGTCAATCCGCGAGCTTCGAGGATGGGTTCCGTCATGACGAGGACCTCCGGTACAGGTAGCAGGCAGCGCGCTGGTCGGCTCCCACGTCGAACATCGGCGGCGCCTCGACCGAGCATTCGGGCATCCGGTGGGGGCACCGAGGATGGAACCGGCAGCCCGGCGGCGGCTCCAGGTAGTTCGGGATGCGTCCCGGGATCCCCTCGCTGACGCCGCGCCCCGTCAGGCGAGGCACGCTCGCCATCAGCCCTTGCGTGTAGGGGTGCTTCGGCGACGCGAGGAGTTGGCGCGTCGGCCCGGTCTCCACGATCGATCCAGCGTACATGATGTAGATGCGTTGCGTCAGGTCGCGAACCACGCCCATCGAGTGCGTGATCATGAGAACCGAGGAACCTTTCTGATCGACGAGGCGATCGAGCTTCCGGAGGATCTGGTCCTGGATCGTGACGTCGAGGTTGGTCGTCGGCTCGTCGGCAAGCAGAAGCCGCGCGGTCGTCGACAAGGCCTCGGCAATACAGACACGCTGGCGCATTCCGCCGGACAACTGGATCGGGTAGTTCGACATAATGCGGTCAGGATCCGGCATCCCGGTCTCCTCGAGCGCTTGAATGCAGCGCGCTTCGATCTCCCGGCGGGACAGCGCCCGCCCTTCCGGCGTGCGCATCGAATCCCGCACGATATCGCGGAGCTGCGAACCGACCGTGAACACCGGGTTCAACGACTGGAGCGGGTCCTGGAAGATGGCCGTAAGCTCCTGACGGCGCAGGACATGGAGCGCGTGGCGGTGCATCCGGAGGACGTCACGGCCCCGGTACAGGATCTCCCCGCCGGCCACCCGTGCGGGGGGGATCGGTAGAACGCGCAACACGGACTTCACGGTCGTCGTCTTCCCGCACCCCGTCTCCCCGACGAGGCCGACCCGTTCCCCCTCGTTGACGACCAGGGCAACGCCGGCTAGAACGCGAAGATGACCCTCGAAGATGCGGAAGCCGACGTGGAGGTTGCGAATCTCAAGAAGAAGCGATGAGTTGGGCATCACACGTCCTCCACGGCGAAGACGTCGCGAAGGCCGTCTCCGATGAGGTTGAAGGCGAGAATGACGATCACGATGGCGAGAGCAGGAAAGATCGTCGACCACCACTCCGCCGGAAGGCGCTTCGCGCCCTCCGCGACCATGGTGCCGAGCGCGGGTTTCGGCGGTTGCACGCCCAGCCCGACGAAGCTGAGCGTCGACTCGACCAGGATGACGAGCCCCATGTCGAGCGTCATCTTTGTCATGATCGGCGCAAAGCAGTTGGGGAGGATTTCGCGGAACAGGATGTGCCTCTGGCTCGCTCCCGTGAGCTCCGCCTCCTTCACGAAGTACTCGTTCCGGAGGGACGAGGCGAGCGAGAAGACGAGGCGCGAGTACCACGGCCACCAGACGAGCGCGATCGCCATCATCTGGTTGATCAGGTTCGGCGTGAGCATGGCCGTGATGGCGAGGGCCAGGACAAGCGACGGCACCGCGAGGAAGACGTCGGTGACCCTCATGATCACCACCTCGACCCACGTCCCGCGGCGGTATCCGGCGATGAGCCCGAGGACCACGCCGGGAGCCACCCCGAGGCTCAGGACGACGACGCCGATCAGAAGCGAGAACCGGTACCCAAACAGGATTCGGCTGAAGATGTCGCGGCCGATCCGATCGGTGCCGAAGAAGTGCTTGGCGCTCGGCGCCTGGCTTGCCTCGCGGAAGTTCGTGTAGGCCTTGGCGTGCCCGGGGTATGGGGCGATGTACGGAGCGAAGATGGCCACAAGCACGATCAGAACGAGAACAGCCAGCCCGATCACGGAGAGCGGGTTCCTTGAGAACTTGTACCACCCGTGGGCGAGGTTGCGCTTCCGCTGTCGCCACGCGGCAAGGAGGTTGGCTTTCGTGGTGTCTTGCATGGCCTACGCGCCTCCCTGTCGGAGTCGAACGGTTGGGTCCAGGAACATGATGATGACGTCGACGATGAGATTGACGAGGGCGAAGGTCACCCCGATCACGAGCACGACGGCGGTAATCGCGTTCAGATCCTTGTTGAGCATCGCGGTCATGGCGTAGCGCGAGAACCCCGGCCACATGTACACGGTCTCCACGAGGAACGCGTTCGACATCAGGAACGCGAAGTCAAGGCCCATGACCGTCACCGTCGGGATGATCGACGGCCGAAGCAGGTACTTGAACAGGATGCGCCGGGTGTTGATGCCATGGACCCGGTGAAGGGTGATGTAGTCCTTCTGCATCGTCTCCACGATCGACGTTCTCGTGATCCGTCCCTCCTGAGCGATGTGAATCACGGACAGGCTGAACGCTGGAAGAAGCAGGTGCTTGAGCGCCGTGAGGGCCACGTCCGGCCGTCCCGCGAGAAGCCCGTCGATCATCATGAACCCCGTTCGCGCCGGAGGAGCCTGCATCATGATCGGAATCCTGCCGATTCCCGGGGCCAGCTTCAGAACCTGACTAAACACGAAGAGGAGGAGGATGGCGATCACGAACGCCGGGGTTGCGATTCCTAGGTACGAGACGAGGCGGGACGCCCCGTCGAACCACGAGTTGCGGAAGTAGCCGGCGAGCACCCCGGTGACCTGCCCGAAGATGAAGGAAATCAGGGTCGCGAACAGGATCAGCTCCAGCGTGGCCGGGAGGTACTGGGCCAGGTCGGTTGTCACCGGCCGCCGGGTGTACGAGGACACGCCGAGATCGCCGTGCAGCAGGGACCGGAGCCAGTAGTAGTACTGGACGGGGAAGGAGTCGTTGAGATGCATCTGCTCCCGCACCCGCTCCACCTGCTCTTGCGTCGCCAGAAGACCGAGGGCTTGGCGCGCAGGGTCACCCGGAACCACACGGGCGATGAAGAAGATCAGAAGCGAGAGGCCGAAGAGGACGAACACCGACTGCAGGAGCCTGAGACCGATGTACTTGGCCATGCGTTCCTTGCGCGCTCTTTCGAGCAACAGGGAGGGTGGGAACAGCAGATCCCACCCTCCTTCCAGCGGCTATCTGCCCATCGCCGCCTTGGCCTTCAGGTTGATCCGCCACATGTGCATGTTCTCGCTCGGACCAATGAAGACGATGGTCTCCTGCGGCCCGACGATGTACGACTGCCGGGCGAACAGGGTCGGCTTCTGGTAGGGATAGAATGCGAGGGCGTGGCCCGCAATCAGCGGTTGCACCTGCTCGTACAGCGCGAGGCGCTTGGCCGAATCGGGCTCCGCCCGAGTCGCGTCGAGGAGCCGGATGACCTCGGGGTCGTCGAAGAACCAGTGGGCTTCGAAGATCCAACCGAGCCCCTTGGGAGCGAACATTGCATACGTGTAGTAGTCGTGCGTCGGCGCGGACTGAGGGCCGAACAGGAAGATCGTCATGTTCGGCGTCGTCTCCGGCGACGCGCATTCCGCGGAGTACTGCGGCCACGGGGGCCCCGTCACCTCGACCGTCACGCCGAGCTGCGCCATGTCGGCCTGCAGCTGAAGCCCGACCTCTTCCTCGAATCCCAGCCCTCCGCAGAAGTGGAAGGCGACCTTGACGTTCTTGAGGTCCTTCGCGTACCTGGAGAGCGCCAACTCCTGGCGCGCCCGCTCGAGGTTCTGCTGGCGCGGCTGCGGGTCGATGGCCACGTAGCCCGGCATGTTCGGCAGTAGGATTCCCGTCTCGCCGTTTCCGAACGGCTTCCACGGGCCGACAATGCCCTCGTAGTCAAACGCGTACAGGATCGCCTTGCGGAAGTGCTCGTCGTCCGTCGGCGGCACCTTCGAGTTCATCCAGACCGTTACGTTCTGCGCCCAGACGCTCGAGAACGCGAGGTTCTTGTCCTTCTGGATCTCCTCGAGCTGGGGCAACGTCCAGCCGCCGTTGATCTCAAGATCCAGCCCGCCGCTCTTCAGGAGCGTCATGAGCGTCGTGTAGTCGGTCTCCATGAGGAAGACCAGCTTCTCGATCGGCACTTCGTC
>JAQTNX010000032.1 GCA_028713635.1 Candidatus Bipolaricaulis sp.
CCCTATCGGCCGTCTCGAAAGGAGCCGTCGCATGAAGCTCGCCGTCCACCGCATTCCGGGACTCGTCCTGACCGACCACCGATTCGTCGTGCCGCTGGATCCCGCGAAGTCCCGCGGAGAGAAGATCTCCATCTTCGCGCGTGAGGCGGTCGAAGCAGGGAAGGAGAGGGCCGACCTCCCATGGCTGGCGTTCTTTCAGGGAGGTCCCGGCTCCGCGGCGCCGCGTCCTCAGGAGGTCTCCGGGTGGCTCAAGCGGGCGCTCGCCGACTACCGAGTGCTCCTCCTCGACCAGAGGGGCACCGGAAGGAGCACGCCGATCGCGGCGCGATCGCTCTCTCGTCTTCCGAACGCAACCGCCCAAGCCGAGTACCTGGCGCACTTCCGAGCTGACTCCATCGTCGCGGACGCGGAGGCGGTGCGGCGGGACCTCGTGGGGGAGGACGAGCAGTGGACGGTCCTCGGACAGAGCTACGGCGGGTTTTGCGTGCTGCACTACCTGTCCGCTGCTCCGGAGGGATTGGCGGCGGCGATGCTTGCCGGCGGACTCCCGCCGATCGACCGCCCGGCCGACGACGTGTACCGTGCGACGTATCGGACCGTGACGGAGAAGAACTGCCTCTACTACGCCCGGTATCCCGAGGACGAGGCGCTGGTCCGCCGCATCGTCGATCATCTTGCTGCGGTGGACGTTCGCCTACCCGATGGCGACAGGCTATCGCCTCGGCGGTTTCAACAGCTTGGAATCGACTTCGGTGCCAGCAGCGGATTTGAGCATGTGCACTACCTGGTCGAGGAGGCCTTTCCTGACGGGGAGGATGGAACAGAGCTTGGCTTCTCGTTCCTCGCACACTTTGACCAGGCGTTCTCGTTTCAGACGAACCCGGTCTTCGCGATTCTGCACGAGGCGATCTACGCCCAGAGGAGCGCGACACGCTGGGCGGCACAGCGCGTTCGCGCCGAGTTCCCGGAGTTCGACGCCTCGCGTCCCGGCCGCGTTCTCTTCACTGGCGAGATGATCTACCCGTGGATGTTCGAAGAGTATAGGGAGTTGCGCCCGCTGCGCGCGGCGGCCGATCTCCTCGCCGAGCGGTCCGAGTGGCCTCTGCTCTACGACCGCACATCCCTGGGACAAAACGAGGTTCCGTGCGCCGCGGCGGTCTACGTACACGACATGCACGTCGAGCGTGCCTTCTCGGAGGAGACCGCGGCGGCCGTGAGGGGGATGAAGACGTGGGTGACGAGCGAGTACGAGCACAACGGTCTCCGAGTGGACGGAGAACGCGTCCTTGGACGGCTCCTCGATCTTGTGCGCGGCCTGGCGTGACCTCTTGCGCTACGGAAAGTAGTGCAGGTAGCCCGAGACGGTCGGCAGGAGGAGCAGGTCGTCGGTTAGTCGGCCGATCGGATCGGTGAAGACCGTCGTGTCCACGAGAACGGGCTGCAGGGTCAGGTGAGCCTCGAATCCCGCACTCGAGATCGGTGCTACGATCACGCTCGCCGAGAGCGCGGGAAGTCCGGAGAATGGCACAAGCTTCCACCCGTCGCCCGGATTCGCGATCGTCACGGCTGGGAACGAGAAGCTCAGCTCGCCGCTGAGCGGGTCGACGATGACTCCGTGCACTGCTGCGTGCGCGAACGACTCGATGATTGGAGCGAGCAGCCTCTCGTCCTGGCTGAACGGCCACAGGATCGCCACCCCGACGCCGGCGGAGAAGCGCGACGTCGCATCGTGACGGTACTCGGCGATCGTCCCGAGCGTGGTTGGCCCGCTGTCGACGACGACCGTGCACTCCACCGAGTCGGACGTGCCGAGCACAGCGACTCCGGACAGCGACAGCGACAAGTCCCATGCGCGTCGACCCTCGACGCGGTCGATCGCCGGAGTGAGGTGGATCCCGATGGACACGGAGCCCAAGCCCAAAGCTCCGGTGGTGTACCTTGTGGCGAGGAGAACGATGAACGAAACCCAGAGAACCCTTCGCATTCTTCCCCCCTTCTCTTCACCCAACGTTCGAGCCGCGACAACCTCTGCTTCACACGCGGGGAACGTACGTGACGCACTCTACCCGATCCAGGAGCCAAAGCGAACTGCCTGGGTGCCAAACGGACGGAGTGGCGGCGCCAAACGGGCGGAGTGGCGGTGCCAAACGGACGGAGTGGCGGCGCCAAACGGGCGGAGTGGCGGCGCCAAACGGATGGAGTGGCGGCGCCAAACGGACGGAGTGGCGCACCGGCGGGGTCGCGGCGCAGTCCAAGGGACGGCGGTTGCGCCGGTTGACGCGGCGCGGCTCCTTCACCAAACTGCTCTCGAGGACTTCGGTACGGAAAGGAGGAGCATGAGTCTGGGAAGGACCCTGAGAACGCCGTCGACTGCCCTCCTGATCCTGGGGGCGGCAGCGACGCTGGCCTTGGCCCACAAGCCGATTGAGATCGGTGCCGTGTCTCCCAGCCAGACGGCGGCGCTGCGACTCGAGGCTGTCGACGTCTCCCAGGTCGTCTACGCGGAGCTCATGCCGGACCATGCGCAGCTCTGGTTGACGTTCGACGCGGCCGCGGGATTCGCCCTCTCGATGTCGCTGGGAGTTCCGGCCGGGCGAGGCGCCGGATATCGGCCGAGCCTCTTCCTCCTGGGCCCGGGGATGCCGGACCTCGATCTCCCCTTTTCCCCGCCGGACGGGTACGGAGGGCTCGCAGTTGTGAGCGCTGCCACGGCAACAGCGACTCCGTTCCACGAACCCGTGACGGGAACCGATTCATGGATTCTCGTGGAACGGACGCTCCGGCTTCCCGCCTCCGGCACCTACTACCTTGTTGCCACTTCGGCCGCTGGTTCGTCTGGGAAACTGTGGGTGGCCGTCGGAACCCGGGAAGCGTTCTCGTGGAAGGATATCGCCTCGCTTCCGGCGACTGTGCGCGATGTTCGCTCGTTCCACGAGGTTCCGACAAGTCGTGGAGATGGCGCCGGGAAGGTCTGGTTCCTGGTCGGCTTTGCGGTGCTCATCGGGTTTCTGGCGTCGAGGAGCTGAGGCCGCGAATGCCCCGCTCGGACAGAGGCGACCGCGCTCGCCCTGCGACGGTCCGGAGGGCGATCTCGCGCGTCGCGCTGGGTCTCGGGCTCGTTGCGATCGGCTGGATGTCGCTCCGCCCTGTGGGAGACTCGACCCTCGACCGGTTCGTTCGCGCTTCCGGAAACGGCTACCTCCATCTGCCGGCGTACGCGATCCTTGCGATCCTCTTCATCTTCGTGCTCGGTCGATCGCCGCGGCGCGTCCTTCTGTCGGGGAGCCTCGCTACGGCCTACGGCTGGGCACTTGAGGTTGCGCAACTCGCGACGGCGACGCGGCACTTCAACCTTCGCGGCCTCGCGTTCGATGCGGCCGGAGCCGCCTTTGCGTGCCTCGTCGTCCTGGCCCTTGGCGGCCTGATCCGTGGCTCCGGATCGGGTTCTACGCGGCGGTAACCCGTGCGCGAGGCGGGTGCCTTCTAGGGCGACTTGGCTGGCGCAGTCCGCAAGAAGAACCGGTGGGTCAACGCGGACGCGGCGAGGTAACAGGTGATCGTGAGCGCGTAGATGGGGGAGAACCCGGGACCCTGCTGGAGGAGTCCACCGGCCCACGAGCTCAGGGCTCGGCTTCCTTGGGAACTCATGACCAGGAGCGCGTTGGCGGTTGCTCGTCTCGTCTCGTCCACCTGATCCATGGCGAACGCCGAGTAGAGCGGAAGTCCCATGTTCATGAGCCCGGCCCGGGCGAGGAACCCGATCGAGGCAAGAGGCAGGGACGGAACGAACCCAAGGATCGCAAGAAACGGGATCGAGAGCAGCTGCGTCAGGACGACGGTGCGCACCCGTCCGAGCCGGGCGGCGACGGCGGGGCCAGCAAGCGTTGCGAGACCCATCGCAACCGCCTGTAGCGCGAAGAGGACGCCGAGCAGGCCGTCGGATACTCCGAAGCGCACCTTGAAGAAGACATTCAGGAAGGGGACAAGAGCCCCGGCGCCGATGCCGATGACCGCCTGCGGGACGAAGAGCTTCGTGAGGGCCGCAACCTCGGCGCGGGAAAGGCGCCCGATTCGGCGGGAATCCTCTTCTCGTTCGTCTCTCGGTGAGAGGGCGCGCCGAACGCGGAGGAGGGGGAGCAGGGCGAGGAGGAAGATGACAGCGGAGAGCAGGAGCGTCGCTCGATAGGCTGCCGGAGTCTCCGCGCCGACGCGGAGGAGACGCGCCAGCTGAGCAGGCAGGAGGCCTGCTCCGAGCGAGCCGAAGAAGCTCGCGAAGAGGCGCACCGCGAACTGCACGCTGAACAGGTGGGTTCGCTCGAAGGGGCGGCTGTTCTCCGCGACGAACGGGGCGTTGCTGACGTCGAGCAACGCCTGCACGACGCCGAAGCCGAGCGCGAAGGTGATGAGGCCGGCCGCTGAGGGCGCGGCGCACGCGCCGATCAAGGACAACGAGAGAACGACGGTTCCGAGGAGGAGGGTGTTGCGGTAGCCGACTCTGCGGCCGAGGATGCCGGCGGGGACGGCGAGCACGGTTACGACGACGAGCGGAAGGGCGACGAGGAACCCAAGAAACGCGGGGGTCCGGCCGAGAGAGAGGACGTACAGGTTGTAGAAGAGCCCGTAGATGCCGAAACCGATGCCGCTCATGAAGGTGTACACGAGGTACCAGCGGGCGTTGGCGTTGAAGCCACGCACCTGTGCGACGTAGTCTCGGGCAAGCGGCATGACGGCGATTATACGGTGGTCCGCGTCGAGCGCTGCACCCTAGCGGTCCAGAACGGCGTCGCGCAGGAGTCCGAGGAACGCGTCACGCGACGCGTCGAGCACGACGTCGACGTTCGGGTTTCCCCCGGTGACCCGCAGGTGGTCGACGACCGACTGGCCTCGCGTCAGCTCGCTTCCCGTTTCGATGTCCACCCGCAGCGTCTTGACGTCGGTCGCGACCGACGCGTCGAGAGCAACGGCCATCGCGATCGGGTCCGGCAGATCGAACCCCTCTTGCTTGAGGTAGTGGATGCCGAACTCGCGCAGTCCTTTCTGGATCTCGACGCAGAACCGGCCGAGCTCCGAGCTTTGCCGGAGCTCCTCCGCTTCGGGGGCCGTGAATGTGGCCCGACGATGCGAGACGTCCCAGCCAACCATGCAGAGCGGCAGACCGGATTCGAAGACGATCTTCGCTGCCTCCGGGTCGACCCACAGGTTGTACTCCGCGGCGGGAACGATGTTGCCGTGTCCAAAGCCGATCCCGCCCATGACGACGCATCGCTCCACCCACTCAGCGAGCCTGGGCTCTCGAACGAGGGCGACGGCGAGATTCGTCAACGGGCCGAGGGTCACGAGGGTGAGCCTCCCCGCGAGGCGCCGCGACGTCTCCACGAGGACATCCACGGCGTGACCGTCCGCAGGACGGCGGCCGGAGAGCGGAAGCCCGATGTCGCCCATGCCGTCCTCGCCGTGGCAGAACTGCGCCGTCTGGAGGGGACGAAGGAGCGGACGAGCGATGCCGCGATAGACGGGGACGCGTTGCCCGCACCGCTCGACCGTGTAGAGGGCGTTCTGTACTCCCTGGTCGAGGGGCACGTTGCCCGCGACCACGGTGATCGCCTCGACCTCTACGTCTGGGTGCCGGAGCGCCATGACGAGGGCGACGGCGTCGTCGGACGCCGTGTCGGTGTCGATCAGAAACGGTCGTTTGGACATGGAAGTTCCTCCCGACCCATTCTAGCCCGGAGCGGCGGGCGCTCCGACGCCTGGGAGGGTATCCTTGTCCGGTCGACGGAGGGAGGAAGGAGATCGGATGGAGATGCAGATCGGTTTCCCCGGCGGGAAGCGCGTGGACGCAACCTACAAGGGTTTCGTGATCCGGACGGATCAGCCGGAGGCGGCCGGGGGAGCAAACTCGGCTCCCAGTCCGTTCGACCTGTTCCTCGCCTCGCTCGGAACGTGCAGCGGGTACTACGTCCTCGCCTTCCTGGAGAGGCGAGGAATTCCCTCGGACGGCGTCTCTCTCTCGCTCTCCGCGACGCGGGACGAGGCGACGCATCGGATCGGCGAGGTCGAGATCCGGATTCGCCTCCCGCGGGACTTCCCTGCCGAATACGTCGACGCGTGCAGCCGAGCGGCGGGGCAGTGCGCGGTTAAGGCGCACCTCGAGTCGCCCCCTTCCGTGTCCGTGACCGCCGAGCGGGTGTGAGGGTGGGCCGCCAAATCGCCTTCTCCCTTCCCCCGGCGTCGGATACGATCGAACGTCTGCCGAGAGGGCCGGGAGGAGTCATGGCGAGATGGGTGCGCGTCGTACTGCCTCGCGTTGCTCTTCTCGGTTTGCTCGTCCTTCTTCCCTTTCTTCTCTTTGGCTGTCGGTCGGGCAAGGGTCCCGCCGAGTACATCTTCGGCCTCGCTGACGTCTCCAGCGTCGAGGTCCGCATGGTGGACGAGTACCCGACGCGCCTCTCCGCCGTGGTGAAGGGGGTGCTGCGGGACACGTGCACGCGAATCGACTCGGTGCGCCAGGAGCCCGTGAGCGGGAATCGGCTGGTCCTTACGGTGACGACCGAGCGTCCGCTGAACCAGGTCTGCGCTCAGGCCGTGACGCCCTTTGAGATGACGGCTCCCCTCATGATGGAGGGACTGCCGCCGGGAGAGTACTCCATCTCCGTGAACGGTATTCCGACGACGTTCAGGTGGAGCGGAAGCACGGCGATCCCTCAGTGAGTGGCATGAGCGACGTCGGATCCTCGTACTCCGTTGAGTCTGCCTTCGGATCGTCCTCGTCTCCCGTCGTGCCCGGGCTCGTTTGGGCGGAGGGGGTCCACGTCCTGCCGACCGTTTCGACTCCGTCGTTCCTCGGCGACATCTTGGATCGAGTCGCTCGGGCGGGGGAGGCCTTCGTGCCTCAGGGTGTCCGCGACGAGGTCCGCGCGATGCTGCGGTTCGGTCGGTACAAGCCGAGCGGACGGGGGAAGCCGGCGAGCGAGTTCCTCTTGCGTGCGGCCCTGGACGGCACGTTCCCCCTCGTCAACGGCCCCGTCGACGTAAACAACGCCGTGAGTCTCGAGTCCGGGCTGCCGGGATCGATCTTCGATGCGGGCCTTTCCGGGCGAGAGCTTCGGCTTCGGCGCGGAGAACCCGGGGAGTCGTACGTCTTCAACCCGTCCGGACAGGCGATCGACCTCGAAGACCTTCTCGTCGTGTGCCGCCACGTCGAGGGCGCATGGCAACCGTGCGGCAACCCCGTCAAGGACTCGATGGCCACGAAGATTCACGCCGGCACGACGGACGTCGTGGCCGTGCTCTACGCTCCGAGAAGCGAATCTGCGTCCACCCTGAGTCGGTGGTGCGAGCGCTTCTCAGGGCTCCTCTTGTCTCACTGTGGCGCCGAACGGACAGGGTTCCGAGTCCCCGCGCTTGATCCCCGAGCGGTCGACTAGCCCTGGTACCGTTCCCAGTGCACGCGAGCCTCGTCGTACTGGGTCCGTGCTGGCTTCTCTTCCGCGGGAACTCCGACCGGGATGAGAGCAAAGAGGTAGAGGTCGTCGGGGGTTCCCACAAGGGGTCGAATCCGGTCCTGGAGAGCCTCATCCAGCCCGCACCAGGTGGCTCCGAGTCCGAGGCCGGAGATCGCGATGAGGAGGTTCTCCGTCGCGGCCGCCATGTCCTGATCGAACCACTTGGATCCTTCTTTCTTGCCGAACGGGACGATGACCGCCCCCGCCTGCGCGGCGAAGCCGGCGTACGGGTGTGCCTTGGCGAGCGCCTCGCGTGCCGGTCGGTCCGTCACGACAACGAAGCTCCACGGCCGTAGGTTCCGGGCGGACGGTGCCGCCATCGCGGCCTGAAGGGCGGCGGTCAGCTTCTCGCGTGGGACGGGGTCCCCCGTGAACTGGCGAATCGAGCGGCGCTGCGTGATCCAACGAAGGGCATCGTTCATGAGTCTTGACCTCCTGTGACCGGCGGGTCGGGCGAGACAGCGTACACGATTTCCCCGGGATGGAACGAGTGTCTGTTGGACGGGGCGGCCCCGGGGTGACCCCGCAAGAGGGGCAGCGGTCAGGATGGCGGGGAACGCGGTTCGTTGATTGGTGCGGGCTCCTCGCTATACTTCGACTGCTTCTCTGTGCCCGCGGCTTCGGGGGGAAGGGTGTTGTGTGAGCGGGCGCCATCCCGAGAGGGGTTTCCGTGCGTCGATCGATCCGTGTCTGGTGGCGGGAAGTCGAGCCTTGGTACGTGGTGGCCAGCGTGGCGTGCCTCGTCCAGGGAACAGCCTCGGTCTTGATCCCTCTTGCCGTGGGCACGGTGCTCGGGCGATCCGTCGCCTCGCTCGGCGTTCTATCGAGTCTTGTCAGCTTCGTCGGCGTCGTTGGCAGCTTGACGTGGGGACGGCTGGCTGACGCCGCCTACCGCCGCAAGCCGGTGCTCGTCTTGTCGTACGCCATGGTCGGGGCTTGTCTCGTCGGCATGGCGTTCGCTCGCACGTTTGAACAGCTTGCCGTCCTCAACATGATCCTCAACTTCTTCTGGATGGCTCACGCCGCCGTCTCCGTGCTGATCGTCATAGAGAACCAGGAACAGGGGCGTTGGGAGCGGAAGATCAGCCACGTGAAGCAACTTGGCGAGATCGGATGGGAGATCGGCTTGATCGTCGGGAGCGGCGCAATGGCCCTCGGTGCGCTGTGGCTCGACGACGTCACCACGGTCCGCGGGACGTTCCTCCTGATCGGCGTGGGAGGGCTGGCGGCCGCAGCGTTCTCCGCGCGGTTCGTGCCCGGCGGTGGGACACGGGTCGCCCCCGCGCAACGGTCGTTCCTCGGCGCGGTCGTTGCGCTGGGGGGAGTCCTGGTCGAGCGCCTCCTCTCTGTCCCCCCCCACCTCTATGGGCGCCTGAGCCTGCGGCGCGTCGTCGCCGAGCTGCGCTCCGCGCGAGACCTGCGCCCCGGCACGCGGCGCTTCCTTGCCGCAACGCTCGCAGCCTTCACGGGGATGGGGCTGTTCAGCATCCCGCTCCCTCTCCTCCTCGCACAGCAGTTCCACATTCCATCGAGCACGGTCTTCCTCTGCTACGCGGTCCAGAACATCGCAGTCGTCGTCGCCTACCCGTTCGCGGCTCGAAGGATTGGGCGCTCGGGGAACCGCCGGGTGCAGATGGGCGCGCTGGCCGCCCGATTGACGGTCTTTGGGGTGGCTGCGCTGTACTTGAGTGTCACGGCGGCCACCCCGTCGACCGTCGCGGTCTGCGCGACGCTGGCGGGAGTGGGATTCACGTGGTCGTACGTTCAACTGACGGGTCTTGCGCTGACCTCAAGGTTCGCGAAGCGCGCGAGCCGCGGACTCGCCATTGGACTATACAACGGAGTCTCCGGCGTCGGGTGGATCGTGGCGGGAGTCGGGAGCGGGTACCTGGCGGAGCGGGTCGGGTACCACGTGACGTTCGCCGCGGCGGCAGCGTTCCTCGCGATCGCGATCGCCGTGCTGCGCTTCACTCCCGAACCACCGGTCGAGGATGCGGGGCCCACCGAGGGGGATGCGAGGGAGTCCGTTCCGGCTGAATCGCCCGAGGCTTAGGCGGCGCCGGCACAATCCACCGGCGACTCCCGACGCGAGCGAGGAGGAAGACCAATGAGTTCGTACGTAGGGCTGGCCGTCCTTCTGCTCCTCTGGTCGTCCGCGTTCGCGGCGATCCGCGCGGGGCTCTCGGCGTACGGCCCCGGGGAGTTGGCCCTGCTTCGGTTTCTCACGGCGTCGTGCGTCCTCGGACTCATCGCCTGGGTGAGGAGGACCGACCGTCCACGCGGCCGCGACGTGCCGATCCTCCTTCTGCTCGGCGGGCTCGGGATCACGGGGTACCACGTGGCGTTGAACTTCGGCGAAGTGAGCGTGTCGGCAGGAACAGCAAGCCTGCTCATCGCGTCGGCCCCTCTGTTCACGGCTCTCTTTGCGATGCCGGTCCTTGGGGAACGCATGCGGGCGATCGGGTGGATCGGGATCGCCGTCGGGTTCGGGGGCGTCGCCCTGATTGCGCTTGGAGTGGGCGGCGGGGTACGCATTGAGATCGGGGCCGGGGTTGTTGTCCTCGCGGCGGTCTGTACGAGCGCGTACAACGTCCTACAGAAGCGATTCATGGCGCGCTACGGGCCGCTCGAGTTCACGACGTACGTGATCTGGGCGGGCACGATCCCGCTGCTCGTCTTCTTGCCCGGACTGATCCGAACCGTGGGCGCGGCGCCGATGGCGGCAACGGCGTCCGCCCTCTACCTCGGCGTGTTCCCCGGGGCCATCGCCTACGTGCTCTGGGTTGCCGCTCTCGCGCGGTTCCCGGCTTCAGCTCTCGCCAGCCTGCTCTACCTGAACCCGGCTCTCGCGATGGCCATTGCCTGGGTCTGGTTGTCGGAGGTTCCGACAGCGCTCACAATCCTCGGGGGCGTTGTAGCGATCACCGGCGCGGTGCTGGCAACGTGGGCCGGTCGTCGGGCGACGGCGAGCGCCGAGAGGAGCGAGGCGTGACGGAGAACCGAGCCGCACGATACAAGCGGGTCTACGAGCAGCTGCGAGGGCTGATCGAGGGGAAGTCGCCGGACCTCGTGGCGGCGATGGCAACGGTCTGCGGCGTGCTTCACGCCAAGATGCCACACCACTTCTGGACCGGCTTCTACCGGGTCGTCGGGGACGAGCTTCACGTCGGCCCGTACGAGGGAGCGGTCGCATGCCAAGTTCTGCGCGGCGGCGGCGTGTGCCTGCGCGCCGTCGAGACTCGGGCCGCCGTCGTCGTTCCCGACGTCTCGGCGTTCCCGGGGCACATCGCGTGCGACAGGCGGGCGAGGAGCGAGATCGCGGTTCCCCTGCTGAAGGACGGTCGTGCCGTGGCCGTCCTCGACGTCGACTCGACCGAGCTGGCGCAGTTCACGACCGACGACGCCGAGCCGCTCGAGCGGATCCTCGGGCTCCTCGAGCCGTACCTGTAGCGTTCTCCTACTTAGGCCCTATCGGCCGGTTGTCGGGTCCGTTCTGCGGCTCCGTGCGCGGCGGGGCTCGCCTAGCCTGTGCAGAATCAAGACGTCAGGCTGAGGATGGGTCCCAGAGCGGCATGAGCGGGAAATCCGGCGCGCCCTCGACTCGTCCGGCGATGGGGAGCATCGTGAGCTCGGTGTCGAGGAAGAAGAAGCGCCCGCGAAGAGGAGAAGCATGCGCCGCCTCGCTCGGTCGGTCTCAAGGAGCCTGGCCGTCCGCCCGACGTAGCCTTTGTCGGTCTCCCGCGGGAGCCTCTGGCGAGGGTCCGGTTCGGGGCTCTGTGGCCTCATGGTGGTTGTTTTGTCGATCATCCCTACCTTCAGGAGGTGATCGTACAGGCTCGGGGCCGTCCACGTAAGGCCGGTCGGGGTTCTCCCTGCCGCAGTGACTCGGTAGAGTGAAAGCATGAAGGCTCGGCTGGAAGCGCGCGTCCACGGACGAGTCCAGGGAGTGTTCTTCCGCCAGAATACGCTTCTCGAAGCGGAGCGCCTTGGGCTCGCCGGGGTTGTTCGGAATGACCCGGACGGAAGCGTCTTCGTCGCCGCGGAAGGCGAGCGGCCCGCGGTCGAGGCCCTTCTCGACTGGCTGCATCGGGGTCCCGAGCGGGCTTCCGTCGATCGGGTCGAGACAACCTGGCTCGCACCGACGAACCGCTACGCGGAGTTCCGCATCCTACGATAGCCCTCGCCGTGTCCTCGGCGGCGTGGGGGGGCGAGCGTCCTCTGCCGGGCGAGGACGTATCTCCCTTCCGAACGCGTTGCTCAGAGCCGGAGCGCTCGGTACCATTCCTACCTTGGGATGAGACTTTCACGGGTCGGCGAAGAGGCGGGATTCCGAATCTCGGACAGACTGCAACCGTGCGGCGACCAGCCCGCTGCCATCGAGCGACTGGCGGACGGCATACGCTCGGGGTTGCAGTTCCAGACGCTTTGGGGCGCGACGGGAACAGGCAAGACGTTCACGATCGCCCACGTCATCCAGGAAGTGCAGCGCCCCACCCTTGTCGTCGCGCACAACAAGACGCTTACCGCGCAGCTCGCCAACGAGTTTCGCGAGTTGTTCCCCGACAACGCCGTCCACTATTTCGTCTCGTACTACGACTACTACCAGCCCGAGGCGTACATCCCGCAGACCGACACGTATATCGAGAAGGACTCGTCGATCAACGACGAGATCGATCGGCTCCGCCACGCGGCGACCGCGGCCCTGTTCGAACGGCGCGACGTGATCATCGTGGCGTCCGTGTCGTGCATCTACGGGCTTGGGTCGCCGTCGAGCTACTACGACATGTCCATCACGCTCGAACGCGGGACGAGTTGGGATCGGGACGACGTGATGCGCCGCATGGTCGGTCTGCAGTACACGCGGAACGAGATCGGGTTCGAGCGCGGGACGTTCCGCGTCCGCGGAGACACCGTCGAGATCATCCCCGCCTACGAGGAGCGCGTCGTGCGCCTTGAGTTCTTCGGCGACGAGATCGAGCGGATCGCCCTCCTGGACCCGGTGAGCGGACACCCGATCGAAGAGGTTTCCACGATCACCATCTTCCCGGCGTCGCACTTCATCACGCCCGACGAGCAGATGCAGCGGGCAGCCTCGACGGTCGAAGAAGAACTGGAGGAACGGCTGACGGTGCTCCGCAACGAGAATCGGCTCCTCGAGGCACAGCGGCTGGAGCAGCGCACGCGCTACGACCTTGAGATGATGCAGCAGATGGGCTACTGCAACGGAATCGAGAACTACTCTCGGCACCTCGACGGGCGCCGCGCCGGGCAGCCGCCGTCTGTGCTCATCGACTACTTCCCGAGCGACTTCCTCCTCGTGATCGACGAGTCGCATCAGACCGTGCCGCAGATTCGCGGGATGTACCACGGGGACCGGTCGCGGAAGACGACGCTGGTGGACTACGGGTTCCGCCTTCCGTCGGCGCTCGACAACCGTCCGCTCACCTTCTCGGAGTTCGAGGAGCGCGTGAACCAGGTGATCTTCACCTCGGCGACCCCCGGGCCGTACGAGGAGCGCAAGAGCCAGCGAACCGTCGAGCAGGTCATTCGTCCGACGGGACTTGTCGACCCCGAAGTCACCGTCCTTCCTGTGAAGGGACAGATCGACCACCTGCTCGGCGAGATCCGCAAGGCGGTGGAGCTCGGCGAGCGGGTGCTCGTGACGACGCTGACGAAGCGGATGGCGGAGGACCTGACCGAGTACCTCGTGGACGCCGGGGTTCGGGCGCGGTATCTGCACTCGGAGATTGAGACGCTCGACCGCGTCGACATCCTGCGCGACCTGCGTCTCGGGAAGTTCGACGTGCTCGTCGGCATCAACCTCCTCCGCGAGGGTCTCGACCTGCCGGAAGTCGCGCTCGTGGCCGTCCTCGACGCCGACAAGGAGGGGTTCCTGCGGTCCGGAACGTCTCTCGTTCAGACCATCGGGCGCGCGGCACGCAACGTCCGCGGCCGCGTGCTTCTCTACGCCGACGTGATGACCGACTCGATCCGTCACGCGGTCGACGAGACCAACCGCCGACGCCGGATCCAGGTTGCCTACAACGAGAAGCACGGGATCACGCCGAAGACCGTGGAGCGCGAGATCACCGACATTCTCCAGGCCCTGCATGTGGCCCGCCCAGAGGCGGCCGGCGTGGTGCGCGAGCGCCCGACGGCCGCGAAGCGCGACGAACTCCTTGCCTACGCGCGGGAACTGGAGGCCCAGATGCTCAAGGCGGCGGAGCGGCTCGAGTTCGAGCTCGCGGCCAGCTTGCGCGACGAGCTCAGGGCCTTGAGGAAGGACCTATGAACGTCATCCACGTCAAGGGCGCGCGCGAGCACAACCTGAAGAACATCGACGTCGAGCTGCCCCGCGATCGCTTGGTCGTCATCACCGGGATCTCCGGCTCCGGCAAGAGCTCGCTCGCGTTCGACACGATCTACGCGGAAGGTCAGCGTCGCTACGTCGAGTCGCTGTCGGCGTACGCGCGGCAGTTTCTCGGCCAGATGGAGAAGCCCGACGTCGACGTGATTGAGGGCCTGTCGCCGGCGATCTCGATCGACCAGAAGACGCGCAGCCACAACCCGCGGTCGACCGTGGGGACGGTGACGGAGATCTACGACTACCTTCGTCTTCTCTACGCGCGCATCGGGCACCCGCACTGCCCGCAGTGCGGCGATCCGATCCGCCAGCAGTCGGCCGAGCAGATCATCGACGCGGTGATGGCACTCCCGCAGGGTTCGAAGGTCCAGCTCCTCGCCCCGGTGGTTCGGGGGAGGAAGGGCGAGTACAAGAAGACGTTCGAAGAAATCCGCCAAGAGGGGTTCACGCGGGTGCGCGTCGACGGGGTCACGCGCACCCTGTACGAGGAGATCGAGCTCTCGAAGAACCAGAAGCACACGATCGACATCGTCGTCGACCGCGTCGAGGTCGAGGCGAAGAAGCGCGGGCGGATCGCCGACTCGATCGAGACGGCGCTCAAGCACGGCGGCGGGCTGGTGAACGTCGCCCTTGAGAACGGCACGGAGCAGTTGTACAGCGAGCACTACGCCTGCACGCGGTGCGGCGTGAGCTACGAGGAACTGAGCCCGCGGATGTTCTCGTTCAACAACCCCTACGGCGCATGCCCCGAGTGCACCGGCCTCGGCGAACGCAAAGAGGTCGATCCAGAGTTGGTCCTCGACGAGCGGCGGGGACTCCTCGACGGAGGGCTTCTCCCGTTTGCGGACACCAAGAGCCGGTGGTTCGAAGGGCAGATGCTCGGGCTCGCGTCGGCCCTCGGGATCGACCCCTACGAGCCGCTTGGCAAGCTCCCGAAGGCGAAGCGGGAGGCGATCCTCTTCGGAACGGGCGACAAGGCGATCTCGTTCGACTACGAATCAACGTCCGGCCAGACGCGCACGGTGAAACGGCCGTTCCGCGGTATCGTCCCGTCGCTCGAGCGGTGGTACCGCGAGACGTCGTCTGAGTCGTGGCGGGCGGAGATGGAGCAGTACTTCGCCACGCTCCCCTGCCCAGTCTGCGGCGGCGCACGGCTGAAACCTGAGGTTCTCGCCGTGACGATCGAGGGGATGAACGTCCACCAGGTGACGACGTTGTCGATCCGGGCGGCGCTGACGTTCTTCGAGGGATTGTCGCTGCCGGCGCGCGAGGCCCGAATCGCCGAGCAGATTCTGAAGGAGATCCGGGCGAGGCTGGGCTTCATGGTCGCCGTCGGCCTGGACTACCTCACCCTGGACCGCCAGGCCGGGACGCTTGCCGGCGGGGAGGCGCAGCGAATCCGTCTTGCCACCCAGGTTGGGAGTCAGCTGACCGGCGTGCTCTACGTTCTTGACGAGCCGTCCATCGGCCTGCACCAGCGCGACAACCGGCGACTGCTCGAGACGCTCAAGGGGTTGCGCGACCTCGGGAACACCGTGATCGTCGTCGAGCACGACGAAGAGACGATGCGGGAGAGCGACTTCATCCTCGACCTGGGACCCGGCGCGGGGGCGCACGGCGGCTACGTCGTGGCGTCGGGAACTCCGGAGGAGGTCGCCGCGTGCCGCGAGTCCGTGACCGGCCAGTACCTGTCGGGACGGCTTCGGGTCCCGGTGCCCGCGCAGCGCCGCCGAGGGAACGGGAAGTCGCTCCAGGTGCTCGGGGCCTCGGCCCACAACCTACGCGGCATCGACGTAACGTTTCCTCTCGGCCGGTTCGTCTGCGTGACGGGGGTGTCGGGGTCCGGAAAGAGCACGCTGGTCGAGGACGTGCTCTACCACGGCGTGGCGCACAAACTCCACCTTGCCACCCGCCGTCCGGGCGCCCACGACGACATCGTCGGTGCCGAGGCGATCGACAAGGTGATCGAAATCGACCAGTCCCCGATCGGGCGGACGCCTCGCTCGAACCCGGCAACCTACACGAAGCTGTTCGACGACATCCGCACGTTGTTCGCTCGCACCCCGGACGCGAAGCTGCGCGGATACAACGCGGGGCGGTTCAGCTTCAACACGAAGGGAGGACGCTGCGAGGTGTGCCAAGGGCAGGGCCAGGAGAAGATTGAAATGCACTTCCTCCCCGACATCTACGTGCCCTGCGACGTCTGCAAGGGGTCGCGCTACAACCGCGAGACCCTCCAGGTGAAGTACAAGGGGAAGTCGATCGCCGACGTCCTCGCCATGTCGGTGGATGAGGCCCGCGAGTTCTTCGAGAACGTTCCGGCGATCGCCGGCCGGCTTCAGACGCTCGACGACGTCGGGCTTTCGTACATCGAACTCGGCCAACCGGCGACGGAGCTGTCGGGAGGCGAGGCGCAGCGCATCAAGCTCGCGAAGGAGCTGTCGCGTCGCTCGACCGGGAGGACGCTCTACATCCTCGACGAGCCGACGACGGGGCTTCATGCCGCGGACGTCCATCGGCTTCTCGATGTCCTTCACCGACTCGTCGAGGGCGGGAACACGGTCGTCGTCATCGAGCACAACCTGGACGTCGTCAAGACGGCGGACTGGATCATCGACCTGGGCCCCGAGGGGGGAGACGGCGGGGGAGCGATCGTCGCCGTCGGAACGCCCGAAGAGGTGGCTGGGGTAGCGGAATCGTACACCGGCCGCTTCCTTGCGACGATTCTTGACTCGCGGCGGGATGACGCAAGGGAGGATGTGTGAAACGGAACGTTCTTTGCTGGTCCATTCTCTTGGCGCTCGCGGCGCCGCTCGCGGTCTTGGCGAGCACGTACTCGGTGTACCACGACTCGACCGCGCAGACGAGCACGGTCCTTGTCGTGTCCAACGTGGGGAGCGAGGCAGGCAGCTTTCGTTGCATCGTCTACGACGCAGACGGCGCGACCATCGTCGAGACGTCGCAATCCCTGGCTGCGCACGCGTCCAAAGCGTTGTTTGTCGACCAACTCCTCGTCGAGCGCGACGCGACGACGTGGGGGCTGGTCCGGATCGAGTCGTCGTCCGAGGTGGCGGTCGCGTTGTGGATCTCCGCGTCCGACGAGTGGGTCGTCGTGGAGAACGTCGCTGCACGCAGCGCAATGAGCCCCGCCGTGCAAGCGGCGGACTACGCCAGCACGCCGAATCGAACCACGGGGATCGGACTCGTCAATCCACAGGATCGCACCGTCGCCGGAGTTCTCGTGCTGTACGACGCGCAGGGCGGGATCGCCGGGTCGACTCCGTTCGAGCTCGGCCCGCGCGTTGCGCGATACATGAGCACGGCGAGCGACATCGGATCGGGCGAAGGGTTCTGGGGGCTCGTGACGGTCGAAGCGGATGCTCCGCTCCTCCTCGTGTTCGAGTACTACGACGCCGAGCGCTCGCTCGTCGACGTCGACATCGTCTACTAGCACCTGAACAAGAAGCGGGCCCGCTCCCGGCGGGAGGAGCGGGCCCATGGCGCTCGCTTGCAGATTGCCCTAGGAGCAGCCGGCCCCAGAGGAGCCAAACACTCGATCGTAGCCGGCGCTCGTTCCGACTCCGCCCGCTTCGTCGGTCACGGTGAGCGTGACGAGGTACGTGCCCGCGGAGTAGTACGTGTGGGTCACCGTGGGGCCGCTCGTGGTCGAGCCATCGCCGAAGCTCCACTCGTATCGGACGATCTTCCCACCCTCCGACCGGGAGGAGAGGCCGTCGAGCGTGACCGGAACATTGACCGTGTGGTAGTTCGAGCAGCCGTTGCGCAGACCGTTGATCACGGCAATCGGGACCGCATCGTCGCCACAGTCGTCTTCGCCGCAGTTGCTGGATCCCGTCTTGACGGTCACCGTCAGAGCCGTGTCGGATGAGGCGCCCTCGTCGTCGGTTGTGGTGAGCGTCACGGTGTAGCTTCCACCCTTGGCGTAGATGTGCGTCACGGTGACGCCGTCTCCGGCGCTGCCGTCGCCGAACTCCCAAGCGTAGCTCGCGATGGTGCCGGTCACATCGTACGAGGCCGATGCGTCGAAGGTCACCGTGTCCCCCGGATAGGGCGTGGGGTCGCTGACCGTCGCCTGAGGGACCGGCGGTGCGTTCTTGACGACGATCGCGATCTGTTGAGAGTCCGTGGCGCCTTCGTTGTCGGTCACCGAAAGCTTGACGAGGTACGTCCCGGGATCGGCGTACGTGTGAGTGCAGGTTGAGCCGAGTTGTGAGCCGGTGACGGACGTCGGGTCGCCGAGCTCCCATCGGTACTCCGCGATCGAGCCGTCGTCGTCGCGCGAGTAGTGAGCGTCGAGGGCTACGGTCAGTGGCGCCACGCCCTCGGTCGGTTGGGCGTCAATCACCGATCGGGGGTACGAGTTGACCACGTCGTCTAGAATTGTGTTGAGGACGCATCCGGACAAGAAGAGCGAGGCGAGAAGAAGTGCAACGCAACACACCCGTCGAATCATGAGCACGACCCTCCGCTCGATCCAGACCCGCAGGTGCCGTTTCCGGTCACCGTGATCAGTTGGACGTAGGTGGACTCGTCTCCGTCATCGTCCGTGACCGTCAGCGTCACGTTGTACGCTCCGGAGGCCGCATACCGGTGCTTGGCCTCGACTCCCGTGGCGGTGTCGCCGTCGCCGAAGTCCCATTCATAGGACGCGATGCCGCTGTCGTCGCTCGAGGTCGAGGCGTCGAAGTAGAGCCACTCCATGGCGCCTACGATGTACGTGCCCTCCATGTCGCTCTTGGGTGAGTACGAAAACTCGGCCGTCGGCAGCGGGTTCTCGGCGGCGACCTGGAGCGACGCCGTGTCCGACGAGCCGGCCTCGTCGACGACGGTCAGCGTGACCTCGTAGACCCCGTCCACGAGGTACGTGTGGTCGACCAGGGCTCCGGTTGCACCGCTTCCATCGCCGAACGACCAAACATACGAGCGGATCTCGCTACCCGCCTTCTGGGACAGGGTCCCATCGAAGCTGGCGGTGAACGGGATGACGTGTTCGGCGGGCGAGGCCGTGAACATCGCCTGCGGTTGGGTCACGCCGAACTCAAGACAGCCCCCGAGGGACCCCGCCAGGAGGGCCACCGCGCCGAGCAACAGACAGAGTCGTGCCCCTTTCATGACTACTCCTTTTCCCCGTCGAGGGAGAGATCGATGTCGATGGAGAAGCAAAAGCGAACGCTGATTCCAGACAGGTTTGCGTCTTCTGTCGTCTCGTCGCCGTCCAGGTCGAGTTCGTCACCCGTCGCGTCCGCCAGGACGGCAATGGCGGCGGATCGGTACGCAATCATGGCGCCGAGGTAGCCCCCCTCGGCGAACGGGACGTCGAGAGCGAGACCCACTTCAAACCCCGCGGTGTTCCCGGAGTGGCTGCCGACGCCCTCCGGCGGAAGCCCGGAGATGGCGTCGGTGTATTCGCTCGGGATCTCGAAAACGACCGAGTGATCGAGGGATCCGTGGTAGTACCCTATGCTGGCGTCGCCGGCTAGGTGCAGCCCTGCGTCGAGAAGGAGAACGCGGACTCCGGCGAGAAG
>JAQTNX010000033.1 GCA_028713635.1 Candidatus Bipolaricaulis sp.
ATGGGGGCTGATCGCTGTGTGGAACATGACGCGCGTCTCCACCCAGTCGAAGATGCCAGTGCTCTTGCCGGTGTCGAACCAGGCGAAGACGGAGAGCCCGTACTCGCCGCCGCAGCACGCGTCCCCAAGACCTCGACGCCGAAGAACTCGTCGTATCCGTCGGGAACCTTGCACGGCGCGAGGTATGTGAGCTCACCGTCCCACGTCCAGCCGTAGTCGTAGTAGGTCGAGTTCAGGTACTCCTGCCATCCATCCTCGTCGAACAGGTGGCCGGCCTTGAACGTGTAGCCGTTCCACGAGCACTCGAGGAGGAGCGCCTTGAGGTCGATCCCGTCGATGAACGAGCCGCCGCCGGTGAGCCCGAGGTACGGAGTGAAGCAGAGGTTGTCGGCGACCGACACGCCAAAGACGACGTTGGCCGACTTGGAGTCGAGCGTGTACCAGAGGTCGACCCACTCCACGTTCATCCAGGTGAGGCCGAAATCTACGTTGAGCAGCTCGAGAAGGATGTGGTCGAGCCCGGCGTCGGAGAAGCTGACCTCTGCCAGGACGTCGGCGCAGCAGATCGGAAACCCCACGTAAAGCGAGAAGCCACTCCAGCACAGCGTGCAACCCCAGTTTGGACGTCGACGTCCGATCGAGTGTTGGCCGCTTGACTGTGCTGTCTACTACCGAATCGCTTGCGGGTGGGTCCGGACGCCGTTCGAAGGCGGAACGTCCTTGGCAACTGGGGATGAGATTCGCGGCGACTCCGTCCGAACACTCGTGCGTGCGGGTCCGCTGAGCGACCGCGAACCGATGGGCCAGGGATGAGCGACATATGGGTGAAGCGAACCGATGGGCGAGAAGAGGGAGCCTGGAGGCACAGCGAAGCTGAGACGAGCCGCGAGGTGGTTGCCCAGGCGACTGCCTCGTAGGTGGAGCAGGAGGGGTCCATGTACGACACGCACATGATTTATGGCAGGACCGCGACGCGGTCGATCGAGGAGAGACTTGACGAGGCGGATAGGCTTCGCCAGATCCATCGAGTGGAGATGCAACGCAAGGCGTGGCTTCGGGTCAAACGGGCGGTCGAACTCGGCCTGCGGGACGGCCTTGACCAGGGCGAGCTGGCGCACGAGCTGAGCACGAGGCTGAGCGAAAGGGTCTGGAACTAGCCGGCTTGGCAGGGCGGCGCTGAGGCTCCGGAGCGCTGCCCTGGGGTCGCGACAAGGACAGCGCTCCGGATAGAATGGCGGCCACTATCCTGGAGGGGACCGAACGGTCTGCACCGGCGGCGAGCCGGCCCTCCACAACCTGGAGTCGCGATCATGAGAGTGTTGGTCACGGGTCTGTTCGAGCCGGCTGCTGTCCACGTCGTTCGCCGGCTTGGGGAGCTGGGGCACGAGGTCTACGCCGCGGAAGGCCATCGGCTGGCATACGCGGGATTCTCTAGGTACGTCACGCGCAGGATTGCGCTTCCCAACATGCGCCATGCACCGCGGGAGTACGCTGACGCCCTTCTCCGGGAACTTGAGTCCGGAAGGTACGACTTCTACTTCCCGTCCTACGAAGAGATCATCTTGATGAGCCACGACCGGGATCGCGTGGTGTCGGCGACGAAGACGTCGATGATGGATACGGAGACTCTGATGACGCTCCACGACAAGACGCGGCTCGGCGCCCTCGCCGCGGAGCTTGGCATCGACTCGCCGCAGACGCTCACGCCGAGAAGCCTGGCGGAAGCGACCGACGCGATCGCTTCTGTCAAGCTGCCCGTCGTGATCAAGATGCGCAAGACCTCAGGGGCGGCGGGGTTCCGCAAGGTGTACGACCGCGCGAGTCTTGCAAAGGAGTACGAGGAGGTCGTGCGCGCGAACGAGCTCGCGGACGACGACCTGCCGATGATCCAGGAACTCATCGAGGGGCCGACGACGTGCACCCTCCACCTCTGCGACCGCGGTGACGTGATCGGTGAGGTGATGTACCAGGGCGTGCGGACTATGCCGCGGACGGGGGGAACGACCGTGTGTCGCGAGAGCATGGCGGATCCGGCCTGCCAGGCGGCTGCGGCGAAGATCGTCAAGCGCCTTGGATTCAGCGGTTTCTGTGGGTTCGACTTCGTGATCCAGGAAGGAACGGGAAGGCCGTTTCTTGTCGACGGCAATTGCCGAATCACTCCGGCGGTGGCCATGGCGTACCACGGCGGTTGTGACATGGTGCCGGCGTGGCTTCAGATTGCAGCGGGCGACCGTCCCGCGAAGCTTCCCACGACGCGAGTCGGGACCCGCACGAAGATGGGGTTCGGCGACTTCGTCTGGCTTCTTCAGAGCTACTTCGGAAGCTTCAAGGACTGGTCCGGCGAGCGCCGACTGCGGAAACTGTGGTGGGCCGATCGTGGAGTCCCCGACGACATTGCGAGCCGCAAGGACCCTGTGCCGATCGTGATGTTGTGGGTCTACATTCTCGCCAACCTGTGGAAACTCATTTTCACGGACCTCGACTCGGCGCAGCTGTTCATCTTCCACAACCAGTACGTCGGGGATCCGCGGTCGTAGGAGACTACGGCGCGACGTCGCTGTAGATGGTGACGCCGCGCGCCCTGAGCACAGCGATGGCGTCGGCCGCGGACGAGCCGGAAACGGCGAAGGGTATCGCGCGGAGATCGATCGTGGTTTGGGGGCCGAGGCCGCGGTTCGCCACGAGGGGAGCAAGGTCGTCGACGAGCGTCTCCGAGAGCCCGACGATGCGCAGGTCCGTCATCGCCCGGAGCGCCGAGATGTCGTGGATCGGATTCTGGTCGAGCCAGAGCTTCTGGAGGTGGACGAGCTCCTGAAGTGCCTTGACGTTCTGGATTTCGTTCTTCCACAGACTGAGCCGCTGAAGGTTCGTCAGCCCCGCCAGGGGGGTCACGTCGCGGATCGCGTTTTCGCTCAGGCCGAGCCCTTCGAGAGACACGAGGCCTGCGAGAGGACGGAGGTCCGAGATCCGGTTCTCGCCCAGGCTCAATCTCCTCAGCTCGGTCAAGGTCGTGAGAAAGCCGATGTCGTCAATCCCCGTGTTCGGCAGTCCGAGCCACTCAAGGTGCGTCAGCCGGCCGAGAGGACGCGGGTCGGCGATCGGACATCCGCTCAGCCCAAGCTCGCGCAACTCCACGAGAGCCGCGAGGGGGGCGACATCGCAGACCCGGCTGTCCCACAGCCCGAGGAACCGAAGCTCGGCCAGGCCGGAGAGCGGCGCGACGTCAGCGATCGAGTTCCAGTCCAGGTCGAGCTTTGCCAAGCGAACGAGTCCGGCAAGCGGAGCTACGTCCTCGATTCGGTTGCTCTTGAGGATGAGCGTTTCGAGGTTCGTGAGGCTCCGCAGCGGTTCCAGGTCACTGACGTAGTTCTCGGCGAGGTTCAGCTCGCGAAGGTTCGAGAACGCTTCAAGGCCGTCAAGACGCGTGATCTCCGCGGCTACAGCGTCGAGCCGCTCCAGGCGAAGTGCGTCGGCAGCGACGATGGGCGCGGACCCGATGCCGAGGGCTTCCCGAACGACGCGCTCGAGGCCGGCGTCGAGGAAGGTCACGAGGTCGCCGGGGCTCGATGCCCCTGCGACGGCGACGAGAAAGACGGCGAGCATGAGGAGGCCGCCCCGTCGGAGCCAGCGCGCATGAACGTGCATAGGAAACGAGTCTACCGGCAGGCGCGTCGCTCGCAAGGGAAGAGGAGGGAGGGGAACGGCTCTCGTTTCGTTCCCCTCCCCCGGGAGTCAAGGAGGCGCTCCGCATGGCCTGCTTTATCCACCGCAGGTTAACCGCTGGCGGGTCTTGCGCCCATTCTCCGCGTCCGCTTGGCAAGGGACATCCGTGCCCTGCTCGGGCGAGCACACCGGGGGGTATCCGCGTCAGCGGATGTCACGCGGGCCCTGGAGTGCTACGGGGGCGAGCTCTCCCACGTGAAAGAACCGAAGATCGAGACTCCAAGCCCGCAGCAGCCGCTGAAGGTCTCTCCGACCCGCAGGGTCAGGAATGCCTCCCCGCACGCGGGACGGCAAGGCGCCACCCGATCGGGGTAGCCGCAGCTGCCGGAGCAGCCGCACGGAAGCGGTGCGCAACAGGGGATGAGCCGAGCGTAGTTGGTGAGCTCACCCGCGGAGCTTGTCTCGACGATGATCCGGTAGACGCCCTCACTCACCCGGGCGCCGGCATCATCGTCAAGTCCCCACTCGAACGGAGTGGGCCACCCGATTGGGCAGACGAAGGTCACCCGTCGAACAACGGATCCGTCGAGCCTCTCGACGCGCCAGCCCGTGATGAGCGGTGTCTCGGTCGTCCCGTGGGCGAGGAAGAAGTCCACCGGAACTGTGACCGAAAGCACGATGGTCTGGTTCTGGCGGAACACCGTATAGCACACCGGCTCTCGGGCGGACGGGCAACCGCAATCGCCCGACGCTGACAACCCGAAGACGACAACCAAGAGCGCAAGCAACCAGCCGACGCGATTCATCGCCACCTCCACGATCCGGACAGCCGACGAGGGCGTTCCACCAACCTCACGACTCACGTACACCCTCGGCCGGCGGAAGTGTCCTCCCCGATACCGAACTCGGTGAGGAGGAGATGCCGGTGACGCTGCTCCTCCGCGGCAAGCGACGAGAACAGGGCGGCGGCCTCGCCGCCCAGACTGGCCAGAAGCTCGTAGAGCGCCGCAAGGATCTCCTCGCGCCGGACGGCTGTGACGATGCCATCGAACGACAGAAGATCCGGTGGAACCGGAACGTCGACAAGCAGCTTCGCGATAGAGGCGCTGCTGACCGGCTGGGCGCGGCGAGCCGCGATCTCGCTGTGCAAGACGTGGAGAAGCATCTCGTGGTGGCCGCGCTCGGCGGCCCCGAGCTCGGCGAGGACCGACTTCAGCCGTGCGGACGCCGCGAGCTGCACCCAGCGCTTGTAGGCAAGCTCAACGACCTTCTCGTTGGCACGGGCGAAGTCGAGTGCACGCTGCAGGGGATCGGTCAAGAGACCTCCTCTCGGGTCGCGGCGACCCGGACCCGGCAGGCGGCAAGCGCCTGCCGCCTCCTCCCAGGATCATGCCGCAGAATCAGCGCGCTCACCAACCGAGGAGTCTGCCAGGCAGGCGCCGCTCCGATGCGCCTTGAGGCGCGCGGACGCCACTTGGCAGGAGGAGCGTGAGCCGGTACGGTGGACGGCGGAGGAGGACGTTGCGCCGGCCGGGATGCCGATAGGCGATTCTAGAGCGAGCGGGAGGGGGCCCGGGAATGCCGGAAGCGGGAGGAAGCACCTTCGCATTCCGCTCCAGGCTGCGCTCGTCGCGCTCCTCGCGTCGGAGGTTCTGCTGGCGGTCGGCCTGGTCGCGTATCTCTCACTCCACAACGCGCGTGCGGCCGTCAACGACGTGGCGAAGCAGCTGCGGAGCGAGGTGACGACGCGCGTCGAGGAACGCCTGCGGGAGTTTCTGGCGACGCCGCACGTTCTGAATGACGTCAACGCCGAACTCATCGGGCGCGGCGTGCTGGATGCCGACAACCCCGAGGAGCTCACGGCCCACTTTTGGCAACAGGTGCAGGCGGCACCGACCGTGAGCAGCGCCTACTTCGGCAACACGAAGGGCGGCGTTGCGGACGCGGGACGAGAAGGAGCGGGCGGCCCTCTCTATGTGATCGTGACCGACGGCTTCGCAGCAGGAACATTCCGCAAGTACGCGACGAACGACGTGGGCGTCCGCACGTCCCAGCTCCAGGCCGTGCCCGGCTTCGATGCGAGAACGCGGTCCTGGTACACCCGCGCGATGACCCAAGGGGGACCTGCGTGGAGCAGCATCTACCTCCTCTTCTCGGGCCAAGACATGGCGATCTCCGCCAGCCGGCCGGTCGCGAACGGCCGCGGGGAGGCGATCGGTGTCGTGGCGGCCGACCTCTTCCTGTCGCAGGTCGGCGACTTCCTCCGCGGTGTCAAGATCGGAATGAGCGGGCGGTGTTTCATCATGGAGAGGTCGGGCCTTCTGATCGCGTCCTCGGCCGACGAGACTCCGATCGTGTTCGGGGAAGGGGGCCGGCCGCCGCGGAGGCTGGCGGCGCGGGAGAGCTCCTCCCCGATGATCCGGGCCGCGGCGGCCACGATCGAGGATGACGGGGGAGTCGTCGCCGGCGGGGTCGGAGGGCAGTGGGAGTTCTCGATGGACGGGGAGCGGCACTTCCTCCAGGTGGCAACGATTCGGGACGGCTACGGAATCGACTGGCTCGTCGGCGTGGCGATTCCGGAGCGGGACTTCATGGTCCGCGTTGACGCCAACACGCGAACGACGATTGCCCTGATCCTGGGAGCGGCGCTGATCGCGGTGACGTTCGGGCTTGTCGCGTCGCGGTGGGTGACTCTCCCCATGAGCCACCTCGGGCGGTCCGCTCGGGCCCTCGCCGGGGGAGAGCGGCAAGTTGTGGCGGAAACGAGCCGCATCGCGGAGGTCGCGGACCTCTCTCGGTCGTTCAACGTGATGACACAACAGCTTGAGCGAACGGTTGAGAGCCTCCAGGCGGAAGTGGCGGAGAGAAGGCGAGCGGAAGAGGAGCTCCGAGCGAGCGAGGCTCGATACCGCCTGCTGGCGGACAACTCGACGGACGTCATCTGGACGATGGACCGTGACGGTGTTCTCACCTACGTCAGTCCGTCGATCGAGAAGCTCCGCCGCGGCGTCGCGGCGGAGAGCGTCCTGGGACACCCGTTCACGATCGGGCTGACTGCAGAATCGGCAGCTGCCGCGGGAGCGCGATTCGCCGCCGTGCGCGACATGGTCGCGCGTGGGATCAGGATTCCTCCCGAAGAACACATCGAACTCGAGCTGGATTGCCTTGACGGCTCGACCGTGTGGACGGAGAGCGTCGTCAGCCCTCTGATTGGCGACGACGGGGAGGTGCGCGGCTTCATCGGGATGTCTCGGAACATCACGGCGCGGAGGCACGCCGAGGAGGAGCGACTCGCCCTGGAGGCGCAGCTGCGGCACAGCCAGAAGCTCGAGTCGATCGGTACGCTCGCAAGCGGAGTGGCCCACGAGATCAACAACCCTCTGACCGGCGTCATCAACTACGCAGATCTCATCGCGCGACGCGTGGGGGACCTGCAGCTGCGCGAGTTTGCGGAGGGCATCAAGGTCGAAGGGAATCGGATGGCCGAGATCGTCGGAGGCCTCCTCTCGTTCGCACGCCAGGAGACAACAGAGAAGCGGAAGGAGCAAATGCCCGACATCGTGCGCGCATCGCTCACGCTGGTCGGGTCGATCCTCAGGAAGGATCGGATCCACCTCAAGCAGAGCATGGACAGCGAGCTGCCGCTCGTGCGCTGCAACGCCCAGCAGATCGAGCAGATCATCATCAACCTCCTCACGAACGCCCGCGACGCGTTGAACCGCAAGTACCCCGGAGAGGACGAAGACAAGATCGTTGAGATCGCGATCCGGCTCGTCGAGAAGAGCGGCGAGCCGTGGGTTCGGACCACGGTCGAGGATCACGGCTCGGGCGTGCCCGCGGATCTCATGGCCCGCATCTTCGACCCGTTCTTCACCACAAAGCCGCGCGACATGGGAACGGGGCTCGGGCTCTCCATCAGCTACGGAATTGCACGGGACCACGGCGGCGCTTTGACCGTCGAGAGCGTGGAGGGCCTGTACACGCGGTTCCACCTCGACCTGCGCGCCGCCGACTGAGGCCTAGGGATGCGTGGGCCGCACCGGAGTCGGTCACCAGGGGCACCTGTCGGGAAGCCAGTCGGCTATCATCCCGCGAGCGCTCCTCGGAATGGAAGCCGTGGCTCCCTCGGGGGGGAGAGAGGGATGAGATCGATGCAGTGCATGAGGGCGTTTCTTGTACTCGGTCTCGGTGCTCTCGTCGTCGCCGTTTCGGGCTGCGACTGGCTCTGGCCGGACGCTCCGGACGACACCGTGGCGCAGTCAAACCTGTCGCGGGACCTCGATCCCGAGGTGAGCGAGGACGACGCGGCGGCGCTCGCCGCGGGGAACGGGGCGTTCGCCTTCGCCCTGTACGGCATAGTCGCTACAGGCGATGAGAGCGTTCTCTTCTCGCCGTTCAGCATCTCGGCCGCCCTCGCGATGGCCTACGCCGGGGCCGGCGGTGAGATGCGGGCCGAGATGGCCGACGCTCTCCACTTCGACCTCGGCCAAGACGCGCTTCATCCAGCGTTCAACGCGATCGATCTTGAGCTCAACGGTCGCGACGAGCTTGGCGCACCGTATGAGGGCGATGGGTTCCGGCTGTCCATCGTCAACGCCGTGTGGGGCGAGCGCGGGTTCCCGTTCCTCGGCGGCTACCTCGACGTCCTCGCCGTGGACTACGGTGCAGGATTGCGTCTCGCCGACTTCTCGGGCGACCCCGAAGGCTCGCGGACGACGATCAACGATTGGGTCAGCGACCAGACGAACGACCGCGTCAACGACCTCTTGCCGGAAGGGAGCATCAGCTCGGGCACGCGCCTCGTCCTCACGAACGCGATCTACTTCAAGGCGCCGTGGCTGTATCCGTTCGACGAGGACGACACGGAAACGGAGCCGTTCACAACGCTCTCCGGATCGCTCGTCTCGGTGTCGATGATGCACGAGATCGTCGACGCGGCGTACGCCGAGGTTGGCGGCGTTCGGGCCGTCGAGCTGCCGTACAACGGAGGGAAGCTGGCGATGCTCGTCCTCGTCCCCGACGTCGGGACGTTCGAGTCGTTCGAGGAGTCCATCGACTACGAGACCTACGAGGAGATCGTCGGACAGCTCGAGGAGCGCCGGGTTCACCTCGGCCTGCCGCGATTCGGGTTCGACTACGCCCTGTCCCTCGTGGACGCGCTCCGCTCGCTCGGCATGGAGGACGCGTTCGATCCGAACGCAGCGGACTTCTCCGGCATCGACGGCGCGCGGGACCTCTACATCTCGAACGTCCTGCACAAGGCGTTCGTCTCGGTCGACGAGATCGGCACCGAGGCCGCCGCGGCGACCGCCGTCGTCGTCGATGTGACGGCGATTCCGGGCGAGCCCGTGACCCTGACGATCGATCGGCCGTTCCTCTTCGTCATTCGCGACATCCCGACGGACACGATCTTGTTCATCGGACGGGTCATGGAGCCGTAGTCGTCAGATCCCAGAGCAGCCTGCGCGATCGGCAAGCATCAAACCAAGCGAGGCCCCGCGTCTCCGTGGGGCCTCAACTGTGTGCAGGGGCTCTCGACACCCCAATCCTGCTACGGCTTCCTCGCACCCGCCTCCGGGGTGACCCCGACGGCGGCCAGGACATCGCCCAGCTTCCCGGCTCGGGCAAGACCGGTCAGCGAAGCAAAGAAGGCACTCATCGCCCCCTGATCCCCCCCACTGCCTCCCGAGACGTTGACCTCGGGGACGAACGGCTGCTGGCTCGCGGCCAGCGCTTGGACGACGTTGACGAGCGTCGTGCCCTCTCGCCCGAGGGCCTCGGTCTGCCGGATATACCCGTCCGCCTTGGCGAGCGCCACGGCGCGGACCTCGGCTCCCTTCGCGGTACCGACCTTCTCAAGGTAGGTCGCTTCGCCGTCCGCCTCGCGCATGCGGGCCGACGCCGTGTTCTGGGCGATGTCGATGCCGACGCTCGAACGCGCCAGCGCCGCCTGCTGGTCGGCGAGTCCGCGCTGCTGCTCGGTGGCGATGCGCGCGGTCTCCGCCGCCTGTTGCTTCTGCAAGGTCAGGATCTGCTGGTTCGCGATCTCGCGCTCCGTGAGCACTTTGGTGAGCTCCTCGGGCAGGATGACGTCCTGGATGAAGACGCCGCGCGTGTCGACGTTATACACCTTCAGCTGGTTCATGATGTGCTGGAACGCCTCTTCCTGGACGCGCTGGCGGTTCTCGATGAACTGGATGGCCGGCATGCTCTGCAGCTTGTCGCGGAAGTGGTTGCCGACGGCCGCCTGCAGCACCTCGTTGACCAGGTTCTGCATGGTGCCCACGGCGGAGATGACGCGCGACGCCATGGTGTCCGGCACGTGGATCTGGACCTGGAGGTCGATCTTGAACACGAACCCCTCGCGGCTCTTCGCCACGATCTGGCTCAAGTGGCGGTCCAGCCGGTGGGCCTCCGAGACCTGCGTCGCCCAGTTGAGCGTAAGGATCGAGGTCGGAACGATCTCCGCGTCGTAGCAGCGGGGATTGATCGCGTACTTCCCCGTGCGCAGCGTCTCCTGCCAGATGCCGCGATGGCCGGGCCGCACGAGCGTCCCGAAACGGAACTCCTCGCCCGACGTGTCCTGGGGCACGAGCCCGACGTACGACTTGACGACGGCGACCTGACCCTGCTCGACGACGAGCATCGGGACGAGTTCCACTTCGACCAGGTAGGGATTCAGGTTGAACGTTCCGTACAGGAGCGGGTCGTGCTGGAGCCCGATCTTGCCGCCCGCGTCGAGGAACGCTTGGGAATCCTGGTAGTTGTCGTGGAGCTTGACCTTGCTGTCGAGGATCAGGTCCGAAAGCTGGGCGTCGGTCGCGCCGGTCTCCTCCCGCTTGCGGATGTCGTCGAATCCCCCGATGCGGCATGCGATGTCCCCCGGATCGAGCGGCGGACCCTCGTGCACACGCACGATGCCGATCACGTCGACGAGCTTGACCTTGCCTTTCATCGGATCCTCGAACGTGCGGCCGCCCACCTCAGCCGTCGCCTTCTGGCTCGTCTGTTCGGAGGCTGCGCCTTCGCCTCGCCCGCCTCCGTCGACGGCGAACACGTTTCGCTTCTCGACGTTCTGGAAGAGCTGGTCGTGAACGTGGAGCGCGCCAACCTCTTGCTGTTCGGATCCGACAACAACCTGCGGCCGGATGACGACCTGCTTGAACCGCTCCGACGGAAGTGCTCGCGCCTTCTCGAGCGCCTCCTTGGAGATCGGGACCCCGTACATCCCGCTCGCCGTGCGGACGATGAACGCCGCCGGGTGGATGGCAAGGACCGAGCCCGGGCGGAGCGTGGGCCGCTGCGGCCCCTTCTGGCCTCCGTTGTCGACAAACGCGCGCACATCGGAGAAGTCGCCGAAGACAGGCTTGTAGACTCCCGACTTCTGCCCTTCCTTGAGGCTCTCGCCGACCTGGGCGATCACCACGCCGATCTCGCCGGCGGGCACCTGGACCATCGGATGGCGGGTGACTTTGTAGATCGGCCACAGCTTGAACCAGAGGCCGGCGCGAAGCAGCTCGGCCTGGTATCCGGCCTCGCCGTGGAATGCGATCGGGTTGTCGCCCTTCAGCTTCCTGAAGCTGACGCGCTTGAGGACGAGGCCCACCTGGGTCGGTCCGATGCTCCGAATCGAACGGAGAAGCACCAACAAGACCAGCAAGCCTCCCACCACGGACACCAAGGCTATCGATAGGTCAGACACGTCGTCCCTCCTCGACCCCGCGGGCCGCGGGTGCGGGCACGGGGTCAACCGCCGCGGCAGGCCTTGCGTTGCTGTGCCTGTCGCGCTTCCGGCCGAATGAGTCGCATCATAGTATGGAAGAAAGACACGGGCAAGTGGTGACATATTCCTGTAGGACTGCACGGCCCTTGCGCCCGGTCGATCCTGTTGGAGCCGAGTACGATCATGAACCCTCGACGCGGCGTTGCCGACCTACCTGAGGTGAAGGATCTGCGAGAGGAGGACGTGCATGGTGAAGCTGGAGCGGCTCAGCCAGGACGAGTTCAATCGTTGGCTTGCGCAGTCCGCCGACCGTCAGGCGGAAGATCGCGCCTGGGTGAACGGCACCGACTCGAAGGCTGAGCGCGAGCAGCTCGAAGCGATGATCCCTGTGCTTCTGCCAAAGGGGGTGGACTCGCCCGACCACGCGTTCCGGGTCGCCCGGGACGAAGCGGGAAACGAGCTCGGCTTCGTCTGGGTCGGCGTCGCTCCCGGAGCGCCTGAAGGCACGTGCCTGCTGTTCGACATCTACGTTCACGAGGCGCACCGCGGCCGCGGAGTCGCTCGCGCCATGCTCGAGCAGATGCTTGAGTCTCTGAAGGGCGACGCCATCAAGACGGTCGTCCTCTACGTGCGCGCCGATAACGCCCCGGCGCGGGCTCTGTACAAGAAGCTGGGCTTCGTCGAGGACGCCGCTCCCGAAGGGGCCAGAAGCCTCCAGATGCGAAGGACGCTCGAACTCGACCCCGAGGACGAGCGTGCCCACACGTTCGAACGCCAGCACGTCGTCGTGGGCGACCTACCCTCGACGGGAACCATTCTCGACATCGGCGGCGGCGGGGAAGGTGTCATCGGCCGTATCGCCGGCGACCGCGTTGTCGCCATCGACCGCCTGCGCCAAGAGCTGGAAGAAGCCCCCGCCGGCCCGCTCAAGATCGTCATGGACGCCCGCGAGCTCGGCTTCCTCGACGGGGTCTTCCAGACCGTGACCGCGTTCTTCTCCCTCATGTACATGAAGGCAGAGGACCATCGGCGCGTGTTCGAGGAAGTCCTGCGCGTCCTCGCACCCGGCGGCCGGTTCCTGATCTGGGATGCCGTCATCCCACCACGAGGAGGCAACAAGAAGGACGCCGTCATCTTCCCCATGACGATCGACCTGCCCACCGGCACGGTGGTCTCCACCGGCTACGGCGTCCGCTGGCCGGACGAAGGGCGGGACGCAGCCTACTACCAGCGCCTCGCGGAGGCAGTTGGGTTCGACGTCGTGTCGGCGTGCGCGACCGGGAAGCACTTCGCCATGGAACTGAAGAAGTCCTGACTAACAGCTGACTAGTATTGGACCGTGCCAAGGCGGCGCCCGATCCAAGTTGCAGACGACAGGGTTAGGGGGTCAGATCTTCACTTTCTGTGTTTCCAGGTGGTCGGCGACGCGCTTTGCGATCATGCTGATAGTCGAGTAGTGGAGGCCAAGGAAGTCGGCGACCACTTGGAGCGTGTACTCATGAGCGCGCACAGCGGCGTGGATGCGATGGTCTCGTTCAGCCTTATCGTGCACGTCGGAGAAGAGCTCATCGAGGCTCGGGCGGGTGGCGAGCCGCTCGCGGCGGGGAACCTCTTTCAGCGTCTGGTAGTCCGAGAGGAGTGGCTTGAGCTTGTCCACGAAGTCATCGGTGCCGAGCAGGATGCCGCCCCGTAGCTCGGTCCAAGCGTCGACGCCGCGACCCTGTTTCACGAACTCGCGATAGAGGTTGGCTGCGCGGGCTGGACTGCGGTGGAATTGTGCAAGGACCCAGCCAGTTGTCAGGAACTTGGGCGCTTCTGCCATCCCGGCTGTCGCGCGGTAGCTTGACCACGGCCAGTCGCGAGCGCTTCGCACAGCTCTTGCCCGCACAGGATTCAGCACCACGTACCGCGCCAGTTCGAGCAGATGGGTCTCCTTCTCGACGACGATCGCCTTGAACCGTCCTTGCAAGACATGTCCGCTTCTCACATGCCGGCGATTGAAGGCCTGAGTGTAGACGCCATTCAAGTGCCGCATCCCGCGCGACAGATTCGCTTCGGGCGTCTCGAGGAGGAGGTGGTAGTGGTTCGTCATCAGGCAGTAAGCATGACAGGTCCAGCCGTAACGTTTGACCACGTCGTCAAGGACCTCCAAGAACACCTCGCGATCTGAATCTACGAGGAAGATGTCCTGCCGCGCGTTGCCGCGGCTCGTAACGTGGTACACGGCGCCTTCGTACTCGATGCGCAATGGTCGTGCCATGGGCTCAGTCTACCCCATCCGATCCATGAAGTGAAGATCTGACCCCTTCCCCTGTGAAGTGAAGATCTGACCCCTTCCCCTTGACCCCTCCGCTCTGAAGGGAAGATCTGACCCCTCCGCTTGACCCCTCCGCTAGGCTCTCGCGATGTTTGCCGGTCTTGGCTTGGGGCACCGCGTCCACGAGAAGCAGATTGGTCATGGCCTTCGATCTGACTCCGGCGGCGCCCGGTTCTCTCGTCCATCGCTCGGGAATCTTGGCGGGTGCGGCTCTGGGCGGCGTCGACCTTCGCGCGATTGAGGATCGACGCGGGATAGAGGAAACTGCCGAGCAATCGCTGCAAGCGGCGGAGGCGGAACGGCATCAGAGGCTGCCGAAGGGCTGCGCCCGTTGTAGTCAGCGAGCGGAACGCGGGAGGGAGCGGGCGATGGCTGCGCAAGATCGAGAGATCGTCGGCCGCGGGCGAACGGCGGAGATCCTGGCGTGGGGCGACGGCCGCGTGATGAAGCTCTACCTTGAGGGGAGCAGCAGGGACTACGTCCGGCGAGAGGCGGAGGTGTCACGCCTCGCCCACCGCGCCGGGCTTCCGGCTCCCGCGGTGTACGACTCAGACGCGGCGGACGGCATCCACGAGGTCGACGGACGTCTCGGCATCCTGTTCGAGCGGATCGAAGGCCCGACGATGATGCGCGACCTCGGGAAGCGCCCTTGGATGCTGATCGCCCACTCGCGGCGGCTGGCGGTTCTGCACGCCGAGATCCACGCCGCGCCGGGGGAGGGGCTGCCACCGATGCGGGGTCGCATCGAGTGGAGCATCGAGCGCGCGAGCGGGGCGATCGGCGAGCGCGCGCAGCAAGCGGCGCGCCAGCGGCTGCGAGCGCTGCCCGACGTGCGGCAGGTGTGCCACGGCGACTTCCACCCCGACAACGTCATCCTGCGAAGGGGCTCGCCGATGGTCATCGACTGGGGGCCTGCATCGGCTGGACACCCGGCGGCCGACGTCGCATGGACCTACCTCTTGTATCGGTTCGCCGGCACGCCGCCGGGGACGCCGACCGCCCTGCGGCTGCTTTTGGCTCTGGTTCGGAGGTGGTCGCTCGGCGTCTACCTTCGCACGTACTTCCGGCTGACCGGCCGCTCGTGGGCCGACGTCGAGGCGTGGCTCGGCCTGATCGCCATTCTTCGCCTTGCCGACGGCATTCCGGAGGAGCGCATGAGGCTCATTCGTCTGATCGAGCGCGAGTTGGGCGGGGTCTCTGCCAGCTAGGCAGAAGCTCGCTTGGGCGACGCGCGCCAGCGGTATGTGAGTGCGCCTCCGGGCTCGAAGCCCAGGCGCTCGTAGATCGTCTTCGCGGAGATCGAGGCGTCGGTGTAGAGCGACATCCTCTCGATGCCCTGTTCGCGGCAGGTGACCATGGCATCGTAGAGCAAGCGCTGGCCGTAGCCGTGCCTGCGGCTCTCGGGAAGGATCCCGATCCAGGCGAGGTGAGCGGCGGTCTCATCCCACCCGGCGACGAGGGTGAAGCCGATCAGCCGATCGTCGTCGAAGAGGGCGAGCGAGCCCGGATGGCCGAGCGTGTCTTCGAGAAGCGACTCGAAGTACGCACGCCGCTCGTCCTGCGTCTGCCTCGCGACAAGCTCGATCTCGCCGTGCGCGACGCAGGCGGAGTAGTTCACGTACAGCTCCTCGGGTGTCGCCGATGCGACGGGCGCGATCTCGAGCGCGGAGTCGTCGCACTCCGGGAGTTGGTCGAGGTCGCGGGCCATCGCGAAGTAGAACCGCTTGAAACCGAGATGCCCCAGGAATCCGTCAAGGCGCTCGTCGCGTGTCCAGTTCGCCGATCCCATTGGCAGAAGGATCTCGAGCCCCTTCTCGCCCTGACGTTCGATCCACGCGGTTGCCTCGAGGAGGAGCGCCGTGTGGATCGCCGCGGCATGGGCGTCGAGAGGGAGGAGGGGGTTTCCGCCGAGGAGGTCGGCCGGCGCGCCCCACGTCTCGAGGAAACCGGGCGTGAGGACGAGAAGACCGAGCGCTGTCCTGTTGTCCGATGCGACGAACACCTGCCGAGGCTCAGGCAGCTCGCGGAGGACCTTGGGCGTCCACTCGCCCGGATTGCCGTATGGATGACCGTTGGCCGCCAGCTGCACGAGGAACTGGGCGAGCACCGGGGAAGACGGCGGGTCGAGGCGGGTCACTCGGATGGGCATGGGACTCCTTGAACGGTCGCGGCGATGCCGGGTTTGTAAGCGAGAAGTCGCGTCTCGTCAAGAATGGGTGTGGTGCGGCGCAGCCATGGAGAGAGCAGCCGGATCAGGTCAAGGCGAGGTTCGACCGTCCGACCTCCTCCGTGACCCAGGCGCCGAAGACCTTCACCTGTCCGATCAGGTCGTCGACTTCGCTTGCACTCGCGACGTTGACATGATCGTAGGAAAGCGTGTTGCGCTTGCGGCGCGCGCGATCGAAGTAGTCAGCGAAGCTCCGCATGCTGGGCGGAAGATGTGGCTCGAGCTCCCTGAAGGTACGTTCGTGAAAGCCTGTCTTGCGAATGCGGGCTCCGTGGAGGCGAAGGACGACCGTGGCCAGCTGCAGCGCGGCGTTGTAGGCGAGCGCGAACCTGGTGTCCAGGTGGAGGTTGTCGATCGCAGCCTGGCCCAGATCGCGGTCTGCGATTGCGAGCAGCTTGGCGATCTCGATTGCTGAAGGGGTGATCGGGCGGAAGGAGTCGTTCATGTTAGCATCCCCCGCAGATCGTCCTCGGTGCCGATGAGGACGATCCTCGGCCCCGCGAGCACGGACGCGAGGAACGGGTCGCGGCTCTTCACCCGGCGGGCGACTTCCCCGGGCGAGTAGAGTGAGACGTTGATCTCGCGGCCGAGCGATCGTTCGAGCTCTGAGAGGGTCGGAGACAGCGCGCTGAGGGGCGTCTCACCGAGGATGAACAGATCGATGTCGCTCTCCGCAGTGTCGGCATTCGCAGCGGTGGACCCGAAGATGAACGCGACGCGGATGTCCTCTCTGCCTGTCAGCGTTTCGCGGATGCGGTCTCCTACGGCTACGGTCTTGAGTACCATGGCGCGCAGGTCGGGGACGATCGGATTGGCTCGATTCACTCGCAGGTAGACGCGGTTGCCCCGCTTCTCTCGTTCGAGGATGCCGATGCCGGACAGCCGGTCGAGCTCCCTCTGAACGGCCCTCGGGAGGAGTCCCGTGAGCCTCCCCACCTCGCGCCCGTAGAAGTCGCAGTCGGGGTGCGTCAGGAACAGAGTCAGCACCCTCACCCTCGCTTCGGAACCAAAGAGCTCTGCAAGCATAGGTTGCTCCGTATACAAAGCGTATGCAATTGTATACAGATCGTATCCGTACGTCAACAGAACTGCCAGCTTCGGCCCACCGACGCCAAGACACCCGCGAGGAGACTCTGTCCTGAGGTGGCGCCGAGGGCGAGGACACAGGTCGCGGCGGCGAGCAGCCTCTCGCCCGGTTCCGCGTCGCCAAGCGCGCTCACGAGGTCGACAAGGGGCTCGGGGAAGGAGCCGTCGGCTGCCGCGGCAAGCATCTGCCACGAAGCGGGGTGCGTTCGGAGGCTCACTCCGGCGAGGACTTGTCGCAGCGCGTCGAGCTGTCGCTTCGCCGCGGAGAGCGCGGACAACGCGGTGAGCCCGGCGAGGATGCCGACGAGGACGTCGTCGCCCGACGGCGTGGAGCCGGAGCCGAGGCCGACGAGGCTTGCCAGCAGCAAGAGATCGCCCGTCGTCTGCCACTGCGCGACGACCGCCCGGACCTCACCCTCGAATGCCTCGACGCTCTGCGGCCGACGCTCGTCGAGGAGACGATGGCAGGCTGCTCGGTTGCTGGCGGCTCGCTGGATCTCTCTCGTCGTGTAGGGCGTGATGCGTAGCTCGTGGCACGCGGCGCGTAGCGTGTGGATCGCTGCGTCCGTGGTCCGTGGTCCATGGTCCATGGTCAAGGGCAGGAAGTGGATCTGCTCACTGTCCGCGTAGGCGGGAGCGCCGACGGCGATGCCTGGCGGCATCGCGGGCACCTCGATGGCCCAGGGGTGGAGCGGGGCGGCCGGGGTCTGGACCGAGATGTAGGTTGGCGCGCTTTCTTCCTCGAAGAGCAGGCTGAGTCCGTGGCGGAATGGGGAGGCGACGCGGCCCTCGCGCATGCCTGCGGCGAGGTAGCTACACGCATGCCCGCCGATCCGCGTCGCATTGAGTGCCTTGGTTGCCATGGGCGTTTCTCGCATCACGTCCAGCCTACGAGGTGCATCTGAGCGTGATCCACATTACGCATCCGGCCCGACACTCGGAAGTGATGCGCATCACTCCCGTATTGTGACACGCATCACACACGCTGCCGCCGGCCCGAATGTGATGTGCATCACACCGGGGCGTGGCCGGGCGCAGCCGAGTATGCTCACAAGCGGAATGCGTCTTCCATAGATGGGTTGCGTCCCGACGTTTCGTCTCAAGCCGCCTTTGGTGTCCGGCTTCCTCGTCGCGAAGCGGTTCCGAGTCCGGACCCGAAGACCCGGTCCGCGAGATCGTTGACGCGCCCAGCGGAAGCAGCCGCGTACGAGCTTCCGCCCTAGGCGAACGAAGCCGCCGCCAGAGTCACGCTACGTTCGCCCAATCTCGTGGAGCTGTGGGTTCTTGGCTCCTGCGACGTCGCCGAACTTGGTCAGCGTGCACTCGCCCTTCACCTGCATCAGCTCGTCGTAGCGATCGTCGTCGACCATGGCCACGATGCGGGCGATGGAGCTCTCGCCGTCGACGAACCGCCACGGGAAGCAGCCGATGGTGGCGCGCTGGTTCAGCAACAGGTCGATGTCGCCGCCGAGGCACTCGGCGTGGATGATCCCGTGATTGAAGAGCTCGATGTGCATGAGCTGGTACTTCGTGGAGTCGAACCGCTCGGCGAGCGGCTGGCCGTACTTGGCGCGGAAGTGGGCGTCGGCTTCTTTGGCCTGCCGCGGCATCCAGTCACGGATGATCGTGTTCATCGGGTGGTCGGCGGAGCCGCAGTCAACGCCGATCCAGCGGAGCTTCTTGCGCAGGCACCACTGCGCGAACTCGCGGTCCGGTCCAGGGTGCTTGACCATGTAGCGGATCTCGTCGGCCGTCGGCTGGTCCCATCCGAAGTGGTGGTATCCAGTGTGGATGATGAGGATGTCGCCCTCTTTGACCTCGACGCGGTCTTCGATCATGTCCGAGGTGTAGAGGTCGTAGTCGCCGGCGGCGTCCGACAGGTCGACGATGACGCCCTCGTGGACGAGGAAGTCAAGACTGAGCTGGGCGATGTCCTTCCCCGGCGTGTAGAAGTGGATCTCGCCGTCGAGGTGCGTGCCGACGTGGTTCGAGTGGGTGACGAGCTGGCCGTTGGCGCCGTTGGGGGCGAGGCGCTTGAAGTACTTGACCTGCAGCGGCTCGTACGTCGGCCACGGCGGGGTCGCGATCGACAGCGGAACGGTTAGGTCGATGAGTCGCATGGTTCCTCCTCGTGTTCAGTCCGTGGTCTGGGGTCCATGGTCCGTGGTCCGCGACTGCTGTTCTTTGGGTGCGCTGAGTCCATTGGGTTCTTGAAACCGGCCGGCGGTTCTCTGCGCGCTCTGCGGTTCATTCTTGGCTCTTGTCCAGCATCTCGGCAAGGGGCTGCTCGACGCTCTTCGTTGTCGGGCAGCTAGGGAGTTCCCGCGAGGGCGCCGCTCGGGAACTCCTGCCCCATCTCGGCCCTGCCACCGTACTGACCCCGTTGCGCGGTAGCG
>JAQTNX010000034.1:0-8249 GCA_028713635.1 Candidatus Bipolaricaulis sp.
ACCCGCTCTCCCCCACCACCCCGAGCGTCTTCTCCCGCTCGATCGTGTACGTCACCCCGTCCACCGCACGGACGATCCCATCCTCCGTCCCAAACTGCACTTCGAGATTCCGTATCTCCAGAAGCGCAGAGGATGTCATCGAACCACCTCCAGAGAGCGCCCGAGAACAGCAACCCTGCCTGGCGCAAGGCGCCCCCGCGCTCTCGATGGGGACCCCAACTGGCCTGGGCAGCAGTAGTCAGAAGCTGTTGGGAGAATCAGCACGGCGTTCACGACACAAGACATCAGGGCCTGCGTTCTCCTTTCAGCGGCGAAATGGCCTCGCCATTATAGGCATTCGGCGAGCGTTGGCCAGCAGCCTGTTGATTCTCCCTCCCCGCGTCTCTCTGGCAGTCTGACGCAGAGGAGACGGGGACGCGGCGATGAGGCGGACCACACGCCAGGACGCAAGTCGATCGCGCCCGGGGTGTACTTCCGCATACACCTGATCGGGTACTTCGAGGGGATCGGGTCGGAGCGCGGCATCGAGTGGCGTTGCGCCGACTCGCTGTTGCTGCGTGACTTCTTGGGCCTGCGGCTGACCGAGCGGGTGCCCGATCACTCCACTCAACGTTGTCACGGATGAGGATGCGGCTCCCGTTGGGGGTTCACCAGCAGGCGTTTGTGTCGATCTTGGGGATCGTCGAGCGGAAGGGTCAGCGCTGCCCACGAGCGCGCGGGCGTCCCGTCATCGACCTCGTAAGTAGGGCCATCGTCACTGCGCTGCCCACGAGCGTGCGGGCGTCCCTGCGAAGCACGACCACTTCACAGGCTGGAGTGAATGCCCTCCCGCGGGCTCTCGTCTGGACCTTCCGCCTGCTTCGAGCACTGCGATCCACGGTTGACCCCACACGTGCACTCGCCACCACGGACGAAGTGGCGTAGATCAGCGGGCTGCTGGGCGGACGTCGCGCCTCGATTCAGCTTTCGTGGCGCCCCGGAGACCAGCGCCCTTCTTCCGCCGGCGCTTCGAGCCGGGGGCTGTTGACTTCGCCGCGACGACGCTGCTATAGTGCCTTGCCTTATCCACTAGATCGGGACGGGGCGCGACTCGCAGGCAGGGTCGTGCCGGACAAGGGCCACAGGGCGCTGTCCAGGTGGTGGCGGAATGCTTTCCTCCTTGGGCCGGCGCCGGTGGTCGTGACCAAGGAGGATAAGCTGTGAAGAGACTGTGGCTTCTCGCCCTCGCCGTGGCGCTTGTGGCCGGCGTTTGCGCGGTCGGACAAGCAAAGACGTTGTACTGGAACCTGGCAACCGAACCCCCATCCCTCGACCCGAGCCTCGCGACGGACACGACATCCCACCAAGTCCTGAAGCAGTTGTTCGTCAGCCTGTGCCAGTTTGACGACGCGACGATGGATGTTCTCCCCGACCTGGCGAAGACCTGGGAATTCGATGCGACGACGAACACCTGGACGTTCCACCTTCGCAATGATGTCTACTGGACCGACCGGAACTGGACGTTGAGCGGACTTCCGGTCACCGCGGAGGACGTCGAGTTTGGCATCAAGCGCCTGCTCGCGCCCGAGACCGCATCCGAGTACGCGTACGTGATGTACCTGATCAAGGGTGCGGAGGCCTACAACACCGGCGCCGGGACCGCGGATGACGTTGGCGTTAAGGCAATCGACAAGTACACCGTCGCGATCACCCTGAACTTCCCGGCGGGCTACTTCCCCGGCATGGCCGCTCTCTGGCTGTGCGCTCCGCTGCCGAAGGTCGCCATCGAGAAGTACGGCGACAAGTGGACCGAGGCTCAGAACATCGTCACGAACGGTCCGTACGTGCTCGGTGAGTGGGTGCACGAGGACCATCTGATCCTGAAGAAGAACGTCGCCTACTACGACCGCAACAACGTCAAGATCGACGAGGTCTACTGCTACATGGTCAACGAGCAGTCGACGGCGATGGCGATGTACGAGGCCGGCAAGCTCGACGTCAACGACAACCCGCCGCTCGAGGACATGGACCGGATCAAGACCGACCCCGTCCTGTCCAAAGAGCTGGCGCAGGCTCCGCGACTCTGCACGTACCGTTACGGACTCAACTCTTCGAAGCCGCCGCTCGACAACATCAACGTTCGCAAGGCGCTCGCCTCGTCGGTCGACCGACAGTCGTTGATCGACAACGTCCTGAAGGGGAACCAGCTGCCGGCTCAGACGTGGACCTGCCCGGGCATGTTCGGGTACGTGGACGGCGTCGCTCTCGGGATCGGGTATCCGTTCGACCCTGAGCAGGCGCGGAAGTACCTCGCCGATGCGGGGTATCCCGGCGGTGCCGGCTTCCCCGAAGTCACCATCATGGTGAACACGAGCCAAGGCCACCAGAAGATCGCCGAGTTCGTTGCGAAGGGTTGGCAGGACGTCCTCGGGATCAAGGTCAACATCACGAACCAGGAGTGGGGCGTGTACCTGAACACCTGCTCCGTGGACGCCCCGCAGGTCTTCCGCATGGGTTGGTGCGCAGACTACCCGGATGGAAACAACTTCATGAACGACGTCTTCCACTCGGGCTCGGGGAACAACTACGAGAAGTACAACAACCCCGCGTACGATGCCCTCGTTGAGAAGGCCGCCGTGTCGACCGACCCGGCGGAGCGCCGCGACCTCTACAAACAGGCCGAGATCCTGATCTGCGAGACAGACGTCGCGTTCATCCCGATCTACTTCTACACGTACAACCAGCTGACGAAGCCCTACGTGGTCCGCACGTTCGCTTCGATCGGCGGTCAGACGTGGAAGGACTGGGACATCCTTGACCATTAGGTCATAGGACCTCACTGGAGCCTCACTTGGGGGTGGGGCGGCGGCGCCGCCCCACCCCCAAGCAACCCTGAGAGGAGCCCGGAAGATGTTCTCGTTTATCGTGCGACGGATCCTGTGGACGATCCCGGTCATCCTGATCGTGTCGAGCATCACATTCCTGCTGATGCACTCCGTGCCGGGGAGCCCGTTCACGCGGGAGCGCGCGTTGCCCCCTGCGATCCAGAAGAACCTCGAGGCGAAGTACCACCTGAATGATCCTCTCTGGAAGCAGTACATCGACTACATGTACGGGTTCGTTCGGCTTGACTTCGGCCCGTCGATCGCCTACCGGTCTCGGACGGTGAACGACATCCTGGCCCAGCAGTGGCCGGTTACGGCAACCCTCGGCGGCGTGGCGTTTCTGTTCGCCGTATGCATCGGGATTCCGCTCGGCGTCCTCTCGGCCGTCAAGCAGAACACGCTGATCGACAATGGTTCCATGGTGGCGGCGATGCTGGGTGTCTCCATCCCAGCGATCGCCCTCGGTCCGTTTCTCATCTGGATCTTCGCCTTGAAGCTCAAATGGTTCCCGGTCGCGACGTGGGGCTCACCGGCCCACGTCGTTCTCCCCGCTCTCACGCTGTCGACGGCCTACCTCTCCCGCTTCGCCCGAATCACCCGCGCCTCCATGCTGCAGGTGGTCCGGGAGGAGTACATCCTGGCGGCTCGAGCGAAAGGCCTGCGGGAGATCGTCGTGAACCTGAGGCACGCCTTTCGGAACGCGCTGATCCCGGTGACAACGATTGCCGGGCCGGCGTTCGCCGACATCGTTACGGGCTCTCTCGTCGTCGAGCAGATCTTCGCCATCCCAGGAATCGGAAAGTACTACGTCCAGAGCATTGGAAACCGCGACTACCCCGTCATCATGGCGACGACGCTCCTGTTCGCGCTCATCATCGTCGTGATGAACCTCTTGGTCGACATCAGCTACGCCATGCTCGACCCGCGGATCCGCTACAGCTAGGCCAAGGAAGGGAGACGACATGGCGTTTCGCACCGGGAAGACGGGGTCGGACAACGAGACAGGGAAGGCGCTGCGCAGTCGCAGCCTGACGCGCGACGCGATGCGGCGGTTGATGAAGAACCGCGGGGCGGTGGCCGGCGGAATCATCCTCCTTCTGCTCATCTTCGCGGCCGTCTTCGCGAACTTCGTCGCCCCGTACAGCTCCACCGAAGGCGACATCCTGAACAACTACGCCGCGCCCACGGCGGACCACCCCTTCGGATGCGACTTCATGGGGCGCGACGTCTTGTCACGGCTCATCTACGGGGCTCGCATCTCCCTTGCGGCAGGGTTCGTGGGGGCGATCACGGCGTTCGTCATCGGCGTGACGTTCGGGCTTGTTTCCGGGTTCTTCGGCGGGAAGACCGACAACTTCATGATGCGCATCGTCGACATCATGTATGGGTTCCCGACGCTCCTCCTGATCATCCTCCTCATGGTCTTCTTCAAGTCGAGCTTCTCTGTCTCAGGCGTCGCTGGCGGAGGGCTGCGTGGCGCTCTCTCAGACCTCGATCGGTCGATGGGTGGGATGTTCTTCATCTTCCTGGGCATCGGCCTGACGTCCTGGCTCGGCATGGCTCGACTCGTCCGTGGGATGACGCTCTCCGTACGCAACACGGAGTACGTGGAGTCGGCGCGAGCGATCGGGACATCGCGAATCAGGATCCTCTTCCGCCACATCCTCCCGAACGTCCTTGGGCCGGCGATCGTCGCCCAGGCGCTCCAGATCCCGGGCTTCATCCAGTACGAGGCCTTCCTTTCGTTCATCGGCCTTGGGGTGAACCCCCCGACGCCGAGTTGGGGAATGATGCTCTCTCAGGGATACCTCGCAATGAGATCTCACTTCCACCTTGTTCTCTGGCCGGCGGTCGCGATCTCGATCACGTTGTTCGCGTTCAACTTCCTGGGCGACGGCGTTCGCGACGCCTTCGACCCAAGGCAGACGCGCTAGGCAGAAGAGACACTCCCCGCGCGTTGGCGCCCCAGCGCGCCCTGGGCGGCGTTCGGCAGCGCGGTTGACGGTCTGCGGCGCCGGCGCTAGAGTCGGGAGCGGCCTTCCGGAGAGCGGTCGTCGCAGTGTCTGGAAGGTTCCCGTCCTCAAGCGGGCGCTCTCTCGGAAGTCCCTCGAAAGGGTCGGGATTCCGATGACGGGACGCCGAAGGCTAGACGCGATGGCGGTCTTCTTGGCCCTCACCGGGGCTCTCCTCACCGCCTCGACCGTCTCCGCCTCGTCGCCGTTCGACGTTGCCGTGGGTCTCGCCAGCCGCGTCGTCCCGGGGCGGCTGACGCCAATCCGCCTAACGTTCGTCGACCGTCCGAGCGGCGCGAGCCGCGTGCGAATCACTCAAGACGTCGGAAACGTCTGGCGGGGAGAGACGACGATGTCCTTCGAGATTCCTGTCTGCGAATCCGATCGCAATGGCTTCGAAGTGGCCATCCCGATCTACGACGCCGCCCGCCCCCTGCGCGTCGAGCTTCTGTCTCCCGACGGGCGACGACTCGCGGAACGTGAGGTCGAACTCCGCTCACGTAGGGTGGACGACGCCTTCCAGGTCGCGGTCGGGGCCTTCCCGGTTCCCCTCCCGGGTCAGGCGGCCTCCGCTTCCGTGGCGGAGCTCCCCACGACGTGGTCCGCGTACGATGGCGCGGAGAGCGTCTGGATCGGGCGCGTGCGTGACGAGTTGGATGCCGACCAGTGGGACGCGTTGGCACGCTGGGTGCTCTGCGGCGGCTCGCTCGTGGTCTTCGCTGGCTCCGGCCTCTTCCTCCTCGACGCGTCGCGACTGCGCGACCTCTTGCCCATTCTGAATCCAACCCTCGCGGAGCGCGGGGACGGCGTGCCGGTTCTGACGGGCGACCTCCGAAGCGGAGCCAGCGTTCTTGCGGGGAGAGAGGGAGTCCCCTGGCTCGTTGGGAGGCGCTACGGAGCTGGAAACGTTCTTCTTGTGACCACCGATGCCCTAGCACTGGACGTCGCAGAGCTCACGGAGATCCGGAGCCATGCACCCTCCGCAGGCAGACTGTCCCTCGTCGGGGTCGCCTCGGACTTCCTGGATCTCCAGCCGATCGCCCCACCACGCCGATGGGTTGCCGCTCTGCTGACGCTGCTCGCGGCCGTCACCCTTCCGGCCGTGGTGGCGCGCCTGGGGGAACGAAGATCGACGGCGCCAGCGCTGTGCACCGCATTTGCCATCCTTGCCCTGCTCTCGTGGATGTCCACGGACGCTGCGCATGTCGGCACCGACCTGTACAGGACGAATACGCACGTGCTGATTGAGGGAGACCTTGGTGTCTCCTTGTCGGCCTCCGCACTCTGCTCGGCATCCCGGCAGCCGGTGATGGTCAGCGTCGGTGTCGACGCGCTCCCCTACGAGCCTCTCCCGCCCAGCTTCGAGCCTGGATCGCACGATGTGGCGTACCGTGACGGGGCGGCGCGGATTGCGTTTGCGCCGAGAGAGCGCCGAATCCTCGTCACGCAGAGCGACGTGCAGACGCGGTTCCAGGTGCGGATGGCTGGCGACGAGGAACTGCGACTGACGAACCGAGGATCCCGGGCGATCAAGGATGCGCTTCTCCTCGTCGACGGCGAGGTCGTCCCCCTGCCTCCGCTCGAGCCGGGCGAGTGCACGGTCTACCTCTCGAGCCCTTCGTCCGACGCGACGTGTTCCTTGGGTCCTGAAGGCGGCTCGCTCGACCGCCTGTTCGTGTTGGTGAGAGACTCGCTCGCGCTCGACCGAGGGACGTGGCTCGTGGCGGGCGAGACCACGGAGATGGTGCGCACGGAGGGCGGAGCCTCGTCGCACGCGAGGGACGTGACCCTCTACGTCGTGGAGGTTGGGCGTGACTAGGTCGTACGCATTGATCGACCGCGACAGCTGGCGCCCCTACTTCGGTCTCGTCCTCTTCTGCGGCATCGCCCTTGTCCTCTCCGTCCCGAGTGCACGGGTCGTTCGAGATCTTGGGTCCGCTTCTCTCCTGTCCGGTTCTCCGATCTTTTTCTACGCGCACGCCTTGTTCATGGGGGTCCTCGGACTGGCGCTCGGGGCCGGGAGCGCCGAGCGCGGCGAGCAGGGAGGTCCGATGGTCGCCGCGCTTGGACTGCGCGTTCTCATCGGGCAGCTTCTATGTCTCCCGTACCTCGTCTTCGCTCGCGCCCTCTTCCCGGGACGCGGAGGAGCCTTCACCCTGATCGTGATCTTGACAACGCTGGTCGCGCTCGCTTTGGCCATGCTCAGCCGGGTGCTCGAGCGCCCGCGACGCGTGGGACCCTCCCTGGGGCTTCTCTTGAAGTACGTGCTCTTCCTCGCCTACTACGCTGCCCCGCTCGCGAGGCTGTCGCTCCTTTCGCCCCTCGGTGCGGTTCAGCTCCTTCTTGAGGGCGCCGCGCCGTCTGAGGCGCTCCTCGCGTTTGCCTTCCCCGTGGCTCTCCTTGCGGTCCTGTCTCCGCTCGCTGCTGGGACGAAAGGTGAGGGCCGTGTTTGACCTCGATCGCCTGGAGAGGGACGTCACGAGGCGTTCGAGGGTCCTACGTGGCGTGCGGAGCGCGGGGATTGCGTTCGCGACGGCCGTCACCTTGATCCTCATCGCGGCCGTGGCCGTACGACTCGGAGCGATGGCCCTTCGCCTCGGCCCTTCCGTGGCGGCGCTCGCCGCCGCCGCCACGGCGACGGCTGTCGGGTTCATCGCCGGCTACGCTCCCCGGCCGGACATCGCCCGCCTCCTGTTGTCGATCGACCTCGCTCTCGCGACGGGGGAACGTCTCTGCTCCCTTCACGAGCTCCGCTCGCGAAGCGGGACGACCCCCCTCGAGAACCGGGTCGCGACCAAGCTTGCCGAAGCCCCGCCCGCCTGGCGACGTGTCCTGCGGCTTCGTCGACGAGACGCTCTGCCTTGGGTGGCGGGAGGTGCCGCGCTCGGTCTCGCCCTTCTCCTCTCCCTCACGATCGCGCCTCCCGGCCCTGCCACGACGGCGGGCCCGGACTCGCCGAGGAGCACGTCGAGCGGCCAGGGCGCTCCGAACGCGTCCTCGGTTCCTCTCGGTCCAGGGAGCGGTGCCGCCGCCGCCGCGAGCGAGCGCGTTGCGGCTCCAAGCGGGTCGGCGGAGCCTTTGGGCGACACGCTCGCCGAGCTTCTCCCGGCGCCGCCCTCGCGCGGACTCCTCGGCGATCTCGGAGACGCGGTGGCGAAAGAAGCAGAAGCGCCCGCTCGGGATCTCCGCCAGTCGCTTTCGAACTACCTGTCGCAACTCTTGGGCAGAGCGGAGGCCGACCTCAACCAGACGTTCGCCTTGACCGAACGTGAGATGGAAGCCCTCCAGGACCTCATGCAGGACGTGCCCGGTTCGAGTCTGCGATGGTCCCTCTCGGCGCTCCTCGGTGGAGAGACCGGAGACGCACTCAAGG
>JAQTNX010000034.1:8259-19083 GCA_028713635.1 Candidatus Bipolaricaulis sp.
ACTCAAGGCACTGCTCAAGGAGTCCCAACGCCTTCTCGAGAGCGCAGACCCGGGCGAGCCGAGCACGCAGGACGCGAGGTCGCCTGCTCCCCCCGAGGCGGCGGCGGCAGGAAGCGACCTCGAGTCGGCCGGCTGGGTTCCGCTCCCCCCTCCATCCGGCGGCGAGGGTGAGACGGCCGGGGCGGGCGAGCGACAAGCCGGGGCCGACGCCGGGGAGCCCGAGACGCTGGATCGGGCCGCTCCGCCGCGGAACGAGGAAGGGGGGTCGGCCGTCGGAGGAGAGGGATCGGGAGAGCCGACGCCGCCACCTCCCGGCATCGGGTTCACCCCCGAGGAACTGCTGGGCAACGTAGGCTCCGAAGGAGACCTTCGTCGATACTTCACCAGAGGGATTCCGTTCGAGCCGCCGGCCGGGGAGCGCGCGCCGACGGCCGCTCTTTCCCTCGACTATGAGGCTCTGCGGGCGCTGCTCGCGGCACGCGCTCTCGCCCCCGAGATCCAGACGATCGTGCGCGCGTACTTCGCCGAGATCACCCGGGGAGGACCATGATCGCGGCGCAGGATTTCGATCGGGCCTGCTTGACGCTCGCGCGCCTTCGCGCGGCGATCGGCACGGCCGTCGTCGGTCAAGAAGCCGTCGTCGATGCCGTCCTTGTCGCGCTCTTGTGCGGCGGAAACGTCCTCCTCGAAGGCGTCCCGGGTCTGGGAAAAACCCTCCTTGTCCGTGCGCTCGCCGGCGCCTTGGGCCTTCGCTTCTCACGCATCCAGTTCACTCCGGACCTCATGCCGGCCGATATCGTAGGGACGAACGTTCTCTCGGACGACGGCAGGCGGCGCACGTTCACGTACTCCCCGGGGCCGATCTTTGGCAACGTGGTCCTCGCCGATGAGGTGAACCGCGCGACCCCCAAGACACAGTCGGCCCTACTCGAGGCGATGGAAGAGCGAACCGTGACCATCGGGAAGACGACGTACCCGCTCGCGAGTCCTTTTCTGGTCCTTGCCACGCAGAACCCGATCGAAATGGAGGGGACGTACCCACTCCCCGAGGCTCAACTGGACCGATTCCTCTTCAAGGCAACCGTCGCGTATCCCTCCCTGGAGGCCCTCATCGCGATTGTCGAGCGCGCAACGGAGGGCAACGGGGTCGCTCTTCCCGAATCGGTTGCGACGGCCGCCGACGTTCTCTCCGCTCAGTCCGTCGTCCGTGAGATCCCCATCGCCCAGCCTCTGCGCGAGTACGTGGCGCGGTTGGTTCTGGCAACCCATCCCGACAATCGCTACGCCCCAAAGGACGTTCGGTCGTTCGTCGAATACGGAGCGAGCCCCCGCGCGGCGATCGCGATCATCCTCGGCGCGAAAGCCCACGCTCTCCTGGCGGGAGAGCCGAACGTCCGCAGGGCGGACATCGAATCCGTCTTCCCTTTGGCCCTGGGTCACCGACTCATTCTCAGCTTCCGGGGAGAGGCCGAAGGCGTTGCCGTGGCCGCGTTGCTCGGCCGCGTGTGGGAGGAGACGCCGGTTCTATGAGAGCCCCGATCGCCGACAAGACGTGGCTCCCCGCGCGCGATCCGTCCGCCGTTGGGCCACGGAGTCGCCGCCCCGCGGCGCCCCGCGCGACGCGCGACGCAGGGAGCGGCCTCGCATGATCCTCGCCAGCCCGGCCTACCTTCCTCTCCTCGCCTTGTCGGTCGGGATCGTCCTCCTCTACTTCCTCACCGCGCGCCCGCGACGACACGAGGTCTCCGCCCTCTTCCTGTGGGAGGGCTCACCAAGCGATCCCCGAACCCGGGCCGCACGAGTTCGAGTTCGGATCGACGTCTTGCTTCTTCTGCAGGTTCTCATCCTCACCGCGGCCGTCCTCGCCCTGGCGGAACCAGCCTTCCCGACGAGGGCTCCCCGTCTGAACGGCATGGCCATCGTGCTGGATGGAAGCGCGAGCGTCCGTGCCGCAAGCGCGGGCGGTCGACCGATCGCCGATCTCTGCCGGTCGGAGGCGTCGGCCCTGCTCGACGCCTATCCGACGACGCCGGTGGCCGTCTTCGAGCTCTCGACTTCGCCTCGCGTCCTGGCACCTCTCTCCACGGATCACGCGCACGCTCGGAGAGTCATCTCGGCCTGGGAACCCACGTGGTTCGCCGACGGCACGAGCGACGACCTGAGCGATCTCCTCAGCAGCCAAGGCGGGACGTACGAGCGGATCGTCTTCCTGACGGACGGAGCGCCCGCGCTTTCCCTCGCCGCGCTGGACACGGTCTCCTTTCCGCCTGGAGAGAACGTAGCGCTGACGGCTTTCAGCGTCCGCGAGGACCCAAGCGGGATGGGGTCGATCGCCTTCGCCCGCGTCCGCAACGACGCGACGTCTGACTACGAGGGCGCGCTTCGCGTGGGCGACGGTGCGCGGCGCGCGTCCGTCTCCGTGTACCTTGCGCCCGGCGAGGAGCAGGCCTTCGTCCTCCCCTTCCCTGCGTCTGTCGGGCCGCTGTTCACGGCCGCAATCGATGCCGCAGACTCGTTCGCGGCCGACGACTCGCGCGTGGCGAGTCTCGGTCGCCGGACGGAGTGGCGGATCCGGATCGTCGGCGAACCGGATCGCTACCTGCGGGCCGCGTTGGCCTCGATCGGCACTGTGCGCTTTCTCCCGGTGACCGACCCATCTCCGGCGGACGTCACGGTAGCCTACGGCGTCTCACTTCCGGACGACACGCCCGGAGGCGTCCTCCTCGTCCACAGCTCTCTCGCGGGGATCGTCGAGGTCGGCGACGATCGCGATGGGGCCCCGGGGCCGCTCGTCGCCAACGCCCCGACGGACCCTTTGCTCACGAGCGTCGATCCCCTCGACTTCGTCATCCGCCGTGCTCCCACGGTTCGACTCCTGGTCGACGGTCTCACGCTCCTCTCGGCGGGCGGGCAGCCCCTCCTCTGGCGTGCCGCCCTGCCGGACCGCCGCATCGTCGTCCTCGCTCCTGATCCTCTCCTGACCAACCTGCCGCTCTGCGTCGATTTTCCCATCCTCGTCTGGAACATCGTCCGTTGGCTCTCCCTCGTGAATCCTTCTGCGCCGCCCACGGCGGCGCTCGTCGGCGAGCCGATTCCCTTCGCTCCGTACGGGATCCCCGAGCGTCTCGTGGATCCGTCGAATCGCGAGATGTGGGTTGACGCCAACTCCGCTGGTTTCGTGGCGAAAGCACCCGGCATCTACCGGCTCTCGACGTCGTCCGGGACGTACGCCGTCGCCGTGAATGTGGGCTGGAACGAGTCGCCCCGCGGCCGGCGCGACGACGCCGTCACGCCGTCGCGCCCAGCCGAGGCTCAGGCGCGGTTGGAGACCGCCTTCTATTCGGCGTGGCCGATCGCCGCGGCCGTCGCGCTGACCCTCGTCATCGTGGAGTGCATCCTCTTCCAGCGCCTCGGTCTCCCGAGGAGGCGGACATGATCCGCCTTGCATCGCCGCTGGCTCTCCTCGGACTTGTCGCGGTTGGGTTCCTGTTCTTCGCAGGCCGGCGAAACCTTCGAGGCATCATCCTCCCAACGCTTGCCGCGTCCGCGCTGATCCTGGCTCTGGCAGGTCCCGAGCTGCGCCGAGGGCTGCCCCGGGAGAACGTCATCGTCCTGGTCGACGGCTCCCCCAGCGTTTCGGTCACCGCTCTGGAGGGGGAGGCGGAGGATGCCTTCGCCGCTCTCCGCGCGGCGAACCCCGGTCGCCGTTTCGGAGCGGTCGCTTTCGCTTCCCGGGCGACGATCTCCGATCCCTTGTCTGACACGCCAGGCTCCCTTGCCCGGCTCTCCGAAGCCGCGGGTCTGGGGGCTCGTACCGATGTCGCCGCCGCCGTGAGGCTCGCCCTCGCGGCGTTGCCTCCGGGGGACGCAAACCAGCTTGTGCTCGCGAGCGACGGGCGAGTCACGGAGGGTCTCCTTGACGCAGTGAGCGCGGCCCGTGCGGCGAAGGTGCCGATCTCCACGCTGCCGCTCGGCCGGCCCGCGACGGCAGACGCCTCCGTCTCCCGCCTCGACGTTCCCGTCCGGGCGCAGCGTGCGCGGCCGTTCGAGATCGTTGTGGGGATCACGTCCATGTCCGCTGGAGTCGGAGCCCTTCTCCTCTACCGCGATGGAGAGCTTGTCTCGTCGGCTCCCGTGTCCCTGGAGGGGGGGCTCTCGCGGTTCCGGATCGCCGATACCGTCGCGGAAGGCGGCGTGCACGCGTACCGCGTTGCGATCAAGCGCCCGGACGACCCGATCCCGCAGAACGACTCCCTCTCTGCGTTCGCGGAAGTCGAGACTCCTCCTCCCTTGCTGGTCGTCTCGCCTCGGCTTCCGGCTCCGCTCGCCGCGGCGCTCACGGGAATGGGCAAGCCGCACGCGCTGAGCCCAGTCGTCCCCCCGCTCGCGACGCTCTCGCGGTATCGCGAGATCCTCGTGACGGGCTTTCCGTTGAGCGGGCTCTCGTCCGACGACATCGGGGCGCTCCGCTCGTTTGTCGTCGACCTTGGCGGAGGCCTCCTCGTCGCCGAAGGGGAGGAAGAGCTCCGCGGAGTTGCGGGCGGCGGGATGGAGGGTCTCCTTCCCGTCTCGTACACCCTCCCTCAGAGGGCTGACCAGGCCAGCCTCGCCGTTGTCTACCTCCTCGACCGCTCGGCAAGCATGCTCGGCCACGCCGAAGGAGCGGTGAAGATCGACGTGGTGAGGGAAGCGGCCGCCGCCTCCGTCGGCCTCCTCGACCCACAGGCCCTCGCCGGGATCATCGCGTTCGACCGGGAGTTTCGCTGGCTGCGGCCCGTCGCCCCCGTCCTGGACGGGCGAGAGATCTTCGAGTCCCTTCGAGCGCTCGAGGCGAGCGGCGGAACCGACATCTACTACCCGACGGTCGCCGCACTCGACGCCCTCGAACAGGTCTCGGCACGCATCAAGCACATCCTCCTTCTCTCCGACGGGAAGACGGTGAACGAGGCACGCGATTGGAATGGGCTCTTCGCGCGTCTGGAAGGCCAATCCGAGATCCGTCTCTCCGCCATCGCCGTCGGCCCTCAGCCGAACCTGGCACTCCTCGACCGACTGGCGAAGGCCGGTCGAGGCGCGCTGTACGCGGCGACCGACGTCTCGCTGCTTCCGAGGGTGTCGATGGAGGCGACCCAACGCCTGTCGGAAAACCGCTTCGTGACGGACGAGACTCCCGTGTCGGGGCCCCTTGCCGACGGCGATCTGGCTCCGATGCCGCCGCTCCAGGGCTACGCGTTGACGTACGCGCGGCCGACGGCCGAGGTTCTGCTCTCAGCAGGGAGTGATCCCATCCTCGCCCGATGGCGCCTCGGCCTGGGGAGGGTGGGAGCCCTGAACACCGACCTCGCGGGGACGTGGTCGAGCGACTGGCTCTCCTGGAGTCGCGCGCCTCTGCTGGTGGGTGCCATCCTGGGAAGCGTGGAGGCAGAGACGTGGGTCGACCCGGGCCTCCGGCCGTCCGTGGATGTTCGCGGGTCTGAGGCTCACGTGTCCGTCGAGGCACGGGAATCGGATGGGAGCTTCGCGAACTTTCTCCGCCTCGAGGCGGTTCTGCTTCCCGGCGGCGACGGTACCCCGCTCGAGCAGACCAGCGCCGGCCGCTACGAGGTGACCTTCCCCGGGCTCGCCGAGGGGGGGTACGCCTTGCAGGTGGTCGACCGAGCACGCGATCGCGGCGCCCTGCTCGCCTTCTCGGTTCCCTACCCGGAGGAGTACCGCCAGACGGGCGTCGACGAGGAGTCTCTTCGAGCGATCGCACAATCGACCGGGGGCCGCTTCCTGGAGGGCGATTGGGCGCTTCCCAAGCCAATCGCCACGCGCGACCGATCCTATGCTCCCGTCCACCGCCAGGTTCTGCTCATGGCCCTCGCTTTCTTCCTCCTTGAACTGGTTCGACGCAAGCTACCTCGTCGACGGGCGAAGCCTGGGTCTCGGGCCGACCAATTCGCTCGTTGAGGAGCTTCCGCTCCTCAGGGCGGCCACTCGGGGCGCCGCCGGAGGAAGGACAGTACTGAACGGCCATGCAGTGCCGCTCACTTGATTCAGTGGCACCACAACCCTACACTGCTGGCGAAGTTCCCTCTCAATTGCCATCCCACCGACAGGGAGGTGACGTTCGCGTTTGGCTTCTCTGGTAGAGCGGAAGGAACATCTCTAAGGGAGGTTCAGATGGGAAGAAAGGGAAACTGGCTAGTACTCGGGCTCGTGGTGTCCCTGGTCATCGGCATGGCTTCCGTGGGCTTCGGGGCGACGGGCAAGTTGGTCTACCTGTTCTACGGTGAGCCGGGTGAGGCTGACCCCGCGACGGCGTACGACATGCGCTCGTCCACGCTCATCAACAACGTCTACGACCGTCTCCTGACCTACGAAGGGAGCGATGCGACGAAGTTCGCGCCGATGTTGGCCGAGCGTTGGGAAGTGTCTGCAGACGGGAAGACAATCACGTTCCATCTCCGGAAAGATGCGACGTTCCACGATGGGTCAGCCCTGACGGCAGAGGACGTGCGCTACTCGTTCAACCGCGTCCTGACCATGAACCAGCCGCCGTCCTGGATGCTCTCGCAGATGATGAATCAGGACAGCACCGTGGTCGTCGACCCCTACACCGTCGAGATCCATCTGACGCAAGCGTACGCCGCGGCTCTGGGCGTGCTGACGCACACCGTCGCGTCGATCGTCAACTCGGCGGTCGTCGAGGCGAATGGCGGCATTGTCGCCGACCAAGAGAGCACCTGGATGAACCAGAACGAGGGTGGCGCCGGATCTGGACCGTACATGCTGAAGGAATGGATCCCGGCCGAGAGGCTCACGTTCGAGCGGTTCGACGGCTACTGGGGCAAGAAGGCTATTACGAAGACCATCGAGTGCCCGATTGTTCCCGAGGTTGGCACTCGTGTCCTCATGCTGCGGGCAGGGGATGCCGACGTCCACGACCAGTTCCCGGAGACGAACGTTGCTGACCTCGAAGGCGCTCCGAATCTGACGATTCTCACTCCGGCCACGTTCAACATCGACTTCATCGCCCTGGGATGCCGCGGCCCGATGGCCGAGCAGGCCGTCCGCCAGGCGGTCTCCTACGCGTTCCCGTACGCCATGGCGCTCGAGTTCGTCTACAACGGACTCGCGATCCGTTCCACCGGTCCGATTCCCTCGGGGATGTTCGGCTACGTCGACCCTGCGGCCGGCGGGCGGTACGACTACAACATCGTCAAGGCGAACCAGCTTCTGGATGCAGCCGGATGGAAGTGGGCAGGAGCAGCCGGCGAGGGCTATCGCGCGAAGGACGGCGTAGAACTCGGGATGGAGGTCTTGGCGCCGATCGGCGAAGAGGTCAAGATGCAGGAGGCTCTCCTCTGGCAGGACAGCCTCCGGCAGATCGGCTTCAACCTGAAGATTCGAGAGATCGTGTACGCCATGATGTACCGCACCGTCCGCAACCACGACACCGACGGCATCATGTCGGGCTGGTTGCCGGACTACGCGGACCCGGACAACTACGTCGACGCCATCTGCAACTCCGGTAACGCCGACGCCATCTACGGGAACCAGTACAACAGCCCGGCCATGGATGCCCTCATTCTGCAGGCGAAGTCCGAAATCGACGTGGCGAAACGTGCCGACCTGTACCGGCAAATCCAGGAGATCTCATTCCAGGACGCGCCGTACATCTGGGTTTCCCAGCGGTCGAACGTGGTCATTCTCAACAACGCCGTGAAGGGCTTCTACTACAACCCGATCCTTCCGATCGACTTCTCGACGCTGTACAAGGAAGGCTAGGGAACAGGGATTCGAAGCAACACGGGGCCGGAGTCTCACTCCGGCCCCTCGTTTCGATTCCGCAACCGTGGGATGCCGCTGTCATCCCACGGAATGAGGAGAAGACATGAGGCTCAGCACCTACATCGTGCGCCGCGTCGCGATGCTGGTTCCTGTCCTGCTCGGCGTGCTGGTGCTTATCTTCGTCATCGCGTACGTCATTCCGGCCGATCCGGCACGGGCCTGGGCCGGGCCGCGAGCGCGAGCGGAGCAGGTTCAAGCGCTTGAGGAGCGGTACCACCTGAACGACCCGATCTACACCCAGATCGGCATCTACCTGAAGAACGTTCTCCTGCACTTTGACCTAGGGGTCTCGCCGACGACCGGGCGACCGGTGCGGGATGACCTCAAGGCCTTCTTCCCAGCGACCTTCGAGCTGGCGATGTGCGCGTTCTTTCTGGCGATCGCCTTGGGGATTCCTTTGGGCGTCATCTCCGCTCTGCGGAGGAATCGCCCGACGGATCACTTTTCCCGCGTGGTCGCGCTGACCGGAGTCTCGACGCCGCTGTTCTGGTCGGCACTCCTGCTGCAATTCCTGTTCTACTTCAAGCTGGGTTGGCTCCCGGCGATGGGACGGTCGACGATCGACATCACACGGTACACCGGCTTTGTTCTCATCGACAGCGTTCTGAACTGGAACTGGACAGCTTTCGGGGATGCGGCGATCCACATGATCCTTCCGGCCGCGACGTTGGCCTTCTATTCGATGGGGTATCTAGTCCGCATCACGCGCGGCAGCATGCTCGAGATTCTCGAGGCGGAGTACGTCATCACGGCAAGGGCCAAGGGGCTTCCGCGAAAGATCGTCATCTACCGCCACGCGCTGAAGAACGCGATCATTCCGCCGCTCACCGTACTCGGCGTCGAATTCGGCTGGCTGCTGGGTGGGACGGTCCTGCTCGAAACGATCTTCGCCTGGCCGGGCATGGGGCGGTATGCGGCGGGTTCCATTGTGATGGTCGATCTCCCAGCCGTCGTCGGTTACACGCTGGTCGTCGCCATGATCATGCTCCTGTCGAACCTCGTCGTTGACATTCTCTATAGCGTGATCGATCCGCGGATCCGCGTGGGAGGGAAGCGCCGATGAGAATCCCTGGAAGCATGCTCTTCTCGTCCCGATACCGGCTGCTCCAGAAACGCCTCCATCCGATCACCAAAGAATGGGGCTTGACCTTCTACGTGCTTCGCCACAGCAAGTTGGCCGTCGTTGGAGGGCTCACCGCCCTCGCATTCATCTTCATCGCTCTCTTCGGCAGCTTGCTCGCTCCGTACGATCCCATCAGCGCCAACATCCAAGATCGGTTCCAGCCCCCTTCGGCCTCGCACCCGCTCGGTACCGACACGATGGGACGCGACGTCATGAGCCGTATGCTGGCCGGGGCGCAGCACAGCATCAAAGCGGGGCTGATCGTTCTCGCGATTGCCGTCCCGCTGGGGGTTCTCCTCGGGGGGATTGCCGGTCTGTTCGGCGGGTGGATCGATGAGGTGATCATGCGGGTCACTGACATGTTCCTCGCGTTCCCGTCGCTCGTTCTGGCGATGGCCTTTTCGGCCGCCCTCGGGCCGTCTCTGTTCAACGCAATGATCGCCCTGTCGGTCGTCTGGTGGCCGATGTACGCCCGCCTCGTCCGGGGGCAGGCACTGGCAGTCAGGGAGACAAGCTACGTCGAGGCCGCCCGGTCGCGCGGAGCCAGCAGCTTGCACATCATGTTCAAGCACATCCTCCCGAACTGCCTGTCGCCGATTCTCGTCACGTTGACGCTCGACATGGGGTGGGTCATCACGGCCGCTGCGTCGCTGAGCTTCCTTGGATTCGGCGCCCAGCCCCCGATCCCCGAATGGGGTCGGATGGTCAGCGACGGCCGAATCTACATGCTGCGCGCGTGGTGGATGTCGGTGTTCCCCGGCCTCGGCATCGTGTTGGTCGTGCTGGGATTCAACCTCCTGGGGGACGGCATCCGTGACTCGTTGGACCCGAAGCTTCGGAGACTGACGGAGGTGACATGGAAGCGCGAGAAGATCTCCTCGTCGTCGACCGACTGAAGACGCAGTTCTTCACGTACGGAGGCGTCGTCGAAGCCCTCGATGAGGTCAGCTTCGAGATCAAGCGCGGCGAGATCTTCGGGCTGGTGGGAGAAAGCGGGTGTGGCAAGTCCGTGACAGCGACGTCGATCCTCGGGCTCGTCGCCAAGCCGGGCAAGATCGTCTCGGGGCGCGTGCTCTTGGACGGAGAGGAGCTCGTCGGCAAGAGCGAGCAGGAGATGAACCGCGTCCGAGGCTCTCGCATTGCGATGATCTTCCAAGACCCGACCAGTTCGCTCAATCCTCTGTTTCGGATCGGGTATCAGGTTGCCGAACCCTACATCTACCACCAGGGGCGCGCCAAGGCACAGGCCCTGAAGGACGCGACGAAGATCCTCGCCAAGACCGGACTCCCCGACGCCGTGGAGAAGTCAAGGAACTACCCCCACGAGCTGTCCGGAGGAATGCGCCAGCGGGCGATGATCGCCATGTCGCTAACCTGCGAGCCCGAGCTCCTGATCGCGGATGAGCCTACGACAAACCTCGACGTGACCATCGGCCGCCAGATCCTCGACCTCGTCAAGGACCTGCAGCGCGAGTTCGGAGCCAGCGTTCTGTGGATCACTCACGACATGGCGGTCGTGGCTCAGATGTGCGACCGCGTGGGTGTGATGTACGCAGGGACGATCGTCGAGAAGACCGATGTGAGGACTCTCTTCCGGAACGCGAAGCACCCGTACACAGAACGGCTGCTTCGCGCCATTCCGTCCGCGGTGAAGTCCGCCGACAAGCTGGAGGAGATTCCAGGCTCGGTTCCGCAGTTGATCCATCCGCCGACGGGGTGCCGATTCCATCCGCGCTGCGACAACGTGATGGAGATCTGCAGCCGCGTGAAACCTCTGGAACGTGAGGTCGAGCCGGGTCACACGGTGGCGTGCCACCTGCTCGGTGGACAAAAGGAAGCGACATGACGACCGCGCTGTTTGAGTG
>JAQTNX010000035.1 GCA_028713635.1 Candidatus Bipolaricaulis sp.
AATTCACTCGATCGGCGATCCCGACGTCTTTCGCCAGGTGAGTGCCGGCATACTTCTCCACGGGGACCGACTCCCCCGTGAGAGAGGACTCGTCGACCCTCATCTGCGCCGTCTCGAGGAGGCGGAGGTCCGCGGGAACGACGGTTCCGGCTTCGAGAAGAACGATGTCGCCCGGCACGAGGTCGCTGGCTCGGACGGTGACGCGTTGTCCGTCGCGCAGCACCTGGGCTTCGGGCGCAGCCATCTTCTTCAAGCTCTGGAGGGCTTTCTCGGCCCGACTGTCCTGGAGCGCGCCGACGAACGCATTCAGCACGACGATCGCCAGGATGACGACGGAGTCCAGCCAGCCGAGCGGCTCAGGTTCGATGAAGTAGACGACGGTCGAGACGACCGCCGCGATGAGAAGGATCAGAACGACGAATCCGCGCAGCTGCCCGACAAGGCGCTTCCAGAACGGCGTTGGAGGGCTCTCGGGAAGAGCGTTGGGGCCGTACGTCCTCAGTCGCTCAGCGGCCTCGGCACTGGACAGGCCGGCGGTCGCGTTGGTCTTGAGAACACCCACCGCTCCACCGGAATCCAGCGCGTGCCACGCCGTCTTCTCTGCTGCTCGCGCCATGCTCCACTCCTTCTCGTCGACATTCCCCGGCCGCCGCTCGCCCCCCAGGAGCAGAAAGCGCGGTTGCGAGCATTGTCTCCCGCGCTGCGTGGGTTCGCCAGCCGACGTGGCGTCAAGCCAGGGATCGCGTACAGTAGGCGGGAGGCTTCGGAGAACCGACCGAGGTGAGAACGACGATGAAGAAGCTCGTACTGCTCCGGCACGGAGAGAGCACGTGGAACAAGGAGAACCGGTTTACGGGGTGGACGGACGTCGACCTCTCCGAGCGGGGGCTCGAGGAGGCTCATGCCGCCGGGAGGCTCCTCAAGGCCGAGGGGTTTGCGTTCGACGTCGCGTACACCTCGCTTCTGAAACGCGCCATCCGTACGCTGTGGATCGTCCTCGACGAGATGGATGAGATGTGGATTCCCGTCGAGCGCTCTTGGCGTCTGAACGAGCGCCACTACGGGGCGCTGCAAGGACTGAACAAGGCCGAAACAGCCGAGAAGTTCGGTGAGGAGCAGGTTCACGTCTGGAGGCGCAGCTATGACATCCCCCCGCCGGCGCTTGAGGCCGGCGACCCAAGGTATCCGGGAAGGGACCCGCGCTACGCGAGCCTCCGTCCGACGGAGCTTCCGCTCACCGAGTGTCTGAAAGACACGGTGGACCGCTTCCTCCCGTACTGGCACGAGGCGATCGCGCCGAACGTGGCCGCGGGGAAGAGCGTCCTCATCGTGGCCCACGGGAACAGCCTTCGCGCGCTCGTGAAGTTCCTCGATCGCGTAAGCGACGAGGACATACCGGCGCTCAACATCCCGACGGGCATTCCGCTCGTCTACCAATTGGACGACCGGCTCCGCCCGATTCGGCACGACTACCTCGGCGATCCGGAAGCCGCGAAGAAGGCGGCCGAGGCCGTGGCGCGCCAGGGGAAGGTGGCCGCCTAGGTGCATGCGCGAGGCGGCTAGGAGACCGGCCGCCGCCTCGTGAGGTGAGTGGCGGCGGCTAGGAGACCGGCCGCCGCCTCGTGAGGTGAGTGGCGGCGGCTAGGAAGGCGGCCGTCGCCTCGTGAGGTGAATGGCGGCGGCTAGGAGACCGGCCGTCGCCTCGTGAGGTGAATGGCGGCGGCTAGGAGACCGGCCGCCGTCTCGTGAGGTGGATGGCGGCGGCTAGGAGACCGGCCGCCGTCTCGTGAGGTGGATGGCGGCGGCTAGGGATCGGCCACCGCCTCGTGAGGTGAATGGCGGCGGCTAGGGATCGGCCGCCGTCTCGTGAGGTGGATGGCGGCGGCTAGGAGACCGGCCGCCGTCTCGTGAGGTGGATGGCGGCGGCTAGGAGACCGGCCGCCTCACGGCAGCGGGGTGGTAGCGGCTAGGGGGCAGGCCGCCTAGCGAGCGATGCGTTGCCGGAGGCATCGTTCGGCTTGGGCGGGCGAGGCGGCGCCGAACTGAAAGGCAACCGTCTCGCCGGAGACGAGGTGAACCTCGAGGCTTCGAAGGATGAGCTTCGTCCGCTCGCTCCGAACCACGGCAATGTGGGCGAACGGAATAGACACGGCGTCGTTCACGACCGTGTGGGCCGGGATGCCGAACCCAAGGAGAAGCCCGGCGTGTTCGGCGAGAGCGATTCCGGCCTTGAACACGAGGCCCTCATCGGTGATCGCGAGCCGGCCGGCCACCTTGGTGCCAGTCGGCGTCGGGTCTCCCAAGTACACGGCCCATGACTCTTGCGGCTTCTCATCACGCATTCCGGCACCTCCGTCGACCGAACGGCTCATCCTAGCGGGAGGGTGCGGGTGGAGTGAAGCTCGGGCTCGACGGAGACGCCGAGCCCGGATGGGTCCTAGGCTGCGGGGACCGGCCGATGGCGGCTGACGTACTGGGTCGCGCCGATGGCCCGCGTGGAGGACGTTCTGGAGGTTCGCTGGCGGAACGACCGGGGCAGCGAGGGCGTCGTGGAGCTCTTCGACTGGAACTGCGCCTCGGGAGAGAACGAGCCGTAGTCGAAGCCCGGGAGTCGCCTGCGGTCGATCCGCCTGCCGAGGGCTCGTTCGATGTCCCGCACCATGAGGCCGTCTCCAAGAGAGGCGAGGGTGAACGCTTCGCCGGCTTTCTCGACGCGCCCGGTCCTGCCGATGCGATGGATGTACGCGTCGACGGTGTTCGGCATGTCGAAGTTGACGACGTGAGAGATGTCCGAGACGTCGATCCCGCGCGCCGCGACGTCCGTGGCGACGAGGACGTCGAAACGTCCCTTGCGGAAGCCGTCGATCGCGGTCTGGCGCTGCGCTTGGGTCATGTTCCCCTGCAAGGCGGCGACGCGATGGCCGGCCTTGCGCAGGATCACGGACAGGTTGCGCGCACGGTACTTCGTTCGGGTGAAGATGAGGACCCTTCCTGTTGCCGTTTGCTTGAGGATGGCGAGGAGGAGGGGCGTCTTCTGGGTGTCGGGCACCGGGAAGAGAGCGTGCGCCACGGTCTTCGCCGGTCCGATGGTGTCGACCTGAACTGTCGCCGGGCGGTCGAGAATGTGGTCGGCGAGCGCACGGATCTCCGGCGGCATCGTGGCCGAGAAGAAGAGCGTCTGCCGCTTCGCAGGCACGTACGTGAGGATCCGGCGAACGTCGGGGAGAAACCCCATGTCGCACATGCGGTCGGCCTCGTCCACGACGAGGACTTCGACGTGGGAGAGATCGATGGCCCTCGCGTCGACGTGATCGAGGAGCCTTCCCGGACACGCGACGATGATGTCGACGCCGCGCCGCAGGGCGACGAGCTGCGGGCCCTTGCTGACGCCGCCGTAGATCGCGGCGCTGCGCAGGCCGGTGCTTTTCCCGAGACTCACCGTCGCCTGATGGGTCTGCTCGGCGAGCTCGCGTGTCGGCGCAAGCACGAGGGCGCGGATGTGGTGCGATCGGGTCTTCATCAACCGCTCCAGGATGGGCAGCATGAAGGCCGCGGTCTTGCCGGTCCCTGTCTGGGCGAGGCCCAGAACGTCGCGATGGTTGAGGACGACCGGGATCGCCTGCTCTTGGATGGGGGTGGGGGTTTCGAAGCCGGCGGCCTCGATGCCCGACAGAATGCGTGGGTCAAAACAGAATTGCTCGAAACTCACTGAAAGTCCTCCTTGACTTCGTTGAGCCAAGTCGCACTCTCAGCTCGCCATGCTTGGCAATTACTCTTGGTACAGGAACTATGCGATCGAATTGCTAGCTTCAGAATACCGAAGCATACCCCATGCCGAGACGATTCTCCACTCCCCTTCGTCTGCGGGGGGAGGGACACGCGTCCGAGGGCGGGCGGGCTCTGCGTAGGCGGTCGACGCGATCTCCCGTTCTGGCGCGGCGTATGTACATCCCGGACAGTCTCCGGTACTATCCTCCGCGTATCTCGTCGAGCTACGGACTCTGGCGGCTCCGTAGGTCTCGGATCGCCGCCGGGCTCGCTCGACGGAAGGGAGGCAAGTATGTACTGGTACTGGATCGTAGGCATCGTCGTGGTGATCGTCTTCCTCGCCGGGATCCGCGTTGTGCGGCCGACCCACCGCGCGCTGATCGAACGGCTGGGCAAGTACCACCACTTCGGACGCCCAGGCTTCCACTGGGTCATTCCAGTCATCGACCGACTGATCCAGATCAACGTCACCGAGCAGATGGTGGATGCGCAGCCGCAGGAGATCATCACCAACGACAACCTGAATGCGCGCGTCGACGCTCAGGTCTACTTCAAGGTGAAGGACGACGAGGAGAACGTCAAGAACTCGCAGTACAACGTTAACAACTACAAGATCCAGATCGTCAACCTTGCACGGACCACGTTGCGCAACATCATCGGCACGATGACGCTCAAGTCGGCGAACAGCGAGCGCAACAAGATCAACACGGAGCTGCTCTCCACGCTTTCGCAGGAGACGCAGAGCTGGGGCATGGAGATCGTTCGCACCGAACTGAAGGAGATCGATCCGCCGAAGGACGTCCAGGAGACGATGAACAAGGTCGTCAAGGCGGAGAACGAGAAGATCGCGGCTCTCGACTACGCAAACGCGGTGGAGCGGCAAGCCGACGGAGAGAAGCGCGCGGAGATCAAGAAGGCCGAAGGCATCAAGCAGGCGAAGATCCTGGCCGCCGAAGGAGAGGCGGAAGCGATCCGCCTCGTCAACGAGGCCGCCAACACCTACTTCGTCGGCAACGCGCAGCTTCTGCGCAAGCTTGAGGCCCTGGAGAAGTCGTTGCGGGATAACGCGAAGATCGTCGTCCCGGCTGGCTCGGACCTGATCAACATCATCGGCGATATGGCCGGCGTTGTGCCGGTGCCGACTCGGAAGTCCGAGAGCGGCAAGTAGACCTGCAGCGAAGAGCGCGGGTAGGGCCGAGGACGAAGGGGTCCTCGGCCTTGTTGTTGGAGGCGGCGTGAGCGAGTTCGATGCGATCCGACGAACGAAGGGCCTTCCGGTCACAGCGGACTCCCTGACCGCCGACCTTCGGGCGGTCGGCGTGGCGTCGGGCGACGTACTCGTCGTTCACTCGTCTCTCTCGGCGCTGGGCTGGGTGTGCGGCGGTGCGGTGGCCGTGATCGAGGCTCTGCTCGCGGCCGTGGGCCCGGCTGGGACGCTCGTCATGCCGAGCTGTTCGGGCGGGTTGACCGATCCGCGGGAGTGGAGAAACCCGCCCGTTCCCGAGGAGTGGAAGGACCTCATCCGCAAGACCATGCCGGCGTACGACCCGGCGCGCACCCCGACGTACAGCATGGGCGTGATCCCTGAGACGTTCCGCACGTGGCCGGGCGTCGTGCGGAGTCAGCATCCCTACTTGTCGTTTGCGGCGTGCGGACCCGCTGCGCGACGAATCGTCGACGGCCACACCGTCGACTACGGCCTTGGGGACGGTTCGCCGCTGGCCCGCATCTACGATCTGGACGGCTCCGTGCTGCTTCTCGGGGTCGGGCACGAGTCCAACACATCCATGCACCTGGCCGAGTATCGAGTTGCCTTCTCCGGAAGGCGCGAGACGACGAACGGCGCTCCGGTGGTTGTCGCCGGTAAACGAGTGTGGACTCAGATTGTCGACGTGGACTGCAACTCGGACGACTTCGACCGAATCGCCGCGGCGTACGTGGAGTCGGGTGGAGACGTGCGCAGGCGAGCCGTAGGGGCCGGGCATGCGCTCTGGATGAAGCAACGGTCCCTCGTGGACTTCGCCGCGGAGTGGATGGCCGAGAACCGAGGCCGATTAACGCCCGGTGAGGAGGTCACGATCCGGCCGCTTGCGTCGGGGGATCGTGGCGAGTGGGGACGCCTCCGGGCAGCGCTGTGGCCCGGACACGGTCGGAGAGAGCTCGAGCAGGAGATGGACGGGATGCTGTCGCCCGCCGAGACGGAGCGGGCGTTTGTCGCCGAATCCGGTTCCGGGGCGCTGCACGGCATGGTGGAGGCCTCGCTCCGTGAGCAGGCGGAGGGTTGCACGACGAGCCCGGTGGGCTACGTGGAAGGTCTGTACGTCGACCCTTCGTGGCGGCGCCGTGGTCTGGGCCGCCGACTCGTGGAGGAGGCGGAGACGTGGGCTCGGTCGCGGGGCTGCACTGAGATGGCCTCGGACACGACGTCCGAGTACCCCGACAGCCTCGCCGTCCACCGTGCACTCGGGTACGAGGTGACGAGATCAAGTCAGAGATTCCGCAAAGGACTTCGGCCATGAGACACGCGCTCGTCCGGGGAGTGAGCTCCGCCATCGGCCGGTGCGAGTTGACGCATCGCGAACGAGAGCCGATCGATCTCCGACGGGCAGAAGCGGAGCACGGTCAGTACGTGGCAGCGCTTACGGACCTCGGCTGCCGGGTGCACGAACTCCCGGCGGATCCGAACCTTCCCGACAGCGTCTTCGTCGAGGACACGGCCGTGATCGTGGGGGACGCTGTGGTGATCACCCGGCCGGGGGCTGCGTCGCGCCGACCCGAGGTCGAGTCGGTTCGCACATTCCTCAGCCATCATCTTGAGATCCTCCGGATGGCGCCTCCGGCGAGCCTCGACGGGGGCGACGTCCTTCGCGTCGGAAGGACGCTGTACGTTGGGGCATCCGGACGGACCAACGCCGAAGGGATCGCCCAGCTTCGCGCGCTCGTCGCGCCGCGAGGCTACCACGTCAGCCCTGTCGCTGTCACAGGATGCCTCCACCTCAAGTCCGCCGTCACCGAGGTCGCTGACGGTGTTCTCCTGGCGAACCGCAGGCACATCGACGTCCGGGCGTTCGCACAGCGCGACTGGATCGACGTCGATCTGCGCGAGCCGAACGCGGCAAACGGGCTTCGGGTTGGAGGCGCCGTGCTCTTCCCGGCTGCGTATCCCCGAACGGCGGAGCGGCTCCGAGCCCTCGGCATTCCCGTCCGCACCGTCGACGTCTCGGAGCTCGCCAAGGCCGAGGGGGCCGTGACCTGCTGCAGCCTGATCTGGGACGGGATCGCGCCGTAGACGTCGGTGGACCGCCCTCTTGAGCAGCCCAGACCGCCCACGGTTCGCTCGCCATCCCTACGCATCCTCCCTGACAGCGTAGTCCCTGTGGAGTACTCGTCGTCCCGGAAGGCGAGACGACACGGAGGCTCGTGGCGGTCGCTTGGGTGATGGCGTAGAGTGTCCCCCGCTCGATCTTGGGCCCCTCTCGAGCCGTGAGCGTCGAAGGCAGGAAGAGAGAGATGAGGAGACGTCAATCCCGAACGTGGTTGTGGTCCCTTGGCGGCGCGGTCGTGCTGGTTGCCGCCGTGGCGGTCGTTCTGGCGCTCCGCTTTGGCTCGCGGGAGGAGATCCTTGAGCCGTCGTGGACTCCTCCAACCCTTCAGGAAGCGCGAACGAGGCTGGAAGGAAAGACGTTCGCGGAGTTCGCGGACGAGGCGTACCGAATCCACCTTCTTCGGCACCCGCAGACCGTCACCGATCTCGGACTCGCGGAGAAGCTGGGAATTCGTGACGACCGCCTCGACGACTACTCGAACGAGTACGTTCGCACGACGCTCGCGATCGATCGTGAGATCTACCGACGCCTGCACACGTACAACCGAGAGTCCTTGACTCCGGACGAGCGCCTAACCTACGACGCCTGTGAGGCGCTCTGGAAGGATCTCACGACGTGCGAGGCGCCGGCGCTCTCTCTGTTTCCCGTCTCGGCGAGCGACGACTCTCCCCACGCGCGCCTCTACACCCGGCTGATCTCGGTGTGGCGACTCGTCGACGAAGAAGACGTCGCCGACTACGTTGCCTGCCTGCACCAGGCGGACGACCAGCTGCTCCAGCTTCGTGACCGAATCGTCGACTTGCGCGCTCGGCATCGCCTGCCGCCCGTCGCCTCGCTCGACGAGGTGCTGCGGCAAGTCGAGCCGCTCAAGATCACGGAGATGTGGTCGCGCTCGGAGTACCTCCCCGACCGAATCGTCGCAGGCCACAACGTGTACTTTGTCGCTCTGAGAGACAGGCTCATCGCGATTCGCGAGCTCGGCGTCGAGAAACGAGTCAAGTACCTGACGGAAGCGAAGCGCGCGCTCGAGCAAGAGGTCATTCCGGCATACGAGAAGCTGTACGGGGCGGTCGTCGCCGCGCTCGCCGAGGCGCCGTCGGCGGACGTCGGCATTCGCCGGCGCGATGGGGGCGGTTCGGCCTACGAAGGACTCCTTCGTCACTACACCGGCAGCGATCTCGACCCTGAGACAATTCACGCCATGGGGCAGGATGCCGCTACGCAGATTGCGAAGGAGATCGCCGTCGTCGAAGAGCAGGCGAAGACTCCGAGCGGGCGTGACGTCTCGGCTGCCTGGAGCGCGGCGGCATGGGACGGCGGGTCTCCTTCGCCGGACGACATCGCGGCGGCTTGCCGAGCCGTCCTCGAACGAGCCGACGCGTTTGGCTCCCGATTCGCAGGCCACCTTCCGAAGGCAACCATCTCAGTTCTCCTCGGAGAAGGACCTCGTGGCTACATGGCGGCGCCCTACGACGGATCGCGCTCGGCGCTCCTTGTCGTGGATCCCGGTGCTCCCTGGGCCGTGTCGGACGTCGCCGCGTTCGTGCATCGAGAAACCGTGCCGGGTCGACATCTTCAACGAGCGACGGCCCGCGAGCTTGCCTTGCCCGCCATTCGCGCCTGGGGTGGGTTTCCGGCTTTCGAGGAAGGGTGGTCGGCCTACGCTCTCGGTGTGGCGGGGGACGTGGGACTCTACGACGGTGACCCGCTTGCCAACCTCGGGCGATTGCACAGCCAACTTCGCGAGGCCGCTCTGGCCGTCGTCGACACAGGAGTCCACGCCCTCGGCTGGAGCTTCGACCGCGCGGTGAACTACTACGTCGATGCGACCGGTGACGAAGAGGGCTCCGCGCGAATGGCCGTTAAGGGGTGCGTCAGCTCGCCCGGACGGGCGACGGCAGGAGTCGTCGGAAGCAGCCGACTTCGCGCTCTCCGCGACGCGGCACGTCGCGCGAGCGGAGCGTCGTTCGATCTCGCGGCCTTTCACGACCTCGTGCTTGGGCGTGGACTCCTGCCGCTGTCGATCGTCGAGCGCGAGGTTCGCAAGGATCTCAGGATCTCCGACAGCGGCTAGCGCAGCCTGTCCGAGGGCCTTCTAGTGTCGCGTCCGCGAAGTCGTTGAACGGACGACGATGTCGACAGACTCCGGCCAATGGCGAAATCGCTTCAGGCTCCTCCGCGCAGCCATTACCAGGACGCGACACTAGCGTCGCGGATCGACGTGGGTGCGCCAGAGCCGGAGTGCGTACTCGGTTGGGTCGACGATGTCCGCCCCTGCCGCCGCAAAGAAGCCGTTCACCGTCTTCAGATCCCGGACCAACAGGTCGAACGCGTCGTCGTTGTAGCGCGGGTCGACCGACTGCGGAAAGTCGATGATCGTGACGGCCCCGTCCCAGTAGAGCATGTTATATGCCGAGAGATCGGCGTGGATCCGATGGTGGACGAGGAACAGCTCCACGTTGCGCAGGATCCCGGCGTAGAGTCTGGCGGCTTCGCCCGCGTCTAGATCTACGCCGAGGAGCACGGGGGCCGGATTGTCGATGTCCCCGAAATACTCCATCAGGATGACAGGGCCGTTCCGCTCGATCGGCTCCGGGACGCCGGCGCCCGCCGCGTGGAGGATCTCGAGCGTCTTCATCTCGTGGGCAATCCACGCGCTGAACTTGTGCGTTCGACCGTGCTGGGTCTTCTTTCCGAGGGCGCGGAGCACGCGCGCGTCGGGACGGCTTCCGCGGTCTCGGCCCTGCTGGTATACCGTGTCGCGCTTGAAGCTGCGCGTCTCGAGCGGACGGTAGACCTTGGCGGCGACCAGGTCGCGACCGAGTGAGGCGTCGGCGCGGCAGCAGTACACGACGGCCTCTTTGCCGCTCTTGATGGGGCGCACGACGTCGGTCAGGAAGTGGTCCTCGATGAGGGGCGCCAGGTGAGCCAGCAGTTCCTCTTCGACCGTCTTCTCCGCCTCCTGGACAGGCTTCGGCGGAGGGTTCTTCCGGGGACCCCGGATGGCTCGCTCGGCCTCCTCGTAGTAGCGGATGAATCCTCCTTCGCCCCCGTCGGAGGCGTATGACACTTGGAACGGCGAGTATATCGGGCATTGATCCGAGAAACGAAGTCCCGTGGGAATCGCCGGCCGCCTTGTCTCGCTAGCTCGAACAGCCGGCTCCGGGTCACGCTTGCGGCATCAGGGTCTCGTGGGCTTTCTTGAGACACTCGATGATCTCGACTCTTTGCGGACATGCAGATTCGCAGATCCCGCAAGCGACGCAGCGATCGGCGCGGCTCTCGGGCTTCATGAATCGGTCGTTGGCGTACTGGGCGCTCAATCGGGCGAGGTCTGCGTAGGCCATGGCGTCGTTGTAGAAGGAGAACACCCGCGAAATGGCGACGCCCTGCGGGCACGGCTGGCAGTAGCGGCAGTCCGTGCATGGGATCGGGGCCAGGGCGCGGTACGCGTCCCGTACGCGGTCGACGAGGCGCAGTTCGTCGTCGCGGAGCGTTCCGGCTCCCGAACGTTCCGCGCTCGCAAGGTTCTCCTCCACGTGGCCCATCGCGGTCATCCCCGACAGGACGAGCGAGACGTCGGAGTCGTTCCAGACCCACTGGAGAGCCCAGTCGGCTTGCGATCGCTTGATTGACGCCGTCTCCCAAAGCGCCGCGACCTCCCGCGGGGCGGGGCGGGTGAGTGAGCCTCCGCGGAGGGGTTCCATGACGACGACGCCAAGTCCGCGCCTTGCCGCGTAGTGCAGTCCTTCTGTGCCCGCCTGGAAACCGGTGTCCATGAAGTTGTACTGGATCTGACAGAAGGTCCAGTCGTACGTGTCGACGATCGCGCGGAAGGCGTCTAGGTCGTCATGGAAGGAGAACCCGACCTCACCGATCCGGCCCTCGCGTCGCGCTTGCTCGGCCCAGTCGAGCACGCCGAGATCGTAGAGCTTCGGCCACTGCACGCGGTTCAGTCCGTGAAGCAAGTAAGAGTCGATCTTCTCTGTTGCCAGGCGACGCCGCTGCTCGTCGAGGAAGCGGTCGAAGTCTTCGTGCTTTTCCACGAGCCACGACGGCAACTTCGTCGCCAGCCGAACGCGTTCGCGATACCCGTCCCGAAGGCAGCGGCCGAGGAACCGCTCGCACTGCTCGTTGTGGTAGGGCCAAGCCGTGTCGACGTAGTTGACGCCTTGGTCGATGGCCGTTCGGATCATCTGCGTCGCGAGCGCTTCGTCGATGTTCCCGGGGTCGCCGCCGAGAACCGGAAGCCTCATGGCCCCGAACCCGAGAGCAGAAGGCTTCCAGTCGATGCGTCCGAACGAGCGGTATTGCATGAGATCTCACCCAAATCCATCGTCGACGACCCCGAGAGGCAAGTCAAGAGAAACGCCCCGGGTGTTCCGGGGCGTAGTCGTCGCGAAGCGTAGATTGGACCTAAAGAGGGCGGATCGGCTCGCAGATGTCGACGAGCCATTTCTTCTCGGGATGGGTGTCCGGATCGTTCAGGTACATCTCGTAGCACATCCGGTCGTCGGGCTGGTACCCGCTCTTCGGCATCCACTCCATCAGTCTCTCCCACGCCTCTCCGAACTGAGTCACGTCCATCTCGACGTGGGCGACGGCGAACAGTCCCCCGGGAACCTTCATCGTTCCGATCTCACCGTCGACCTTTGTTCCCGACGGCACCGTCAGACACGCGTCCGACCGCAGCTTTGACGGGTCGGTTACCTCGGGACTATCGTGGTAGATGGCGAGCGACTTCGTCTCCGGGAACCGCACAAGGCCGCGCGGCCCGGCCCACTTGAAGACCCGATCGAACGCCTCGCCGATCTTGTTGTACGCGCCGACGTGCCGCGCGTAGATGACGTTCCACTCCGGCATCTGTTTCACTTCCACGCTGAACTTCATCGTTGTCCTCCTCGAAGATGGGTTGCCGGAAGTGTAGGGAGGGCCGTCGGCTCGGTCTTCCTCGGTCTTGCTTTCGACTTGTCCGTCGTTGCGTTCGAGTTGACGGATCTTGCGCGCGGCGTCGCGTCCGCCACGGCGGAACTCCGATGCACTCGTGTCAAATGCCTTGCGGAACTCCCTTGCGAATGCGGCGGACGACGAGTAGCCGCACCCCACGGCGACGTCGGTGATCGAGAGCTTGGGGTTGGAGAGCAGTCGCATTGCGGCGGTGCTGACGCGGACGCGACGGATGAAGTCGTTCAGTGTCTCCCCGACGACCGACTTGAATACACGGTGGAAGTGAAAGGGCGAGAAGCTCGCCACGCGTGCCAGCGTCTCGAGGCGCAGGTCTCCGGCCAGGTTCGCGCGGACGTAGTCCATGACCCGATTCACGCGTCCAACGTACTCGCGGCGCCGCAGCTCCTCTTGGTCGATCATGGCCTACGCGGGGCTCCACAACCCCAGGCGGTTTCCAGCGTTGTCAAGGAACAGAGCGTAGAAGTCAAACTGGTCGGAGATCCTCGTCTTGGGCGTCAGGGTGCGGCCGCCGAGCTGGTTGATCGTGACCAGCGCCGCGTCGATGTCGGCCACCTCGACGTGGGCGATCGGCCCCTTGTCAGTTGGGTCCTCGGCGCGTCGCCGTCCGCTGAACCCACCCTGCTGACCTCCCGGAGTGGAGAACAGCGCGTAGTCTTCCATCCCTGGGATGTCCCGGAAGCTCCACCCGAAGACCGTCGAGCAAGAGGCCTTCGATGCCCGAAGATCGGTCGTCGGGTACTCCAGGTGGCCTACGTCTCCTTGAGACATGGGATCTCCTTTCCCTGGTCCGGACGAGCCAGGTCGTTCATTATAGGCTGCCCAGAGAGACGGGTGCGCCTTCACGCTCGCGAACTCGGCCGGTAGAATGACGCGCGCAAGGAAGGAGAGGGATTCCTGTGCCGAAGGCGTGTCCGCATCTCCTGATCGACCCCGGCGATCTGCCGGAGACGGTTCTGTTTCCCGGCGATCCGAAGCGGGCCGAGCGGATCGCGGAGCGACTCGACGGTGCGGAGCGCGTCGCAGCGAACCGGGAGTACCACAGCTACCGGGGCAGCTACCGAGGAGTTCCGGTCGGGGTGACCTCGGCGGGGGTAGGCGCCGCGGGGGCCGCGATCGCCTATGAAGAAGCGATTCGTGCCGGCGTCAGGACGCTGATTCGCGTCGGGACGGCGGGCTCTCTCTGCGACAGCGTTCGCGCCGGCGACCTGGTCGTGCCCTTCGCCGCGGTGCGCGGCGAAGGGGTGTCTCGCCAGCTTGTCCCGCTGGAAGTCCCGGCCGTCGCAGATCCGAGCGTATCGGCGGCGTTGTGGGAGGCGGCTCGGGCTCTGGGCGGCGGGGTTCACCGGGGCGTGGGCGTGTCGGTTGACGCGTTCTACCGTGGCGTCCTCGACCTCGGCCTCGACGCCTATGCGGCGTCGGGCGCGATCTGCGTCGAGATGGAGTGCGCGGCTCTGTACATCGTCGCGCTCCTGCGTCGGGTTCGAGCGGGGTCGATTCTCGCCATTGACGGAGACGCGCGCTCCGCCTCGGCCGGCCAGCACGATCCGCACCGAGATCTCGTGCGCGACGCGGTCGATCGGGAGATCGGGGTTGCCCTGGATGCGGTGATTCGCCTGGCGGAAGCCTCGGCGTGAGGCGGAAGGGGAGGTCTGTGGAGTCAACTCAGGTCGTCAGTCGCGGCGGTGCAATCTTCAACATTGTCTTTCTTGCTGCACTCCTAGTCTTTGTGGTCTACATGCTGTGGAGGATCTACCGCCGGATGAAGCAGTAGGGGAGCGCTGTCAGAAGCCCGCGAACGACGTGTACGCGCGAGGTCCAGGCAGGCTCCGTCGAACCCGGCGCGAGGACGGCCGTCAAGGCATCAAGGATGGTGCGCTGCTTGTTAAGGGTTCTCTCCCAGGAGCTACTGCGGCAGGCGCGCGCCGAGCGGCTTGGCGTTCTGCAGGACGATCGCGACATCGGAGATGACGGCGTGGGCTGAGACAGATGATCGACGCGAAGTCCCGCATGGCACTCCTCGGTGAGACAGGATTGTCTCCGCCGGCCCAGGGGAGGCGGCCGGTGGCTCACAAGACGCCGACGGCGATGCTTAGAGCACAACGATGAGAAGCAGAACGGCTGCGAGGGTGGCGAACAGGATCAGCTTCCACGGGATTGTCGGCTCCGCGAGCAACGCGAGGGGGGACCCGCACCCGACCGTGACACAGTTGTCCACGGCGGCGCGAAGTTGCAGTTCCTTCTCACGGCCGACGCCGACGATGGCTTCGTCTCCCACGAAGATGACCGGAAACGCCGTTGGCAGAATCCCGTACTTCGCTGACAATCTCCACAGGAGATCGAGGTTCGCCGTCTCCTCGAGACGGAGGACGACGAGGTTGGGGTGCTCTTGCTCCAACGGCTCCAGGAGTTCGTCCATTCGGGCGCAGTCGTGGCAGCCTTCTCGGTAGAAGAGCACGACGTCGGGGTCTTCCGCGAGGGCCGCGGTGGCGCCAGCAGCACACACACCGAGGACGAGCGCGACTCCAAGGACGAGGCGTCTCCGCCTCGCCAAGGCGCTTTCGTCCCGCATCGGATTGGGACACCCACGCACGGTCGGCATGGCTACGCAGCGCCTCCCCTCTCGCCTCGCTCGTCGAGAATCCTGCGCAGCTCGGGCATTGCAAGCTCCGCGGCTCGCTCGCCGGCCTCGATGCCATCCTTGGCTCGCAGGTAGCTCATGATCGTCAGAGTCAGCTCAGGGCGGATCACGACATCCGCTGGATCTAGGAGCATCCTCTGACGGAGGATCTCCTGTCCCATGATCGAGATCGACTGGTTCAGGATGCTGTAGAGCCCTGGAAGGGGTCGTTCCGGGGCTTCTCGGACTCCGTGTTCGAGGAGTTCCGTCAGACTGCTGGGCACCCAGGCGCGGTGAGCCAAGCCTTCGTGCAGGCCGTCGCCGATGCGTTCCCAGACGCCGCGGCCGCGCGAGGTCGTCGGAACCGGGCGCGGCGCGATGTCGACGGCGATCACAACATCGGCACCGAGAGCACGGCAAGCTCCTACGGGGACGGGATCTACCAGGCCGCCGTCCACCAGGAACCGGTCGCCGCGCCGCACAGGCCGGAACAGACCGGGAATGGCGGTCGAAGCGCGAACTGCATCGACCAGGGAACCCTCGCGCAGTACGACGGTGTCTCCGGTATCGATGTCACACGCCACCGCGGCGTACGGAATCGGCAGGTCCTGGATATCGATATCCCCCAGGAGTTCCGTGAGCATCCGTTTGAGTTCTGCGCCGGAGCTCAAACCGGCGCGAGGAAACACCGGGAGAAAGCCGAGCAGGATCCTTCTCTGGACGTCGGTTGCCAGCCACTCCTTCTCGACGTGCTCGATCGGCACGCCGGCGGCGAATGCCGCGCCGACGAGGGCTCCGATGCTGGAGCCGGCGACGACGGAGACCGGGATCCCTTCACGCTGGAGCACCTTCAGGACCCCCGTATGGGCAGCTCCGCGGGCGCCTCCCGATCCAAGCGCTAGTCCGATCGTATTGACCGCCTTCATGACAAGGTTCCTCCGATGGTTCGGCCACTCTGTCGGCTGCAGCATAACACGGGGGTCGGAATCGGGGAAAGAGGAGGTTCCGCCGCTACGCGCGGGTGGGGGAGCGCACGAATTGAAGCGACAAAGACGACAGCAGCCTCTCCATCCTGGTGGGCTTGCTGGAGGCTGCTGTCTTCTCGAGCCAACTACTTAGCCTTCTTCGGAGCGGGCTTCTTCGCCGCGGGCTTCGCAGCCTTCTTCTCAGGCTTCTTGGTCGCTGCCATGGTTGCCACCTCCTCATGGTGACGTGCTATGTGCGCATTTGTCTAGATGCGCAAGAAGCATTATACTACTCCTCGTGGTCTTGTCAATAGACCTTCATTGAGATCACGTGATCGATAGGAGGCACGGGATGGTAGATCCGCATGTGGCAATCTTTAAGTCGCTATCGAGTCGATCACGAACGACCATTCTGAAGCTGCTGAGCCAGAACGGCGAGATGTCGGTGGACGAGCTCACCGCGGCCCTCGAGCTTGCCGGGCCCACGGTGTCGCGGCATCTTCAGGTGCTCCGACAGCAGGATCTGGTCACCGTTCGCCGGGACGCGCAGAGTCGCTACTACTCCGTGGACATCAAGCGCTTGGAGCAGACGTTCGACGCGTTTCTTCGGTACCTAACAGAGGAGTCGTGAGCGACAGATGGAGGCGGAGTGGGGGCCCGCCGACCGAGGCGCGAGATCGCCTCGGTCGGCGGAGCCTGTTCCTGTTCCGCCATCCCCGAAGCGGCGGGAGGGTGACCCGGAGCACGAGCGCCGAACCCGGGAGGTTTCTCCATGGCCCACTGTGTGCACGGCCGCTCTGGAGGACATGACGCGAGCGGTGCGAGGATCGGCACGGCCTTCGTCCTGAACCTCTCTTTCGCGATCCTCGAGCTCGCCGGCGGCCTCTGGACGAACAGCGTGGCGGTCTTGTCTGACGCCCTGCATGATCTCGGCGACTGCGTAGCCCTCGCCCTGTCCTGGCGTCTCGTACGGATCTCACAGCGGACGGGCGACGACGTCTACACCTTTGGCTATCGGCGCTTCTCTCTCCTTGGGGCGTTGACGATGAGCTTCGTCCTCCTGGCAGGGGGCATCGTCGTGCTCCTGCAGTCCGTTCCGCGCCTTTTCGCGCCGCAGGTGGCGAACGCGCGCGGCATGCTTCTTCTCGCGGGGATCGGGATTGCGGTCAACGGCTTCTCGGCGCTCCGAATGCGGGGCGGGAAGAGCCTCACCGAGCGCGTCGTGACGTGGCACTTCGTTGAGGATGTGCTCGGGTGGCTTGCGGTTCTTGTGGTCGGCGTCGTGATGCTCTTCTGGTCGGCGCCGATTCTTGATCCAGTCCTCGCAATCGTCATCACGCTCTTCGTTCTATGGAACGTCGGCAAGAGAGTGAAGGAGACGTTTGTGATCCTTCTGCAAGGGGTTCCCGATACGCTGAAGGTCGGAGAGGTCGAGGACGCGATTCGGGCGGTCCCCGGTATCTGTGACGTTCATCACACTCATGTCTGGTCGCAGGACGGTACGAGCCACGTGCTCACGACGCACGCCGTGGTCGAGAACGCGGACTCGTACGCTGACGTGGCTGCCCTCCGTCGGCGAGTGAAGGACGAGCTGAAACGTTTCGGCATCCTCCACTCCACGATCGAGTTCGAGAGCCGGACGGGACCAGCGTGCGGCGATGCTGGAGCTGGGTGTCGGTGCCGGGAGCTCGAATGAGCACCGTGGCTTTGGTTCGCTGCACTTCGTATCGAGACGATGAGGTCGACGCGGCGGTGCGACGCGGGCTTGACCTGCTCGGCGGCGCTCTGCGGTTCGTTCGCCCCGGCGAGTCGGTCGTCCTCAAGCCAAACCTGCTTGTGGGGCGCGAAGCGGAACGCGCGGTGACGACCCACCCGAGCGTCTTCCGCGCCGTGGCGCGGGCGCTCGGTGACGCAGGCGTGCGGCTGTCGTATGGGGATTCCCCGGGCTTCGGGCGAACCGAGAACGTGGCTGGGCGGGCAGGGATCGCTGACGTGGCGCGCGAATTGGCCATTCCTGTCGCAGATTTCGGCTCCGGAGAGACGGTGTCGTTTCCGGACGGCCATCTGATCAAGCAGTTCACGATCGCTCACGGGGTGCTCGACGCGGACGGCCTCGTGTCGATCGCGAAACTCAAGACCCACGGGTTAACGCGACTTACCGGCGCGATCAAGAACCAGTTCGGTTGCATTCCGGGGATGCTCAAGGCGGAGTTCCATGCCCGCCTTCCCAATGCCGACCTGTTTTCGCAGATGCTGGTCGACCTGAATCTCCTGCTTCGGCCGCGCCTCTCTGTCGTGGATGGGATCGTTGCCATGGAGGGAAACGGCCCGCAGAGCGGTCGGCCGCGCTCGATGAACGTGATTCTCTTGTCCGCCGACCCCGTGGCTCTCGACGCGACGATCTGTCGATTGATTGACCTGGATCCCCGGCTCGTCGCCCCGATTGCCTACGGGGAGGCGTTCGGTCTCGGCAGCGCCAAGGCTATTGACGTTGTCGGCGACCCGGTCGATGGGTTCGTCGTCCCTGACTTCGACGTCCAGCGGAGCTCCCGCGCGACGGCCGGGCGCCCGGGACGCGTCGGTCGGATCGCTCGGTGCCTCATCGTACCGCGTCCCGTGATCCGCTCGGAAGCGTGCACACGCTGTGGGACATGCGTTCGTGTCTGCCCCGTGACTCCGAAGGGCGTTGAGTTCGCGGCGAACGGATCACCCCCCGCCCACCACTACGATCGGTGCATACGCTGCTACTGCTGCCAGGAGCTCTGTCCGGAAGGCGCGATCGAAGTCGACGTACCGCCTCTCGGGCGCTTAATCCACCGCTAGATCGAGGGGCTGCTGCATCGGCATCGCCCGTCGGTGCGGACGCGGTCTCGGCCAGGATCTTCGCCGCGCAGCGTCCCATCGGCCGCACTTGGCGATGCCTCCCCTGTTGCGGAGAATCGAGGCCGTG
>JAQTNX010000036.1 GCA_028713635.1 Candidatus Bipolaricaulis sp.
CGCTCTTCCGATCTGAGGGCGGCCTGGAGCGGGACACGGCCGTCCGCGTCGCGGAGAAACTGCGCCATGGACGCGAACGCGGTGGCTCCGTAGAAATCGTCGGCATTCTCGACGGCGAAGGGTCCCTCGACGGCATGGCGGCACGCCCACACCGCGTGGCCCGTTCCCCACGGCCGCTCGCGGCCCGCGGGCGCCGCGTGACCGGCCGGAACGTCGTCCAGCCTTTGCTCGACGTATTCGATCTCACAGCGGGACGAGAGCCCACCGAGGCGTCGCTGCAGCGCCCCCCGGACGTCCTCTCGGACGACGAACACAAGCCGCGAGAAGCCGGCGCGCAGGGCATCGAAAACCGAGTAGTCGAGGAGGATCTCACCGCTCGGTCCTACGCTCTCGATCTGCTTCGGGCCTCCAAACCGCCTTCCCATGCCCGCTGCGAGCGCCACCAGGGTCAGCTTGTCACTCCCCATGTCATTCACCTTCCGCCGAGACCACGGGCACCGTACACCTAGATCGGGCCGCCGTCCACCACCGGGGATCGTGCCTCCGGCTTCGGCGTGCTCGCCCCGCGACCGTGGAATGGGAAGCGTTCCCCGAGGACGACGAGGAATCCGATGCCCGCGACGCCCGCCATGGTGAGGAACATCCGTGTGAATCCGACGAGCGGGACGATGGCTCCGGCGAGGAGCGGTCCGAGGAGTCCCCCGAGGCCTCGAGCCATCTCGAACAGCCCGAGCATGGTTCCCTGGCGCTCGAGCGGGACCCGATCGCCGATGTGGGCGGTCGATCCGATGTAGAGCGAGCTGAATGAGATGCCAAAGACGATGTAGGAGAGTGCCATCATCGGGACGTTGCGCGATACGGCGAGGACGCACGGCAGCAGGGTCGACATGGCGAACCCGAGGAGGAAGACCTTCCGTCGCCCAATGCGGTCGGCGATCCAGCCGAATGCAACGAGCGCGACGACCTGCGTCACGGTGTTCAGGGAGCTCACGGTGCCCATCAGGATCGGCGAGATCCCCAGGTCGTCCATGTACACATAGAGAAGGGCGAAGGCGCCGTTCGCCGAGAACTGGCGCAGGATGGTACCGAGGTAGAGGCGTGTCAGTCCGGCTTCGCGCAGCGCGTGCCACGGAAGCTGCCGCGGCGGCGCGGCCGGCCGCTCTTCCCGAGGGAGCCGCAGGACGAAGAGAACGGCCACCATGGGGAGAAGGGCCATGACCAGAAAGCCGGTCCGATAGCCGAGCTTCTCGAGGACGACGCCGGCTCCCATGGCGCCAAGCGCGAAGCCGAGCGACCGCGCCGAGGAGTTGTAGGACATCCCGCGCGCACGCGTCGCGCTCAGGCTTGCGGCGGAGATCATCGCCAAGCTCATGGAGGCGAACCCGACATCCATGAAGGCGCGCGCAAACGACGTGGCCACAACCACACCGCTTCCGGGAAGGGGGATCAGGATGGCAATCGCGGCGCCTACCCCCAGGGCGGTCACGATCAGGAACGCGCGACGTCCCGAGCGATCGGACAGCCTTCCCCAGAAGTAGCTCCCGACGAGGACGCCGACAGAGCCGAGGCTCGAGGCCGCACTGATGAGGAAGACCGACGCGCCGCGCTCTTTGAGGAACAGCTGCACGAATAGCCCAAGGCCGCCGCTTGCGATCGCGACCAAGACCGCCGCAGAGGCAAGCGGTACCGTCACTCGCGGCCACCGGCCCGTCGCACCCCTCTCCGTGACAGTCATGCAGCAAAGGTATGCCGTTTGCGAGGCCCTTGCCAGCTAGCGGCCGGCGCGGCTGGGTGGGAGTTCTGCGCTGGGGCCGCCGGAAAGAGACTCGATGGGGCGACCGCATCGCCGTCATGCAGCCCGGGTCGGTGGGGATGGGTGGCTATACTCGGCATATGGCGAGCCGCGTTCTCCTTCTCGACAACACGGTCCACTCCAGGCTGTTTCCCCTCGGCGAGCGCTGGGCGGCGCGCTTGACGAGCGCCGCACGCGTCGATCGTGTGAACGCCTCGTCTGCACCAAGGCTCCCGGACGTCCGGGACTACACGCACCTCGTCTTGACCGGCTCCGAGGCTTCGGTCCTCAAGCCGCCACAGTGGGTTCGCCGTGAGGCGGAACTCGTACGAACCGCCGCGGGCAGCGGCGTCCCGATCCTCGGGTCGTGCTTCGGGCACGAGCTCCTGGTGTGGGCTCTCTCCGGGCCGGGGTACGTGGCGCGAGCCGCGAGACCCGAGTTCGGTTGGACGTCGGTCCGCATCGTCGAGCGAGACTCCCTGCTCTGTGGCATCCCGTCGCCGTGGACCGTTTTCGCGTTTCACGTCGCCGAGGTCGTCTCACCGCCGCCCCCGTGGCGAGTGCTCGCGAGTTCCCGCAAGTGCGCAACGCACGTCTTGCGCTACGGGGAGAAGCCCATCTGGGGCGTCCAAGCTCACCCCGAGATCACGCGGCGCTCGTCGGAGTTCGCCCTGCGGGCTCACCTTCTGGTGACCCAGCGCCGCGGCGGCCTGCCGCGGACGACGTGGAGACGCGCGCCCGCCGACCTTCAAGCGGTTTCTGCTCTCGTGGCGAACTTCCTCGATGTCGGGCGGGCTGCCTAGACGCTCCGACGTTGGCACGTTGGGCAGATGAAGCTCGCTGTCGATCCCGTCCTGATCTTGAGGATCGCCGTGCCGCACGCGGGACACGGCTTGCCCTCACGGTAGCCGACCAGGAGATCGGTTCCGAGGAACCCGCCGGGGCGCCCTTGAAGATCCACTTCGTAGAAGGCTCCGCCCTTTTCGATCGAGCGCCGCAGCTCCGCTCGTATGGCTGTATGGAGGCGGCGGGTGTCCCGGGGGGAAAGGCGGGAAACCGTCTCGAGGGGGTGGAGCCTGGCGCGGAAGAGGATGTCGTGGATGTACGCGTTGCCGATCCCGGCAAGCTTCGATTGGTCGAGGAGGAACGACTTCACGGCGCCCCGCCGGCCGGCGAGCAGTCGCCGGAACTCGGCGAGGGAGACGTCAAGCACATTCGGCCCGAGACTCGCCGACATCGTGTGCCCGCCCAGCTTGCCTGGAGGCACGTAGTGCGCGTACCCGAACCACCAGAAGTTCACGGCCAAAGACTCCCCGCCATCGAGGTCAAAGCGGACCCTCCACTTCTCGGGAAGCCGCTTCGAGGGGACGAGGAGGATCTCCCCGCCCATGCCGAGATTGAGCAGCAGGTGCCCCTTCGACGTCTCCACGAACAGCCACTTCCCGCGGTGTGTGACCTGGGCAACCTCGGCCCCGCTCAGCCCCCGCTGAAACGCAGCGACGGACACGTTGAGGCACTTCGGCTGCGCCACGGCGACGGCGCGGATGACGCGCCCCGAGAGAGCCTCATTCATCTCCCGTGCTCGACACGCGATCTCCGGCAACTCCGGCATCGCCGGCCTCCTCTCCCCCGCGCCCCATAGGCGCTGTTCGCCATCCTACCGGCCGGGGGTCTCCGAAGCGTCTCGGCCAGCCCGCCGTGGGGCTTCCTTGACGGCTTGACCCGCGCGCCGTACGGGGAGAACCGCGCCCGTCGGCGCCCGCGACGGAGTCTAGAGACGTATCTCGTAGACGCTGACGGGGCGGACTAGACGGTGCTGACGCTCGGGTGAAGAACCTATCCCGCCTGGCTCGAGTCGTGGCGGGCGCGCGGACGTCCCCAGCGACTAGGCTCTGAGAAAGCCGAGCGGCCTCACCCCATGAGCGGGAGGGTGCCTCGCTCGAACAGGCGCATGCAGGCCGCTGCAACCTCCGCGCCGTACAGGGTTCCCGCGGCTCGCGCGGCAGCTGCCATCGGACGAGCCGGGCGGCACGGGCGGTGAGAGACGATCGCCTCGGCGACATCGGCGACGCCGAGGATCCTCGTCTCAAGGAGGATCGCGTCGCCCCGGATCCCCTTCGGGTATCCCGAGCCGTCCATCGGCTCGTGGTGCTGCAGGACGATGTCTGCGACCGGACACGGGAGTTGGATTGCGCGCAGGATCTCGTACGCGGACTCGGAGCGGATCTCCACGAGCCCGAACTCCGTCGGGGTGAGGACTGTAGGTGTGCTCAGGATCTCGGCCGGAACGAGTATCTTGCCTACGTCGTGCAGGATCCCTGCGACGCGGAGCCCCTCGAGGCGATCTTCGGAGAGCCCCATCTCCTGTCCGATGGCGCAGGCGATGTGCGTCACACGCTCCTGGTGTCCCGCCGTGTACGGGTCGCGCATCTCCGTCGTTACCGCGAGTGCATGGATTGTGTCAGAGAGCGCATTCTGGACGCGTCGTGCCGCCTCAACCCGCTGGCTGACGTCGATCAGAATGCCGCGGATGCCTACGAGACGCCCGTCTTTCACCATGGCGCGTGAGGAAACCAGGGCCGGGAACGTGGAGCCATTCCTCCGGATCGCCCTGTACTCCCCCGTGGGGGCGGAGCCGCTCTCGAGCGCCTGCCGGAACGTCCTCGCGGCACGGTCACGCTGCTTCGCGGCCCCCATCGCGAGAACCGTTGTCTCGGTCTCAAGCTCCTGCAGCGAGTACACGGACCAATCAAGCCCCGTGCGATTGGCGAAGGTCAGGCGGCCCTCCGTGTCGGCCTCGAACGCGCACGTCGGCAGGTCGTTTGCCAGCTCGCGCTACCGCCTCTCGCGCTCGACAAGCTCGGCTTCCGCGGTCTTCCGCGCCGTGATGTCCTCGATCATGCCGACGAAGTGAAGAAAGCGCCCTTGCACGTCGCGAAGGGCGGAAACCGCGATTGAGGCCCACAGCACTCCCCCGTCCTTGCGGACGTAGCGCTTCTCGGTTCGATCCAGGGGGACTTCCCCTTGAAGCAGCCGTGCCACGGACTCGACGTCGCCAGCCGCGTGGTCGGGGTGGGTCACGTCGACGAACGAGCGGGAGAGGAGTTCGCCCTCGGTACACCCGAGCATGCGACAGAACGTGCGACGAGCCCTCATGAACCGGAACGCACTGTCGCAAGAGACCACCCCCGGCGGGCTCACGGCGAAGATCTGCCGAAACCGCTCCTCGCTCTCCTCGAGGGTCTCCTCCGTGACGGCTCGCTCGGTGATGTCGGTGATGAAGCTGAGCGTCGCGGGCCGCCCGTCCCACTCGAGGCGTATGGCGTTGAGCTTGGCCCAGCGCACTGTCGCGTCCGGATGAAGGACCCGGAACGCGTATCCCGTCTCGATGGTCTCGCCCGCCAAGCGGCGCTCGTGGCGCAAGGATTCGTTCGCCTCCCAGTGCGCGGTGATGTCCCGGTGAGTGCCCGCAAGCCGCAGCGCCTTCCCGCTCTCGTCCCTCTCGACGACCTTCCCGCGGCTCCGGATGTGCCGCCACCCGCCGGCCTTGGTTCGCAGGCGCAACTCCGTCTTGGTCTCGTCAACCTCTCCGCTGAGGCGGCGCGCCAGCATCTCGCGGGCACGCGCCCTACCCGCCGTGTACTGGTGGGGTCCATCAGCGCAGCTCGAGGCGTTCGTCGATCGCTGGTACGGGGCCTGGCACAACCCGGCGCACCGAGCCGCGTTCGCGGGCAAGCGGGCCATTGTCGTCGCTTCGATGGGTGACTCGGATCCCGCGACGGCACGACGCGTCGTCGGGATGTTCGAGGATGCATTCACCTACATGGGTGTGACGCTCGCTGCCACGGTGCCTGCGCCGAACGTCTCGAATTGCTTCGATGCCTCGAAGCGTGCGCACCTGATCGACGCCGCACGCGCCGCCGGTCGAAAGGCCGTTGCGAACCTCTAGCCGGCTACGTAGCCGGCCTTGCGGAGGAGCGCGACGCCTGCCTCGACGTCCTCTGCGGGGACGAGGCGGCCGACGTCGAGCGACAGTTGAAGGGCAATCTGGCCGGCTGTCCGCGTGCCGTCGCAGAGGGCGAGAAGGCCTTCGGCGAGCGCCCGGTGATTTGTCGACAGTTTGTCCTTGAAGAAGCGCGCTTCCTCTTCCGTGAAGGAGTCGGTCACGGCGTAGACGAGGGGGCCGTCGATCTGTCGAGTCGGCCGGTGGATGCGCGTTCCCGTCGAGCGCCGCGGCGCAGCGGGCAGGAGGGCTGCGAAGTGGTCTCGCATCCCGCGAAGGGCGACCTCGTGGCGCTGAAGGAGATCCGTCCCTCGTTGGCTGACTCCGAGCGTCGCAACCGTCTCGGCCCGCCGGGTTTCGATTCCCAACGCAACGTCGAGAAGCTCGTGCCCCAGTTCGGGGTCCACGCCCTCCGCCAGAGCGCTCGCGCGGGCAAACTCGCGAGCACCGTAGCTGAGCAGCCATCCGAACAGGCGGTTGTCATCCGCCACGCTCTGCGGAAGCACAGAGGCGGCGCAGGCAAAGAGCACGACGTGCTGGAGGCGCGTCGGGTCCACGTTCTCGATCGTGTCGTGGCTCGTGTGCCAGTACGGGTCGTCGTGTCCGACCATGAAGGACGGGATCCGATGCGGGGACGCCGCGAACACAAGGTGGTCGCTCCCGCCGCTCGGCGCGTCGTAGCTCCAATGGAGAGGCCGGCGTGAGCCTCCCGGCGCGGCAGTGGACGAGCTTGCCACCATCGTGAGGAGAGGCTCAACCAGCGCGTGCACGTACGTCGGCAAGTGGTTCGGGGCGCGGAAGACCCGGAGGGGCTCTCCGATCCCTTCCGGAGACTGGCCGACCATGTCGAGGTTGAGCGAGTAGCGCACGTGCTCAAGCCCACGCGTGTGGGCCGCCGCCCACGGGAGCGTCCCGTAGAACTCGGGGACCCACAGGAACCGAATCCCCGCCCGGAGGGGGAGGAGGCTCGCCGTTCCGCAGAGAGCGCGGGTGACCTCGACAAGGGCAGCGCTCCCCGAAGCGTTGTCGTTTGCGGACGGGCGCGGATGGCAGAGGTGCGCGACGAGCAGAACCTCGCCGGACGCGGGATCCGTGCCGTCGATCCACGCCTCGAGGACTCGTAGGGGGCGATCGGTGTACTCCGCGTCGATCTCGCCCCGCAACCGGACCGCGTCCCGCGAAAGCCCGCGGAGGAGTCCATCGGCGATGCGACGCGAGACCGCGAAGGTCGGAACCAGGTTGGCGATGTCCGTCGCAGCGGGGAAGATCCCGTGGTACTCGACAAGGTCGTGCGACGTCGCGGATCGCTCGTCGTTCGGGTAGACCACGACGCCGACCGCGCCCTCGCGCCCGGCACGCTTCGTCACTTCGGAGGCGCGGCCGCACGCGAGAACGACGCGGCCTCGGACGTCCGCAGCGGTGTAGTCCGCGTCGGTGTCGCCCTTACCGACGTGGATGAGGTCTCCCTCGAACGCGCCGCCGGGTGAGTGGGCTGCGACGCACGTCGGGATCTCGTCAAACGAGACAAGGCGCTTCTCGTCGGGAGCCGTCTGCCCGAGAACGCCTCCCCGCACGGTCCAGGCTGGTGGCGACGTCCACGCGTAGGTCTTCGAACGGCCGTCGGCGGGGAACTCGTGGACACGCGTGGCGACGCGAAAACGGGCCAGCTGCTCGCCGACGACATCCAGCGCCTCGTCGTACCCCGGGGACGCCTGCGTCCGATGAAAGCGGGCGATCTCTGCAGCGACGCCCTTCGCGCGGGTCCCCGACACCTCCGCCGAGAGAGCCGACAACGTCTCCTCAAGCCTCATTCGAGCCTCCTCCCTAACGATTCCGGACCTCGCGAGTCGGTCGGGGGCTGTCCCTCCGCAAGGGGCCACGTCGCGGGATCCTGCTTGTAGTATCGACGCAAGACGTCGTACAGCCCGGGCAACGCGACGAGGATCCTCCGCGGCTGCTGGAAGAACGCCTCCGTGACGACGGCGAAGAACTCGGAAGGACTCTCGGCCGCGTACGGGTCCAAGAGCGTCGGTTTGCCCCGATCGACGAGCCGGCAGTGCTCCGCGTACGCAGTGTGCATCTCCCGTGCCCAATCGGCCCGCAGCTCGGGATCGGAGATCGGCGGGCGACCGTTCATCTCGCCGGCCTCGGCTTCGAGCTGGTGCGCGAACTCGTGCAACACGACATTCAGCTCGCCGAAGGGGTCGTCCACGTCGGCAAGAACGTCGTCCCACGAGAGGACGAGGCTCCCGAGCGCCCACGACTCCCCGGATCGCGACTCGACGTCCTCGGTCACGAAGCCGTTGTCGTCGACCTCCTCGAGCGGGGCAGCATACTCCCCCGGGTAGACGATGATCGAGCGGAGCTTCGGGAAGGGCTGGGATGCCCGGTGGAGAAGGAGAACGCATGCCTGGGCTGCGATCGTCAAGCGCACCGCGTCGTCGATCGCAAGCCCGGCGGCGCCTTCGAACCGCTTCTCCGCGAGGAAGACCTGGATGTGCCCCTGCAGCTCGGAAAGATCCGTGCGCGGCAGGCGCCGGCACAGAGGAACACGGTCGAGAACGGTCGCCCATTCGCTCGGGAACGGTCTCGCCCGCAGCCTCGCCCGCCGTCTCTCCGCAAGACCAAACACGACAGCCTCCTTCTCGAACGAAGGATGCTATCACTCCCGGTCGTCCGCGTCCCTCGCGCGACGAGCCCACTGCTCGAAGACCGACCCGTCGCGGGCCGTCGGTTCGCGACCGAGACTGGGATCGGGAGGGGAACGGGGAAGGCCGTGCGCCGAGGTGACAAGCCTCGAGCGCGGGACACGGCGTCAGACGAGCGGCCGGCCCTCGCGCCTCGTGGCAGCGCGGGCCACGCCGACAGCGGCGTCGTCCGCCCTCGAGGCCTTGCCGAAGAGCTCGCTCAACAGCTGCGCGCGCCGGTCGGCGTACGGCTCGGGGACCGAATTGTGTCGAACCGCTCGGATGCACGCGTCCCGTGCATACAGGAGTTCGTCCTTCGCCGCCGGCAGGCGGAGTTCCGAGAGGACGAGTGCGGTATAGAAGAGGGGGAAGCGCTTCCACCGGCCGTCCCCGAGGCGGTGTTGCGAGAGGGTCTGGATCCGCGGCGCGATCTCCGCGTGGGCGTCATCCCCTACAGCCGCTGCAAGAAACCGGACGTAGCCGATGAAGCTTGTCGCGCACTCGCCGATCGTGCAGTGCTGCACGGCATAGCAGGTTCCCGCCAAACGACCGGACGCGGCCGCCACGGACCGCCCGACCGCCGGATCGTCGCCACCAAGCCGGCACAGCAGCCGCGCGGCCTCCTGAGACAGAACGTGCTCGGCCGCCAGCTTCGTGCGAATCGGTTCGCCGGTCCAGAGGCGAGGTCCGCGCTGCCAATCGGCAGGGGAAACCGCGAACAGCCCAGCCTTCCGGCCCGTTTGGATCTGCCGGTCGAGGAGCGAGCCAACGAGAGCGCGCCGCGTCGGGGCGCCCGTCGGCCTACCCTGCTGCAGCGCTGCAGCCGCCCGCTCCAAAAGCTGCGTCAGGCTTTCGCTAGACTCCATCGCATCCCCCGCCCCGTCCCCTCGCACGGTATCATGGCCGTCGTCTCCGTTCCGTTTCCGGGGCGCTGCCGCCGTCGTATACTGATCCTTCTCGGGCAAGGAGAGGTGAGGTGGAACCACTTCGCATACGCTTGTTCGGCTATCCGCAGGTGGAGTGCGCCGGTGAGCCGGTGACGGTCCCGCGCCGCAAGGCGCTTGCGCTTCTTGCCTACCTCGCCGTCACGCAGAGCGCCCACAGCCGCGACGCGCTGGCCGCGCTTCTCTGGCCCGAGCAGGAGAGCGCCCGCGCCTACGCGCTGCTTCGGAACGCCTTATGGCTTCTCAACCAGACGCGCCTTGGCGAGTGGGTGACGTCGACGCGGCACATGATCGGCCTGCGCCCGGACCCCGAGCTGTGGATCGACGTCGTGGAGTTCCGGCGTGCGCTTGCCCCCTGCCGAACCCATTCTCACCCCGGCGTGGCGTTGTGCGAGCGAGGGGCCGCGCGGCTTGAGGAGGCCGTCGGCCTCTACCAGGATCGCCTACTGGCTGGATTCGCCGTCGACGACAGCCGCTCCTACGAAGAGTGGCAGTACTCCGAGGCTGACGTGCTCAGCGAGGAACTCATGGGCGCCCTCGACGCGTTGGCGGACTATTTCGAGCAGGCCGGCCGACCCGAACGGGCGTTGGGCTACGCCCAACGCCAACTGACCGCTCAGCCGCTCCACGAGCCGGCTCACCGCCGAGTGATGCGGCTGCGAGCCGCCATGGGGGATCGCGCCGGCGCGCTGCGGCAGTTTGACGAGTGCGTGCGGTTGCTTCAGGAGGAGTTGTCGATCGGTCCCTGCGGGGAGACAGCGGCGCTCGCCGAAACGATCCGGACTGCGACGGTCGCCCCTGCCCCGGCGCGTCCGTCTCACCCCACCCCCCCCACGTCGTTGCCCAGGTTCCGGACTCCGTTCTTCGGTCGAGAAGACGATGTGAAGCAGCTGATCGAGCTCCTCACGCGGGAAGACTGCCGCGTCGTGACCGTGACGGGCGTGGGGGGAAGCGGCAAGACCCGATTGGCCGTGGAAGCGGCTCGTTGCGCAGCGCCGCGGTTCCCCGACGGAGTCGTGTTTGTACCCCTGGCGGCGGTCGAATCGGCGGCCTTTGCCCCAGCCGCGATCGCCTAAGCCCTCGACGCATCACGCTCGCACGGTTCGCGCGTCGGTGCGGCCTCGCTGCTCGACGATCTGGTCGAACAGCTGAGGGGGCGATCCATCCTCCTCATCCTCGACAACGTCGAGCACCTCGGCCGGGACGTTCGGTGGCTGCAGGCGCTGGCGGACATCCCAGACGGTCCTCGCTTCCTCGTCACGTCGCGCCAGCAGCTGGACATCGACAGCGAGTGGGTCTATCCGCTCGAAGGGCTTGCGTACCCTCAGGACGAGGGTTCCGGCGAGGACTCCCGCAACTTCCCGGCGGTCCGGATGTTCCTTCAGGCGGCCAAGCGCTCCGACGCACGGTTCGATCCGTCCCCGGCGGAGTTGGAGTCTGTCGGCGGCATTTGCCGACTCCTCCAGGGGCTCCCTCTCGGGATCGAGCTGGCCGCATCGTGGAGCCGGACGATGACGTGCCCGGCGATCGCCGAGGCGATCGCCCGCGGATTGGGCTTCCTCAGCGCGAAGAAAACGCTCGCGCCTCGCCGCCACCGCAGTCTGCGGGCGGCCTTCGAGGGCTCCTGGGCGCTCCTCGACCATTCCGGGCGCGAAGCATTCCGCGCTCTGTCCGTGTTCCGTGGAGGGTTCAGCGCGGAGGCTGCGGAGCGCGTGGCATCGACTTCGCTTCCCACCATCGCCTCCCTGGTGGGGAAGTCGCTCGTGCGGCGATCCTCGTCGGATCGGTTCGACATGCTGGAGATCGTCCGCCAGTTTTCCGAGGAGCGGCTTCAGGCGCTTCCCGAGGAGCGCGCGCGCCTTGGGGCGCGGCACGCCGGGTACTACCTCGCACTGCTCTCCGGCCAGGAAAGCCGACTCAAGGGGGCAGACCAGAAGGACGCCCTCGTGGTCCTGGGTCGCGAAGCGGCCAACGTTTACGCCGGATGGCGGCATGCAGCCGCGGAAGGGCGTTTTGCTGAACTCCGCCAGTCGGCCATGGGACTGTACCTTCTGTGCGACATGACGACGCGGTTCGCGGAAGGCCGCGAGCTCTTCCGAGCGGCGGCGGCCGCCGCCGCCGAGCAGGGAGCACCGCCACCCGTGTGCGGGTACCTCCGTGGATTGGAGGCGTGGTTCACGCGTTTCTTCGACGCCGCGGAGGCCGAGCGCCTCTTCGCGGAGAGCTACCGAGCGCTGAAGGACGGGCCGCGCGACCGGAACAGCGCGTTCATCCATGTCCTTGTCGCGTTCTCGGGGTACCGCAACGTGGGACTTGCCACGACGGAACTCGAGGAGGATCTAGCATTCCTCGAGACCCAGGGGCACCGATGGGAGTTCGCGGCGGGGGCGGAAGCTGTCAGCGGTCGGTACGTCGACGGTGCTCCGGAGAAGGCCGTCAAGTCCGTCACGCGCAGCATCGAAGTTCGAACGGAGCTTGGCGACGCGTGGGGTCTTGCTCTGGGAGCCTATTCGCTCGCGCTGTGCGATCTGCGTCTCCAGCAGTTCGAGGAGGCGCGCGCGGGGTTCTTGAAGTCGGTGGAGATTCGCAGGCGCCTGGACATCGACCCGTACGGACAGATGGAGTGTCTCATCGAAGTCGCCCGCGTCGATCGGCGCCTGGGGCGCTTGGAGGACGCGTCGGCCCGACTGGCCGAGTCGCTCGACCTCGCGGAGCGAGTGCACCAGCGGCTGAGCGCTGCCTACTGCCATCGCGTGCTCGCGGAAATCGCCCTGGAGATGGATCGGCTCGACGACGCAGCAGAGCACGCCCAGGCGGCACTCGACATCTGCGACACGCACCCCGCGCCCGAAGAGGCAGCTCGTTGCCGTGACCTCATCGTGCGGGTCGCGGCGGCGTCCGAGTCCGGCGGTGCAGGCTAGCAGCGATCCAGAGGCGGGCCGCTCTTCCACTCCCACGACATCGCCCTTGTGCGCTGCACAGGCACCGCGCATAGTGAGACCGCGGCGGGAGAAGAGCGCTGCGAGGAACGCGAAGGAGAGCGTATGAAGGTAGTCGTGCTCGGAGCCGGCCGCGTGGGCGGCGCGATCGCGATCGATCTCGCCAAGCACGCGGAGTTCGACGTTCGGGTCGCCGATCGCGACCCTCGCTTGCTGGAGCGCCTGGAGGTTCGACACGGGATCGCGGGAGGGCGCGTGGACTTCTCGGCCAGGGGATCCACGGCGCGGGCGGTCGCCGGGGCGGACTTCGTGGTGAGCGCCGTGCCCGGGTTCCTGGGGTACCGCACGCTGCAGACCGTTCTCGAGGCACGGAAGCGGGTTGTCGACATCGCCTTCTTCCCCGAAGACCCGCTCACGCTGGACAGCCTCGCCAAGGCCAACGGGGTCACCGCGCTTGTCGATTGCGGAGTCGCACCGGGAATGAGCAACCTCCTCGTCGGGCGTGAGAGCGCGCGCCTCGACCGAACAACCCGGGTGCGAATCTACGTCGGGGGCCTGCCCACGGTTCGCGTCCTTCCCTACGAGTACAAGGCTGGGTTCTCGCCGATCGACGTCATCGAGGAGTACACGAGACCGAGCCGCGTGGTTGAAGCTGGAGATCTTCGCGTCAAACCCGCTCTGTCGGACGTCGAGTTGGTCGAGGTCGAGGGGATCGGCACGCTCGAGGCGTTCGTCACCGACGGGTTGCGCACGCTCCTGGGGACGATCCCATGTTCCGACATGGCGGAGAAGACCCTGCGGTACCCCGGTCACGCCGAGCGGATTCGCCTGCTTCGGGACTCCGGGTTTCTCGATACGCAGCCGATCGACGTCAACGGGACGTCGGTTCGCCCGGTCGACATGGCGGCCGCGCTCCTCTTCCCCTTGTGGGAGATGCGCGACGGAGACGAGGACATGACGGTCATGCGCATTGTCGTCGACGGAGAAGAGCGGGGGCGCGCCGTTCGCGTCACCTACACCCTCGCGGATCGGTTCGACAGGGCGACCGGCACGTCATCCATGGCCCGCACCACTGGATACACCGCCGCGATGGCGGTACGCATGCTGGCGAAGGATCTCTTCCACGAAACGGGGATCGTTCCCCCTGAGTTCGTCGGACGGAACGAGGATTGCGTCCGGTTCCTCCTGGCCGGGTTGGCGGAGCGCGGCATTGCCTACCACCGTACGGAGGTGCCGAGCGAATCGTAGCCTGACGCGCGCCCTGCGGTCCCCCCGTCGCTGCGCGTGCCCGGTCGGTTGATGAAGCGGAACGCAACGTGGTGGCAGGCGATGCGGCTGGGTTCGGCGTCGCCGTTGCCGCCAGTCTCGAATCGGATCACAATCCGTCCCAGGAGTACTGAAAGGAGTGGGCCATGTTCACCCGACGCGCCGCGGCGGCTCTCTGCGCTCTTGCTGCTCTCGCCGTCGGCTCAGCCATCGGCTTGAGCCGCGACGGGATCACTTCCTACAACATCTCGGTGGCCCTCAGTCCGCAGGACGACACGCTCGCGGGCGCCGAGTGGGTCGACTACGTCAACGACACGGAGAAGCCCCTGGGCGAAGTGGTCTTCCTCCTCGTCGCGAACTGGGGAAGAGAGAGGAACCCCTACGTTGATCCGGTTCTCGTCGACGAGGGGTACGTGGCTGGGTTCGACCCGACATGGACGGTGATCGACGACGTCTCCGACGCGTCCAAGGCGCCCCTCTCGTACCGATTCGAGCCGTCGCCGCCGAGCCTGCAGACCTACTCCCTCGACGATGTCCTGTTGGTCGTGGACCTGCCGAAACCGCTGCTCCCGGGGGAACACGTCACGCTCCACATCGGCTTCCGAACGAAGTTTGCCGAGGCGCTCCGGGCAGACATGTGCGTCTACCGCGACACGTACGTCTGGCGATTCGGATGGAATCCGATTGCCGTCGCGCGCCCCGAGGACGGAGACGTATTCGCGTTGCCAGCCGCCTTTTATCACGCGGAGGTCTTGGTTCCCGCTGAATACCAGACCTTTGGCGGCGCGGACGTGCAGACCTCGTCCGCCGCAGCGACGGGCTGGACGACCACGACGCTCTCGAGCGACCGCCCGGTGCGTTCGGTGCCCCTCGTGATCGGCCGCGACCTCTTCGTCGCGAGCACGACGTGGAACGACATTCCAGTCGATGCGGTCTGCCTCTCCGGCGCGGAAGACTTTGCGCGTGTGGTCGCGTCCGAGGCCACGGAGATTCTCTCGGCGTACGCCGTCCGATTCGGAGCGCCGGTGTCCCGGCGGTTGGTGATCGTCGAGGACCCGACGCCGGGACTGTACGGCCTCGGCTCGGACGGGATGGTCTTGTTGGGATCACACCTGTCTCGCATGGCGAACATGCCTGCGATCGGCATGTACGACCGGCTCATCGAGTATGCGCTGGCCCATGAGTTGGCCCACCTGTGGTGGGGGATCGGCGTGGGTGCGGACTTCAATGCGGAGAACTGGATCTCTGAAGGGTTCGCGGAGTACCTCTCGGTCCGCTACTTCGAAGATCGATACGGCGGCGACGGGCCGAACTTGTTCGCCGGGCTTGGCGAAGGACTCGTGGAAGACCTGATCTCCGACGTCTTCGGGTACTACAACCTTCGGCAGCACATGATGGAGGCGCCGTACGTGGCGCTGCTGAAGATGGGGTTTGACGAAGGGATCGTGAAGCCGATGCGCGACGTCTTGTACCTGAATGGAGAGTCGATCCGGACCTACAAGAAGGGCTACCTGGTCCTGCGCGCCGTGGAAAGCATCCTCGGGAGAGATCGGATGGATGAGGTCCTACGAGACACGGCTGCCGCGTGGATGGGCAGAACCCTGACGGTGGCCGCGCTTCGGGAGATCGTCGAGCGTGAGGCGGGGAACGCGATGTACCCGGAGTTCTTCGACGACTGGGTCACCGGAGACGCCCAGCTCGACGTTGGCGTGGACGGCTTCGAGTCGTCCCTCGGAGACGACGGGTACACGACGACGGCTCTCATGCGCCGCGCGGGCCCGCCGCTGGCAGTGGCGATTGCCGCGACGCTCTCCGACGGGTCGACGGTCCGCACGACGTGGATCTCAGGCGACGGAACGGCCGCCACGGTTCCGCTCTTCGTCACGGCGCTTCCCGTCGTCCACATCCACATCGATCCCGAGGAGATGCTTCCCGACCGGAACCGCTTCAACAACCATTGGCCCCGCCGCGTGCTCGTCGACAGTCCCTTGCGCCCTGTGGACGCGCCTCCCGTTGGGAGGCCGCTCGACGCCTACGTGATCCGGGTCGAGTCGCTTTCCGTGTCCGGCTCGTTCCGGGACGACCACGAGTGGAGCCTCATGGCGTTTCCCCATCTGGACGAGGACACGGACCTCTCCTCTCTCGACTGGGCCGAGTGGTTCAGCCGCTGGGACGTGCTGGGCGCCTTCGCGGCGGACATCGATCGACGTCTCTCCCTTCAGGGACGCTTCTCGATTCTCGACCTCGATTTCGCCCAAAGAGTCGGAGACGTCGACGCGAGCCTCACGGCGATCGTCTCCTTCTACACCCACCCGGACACCGGAAGTCCTGGACGCTACTGGTATCCCACGTACCGATTGGATATGACGTTCGGCGTCCTCGGTCCGATGAGCCAGCCGACACCCTATGCGTCGTTCACTCTCTCGCAGTCGGCGCGTCCGCTGCGGGATCGTGAGGGAAGCATCGCCCTCGTGCTTGGGATCCCGGGCCTCGGTGGCGCTCCGTTCGCCTCGCTCGAGTGGAACGGCAAGATCCGTTACCGATGGTCCGCGTTGCTCTACCTGGATCTCTCGGCGTCGATCTCCGAGGCGCTGATCCGGCCGCTGCCCGGTTCGTTCCAGTTCTCGCTCGACCAACTCCATGGGTTCTCCGAGCTGCCCTCGGGCCAGCGCCAGGTGTTCGTGGGTGTGAACGTCGTCCTCCCGCCGTTCTACCGCGATTGGGGATACGCCGTGCTGAACCTCGCGCGTGTCGACTCCGTGACGCCGGTGTTCTTCCTGCGCGGCGGCCGAACGTGGCTCGAGGCTCCCCCTGTCTTTGACCTCGGCGTGCGTCTTGAGGCCGGTGGGGAGTTCCGCTTCGCGCTGGCCGGCCCCCTCGGACTCGGGGTCGACCTCGCGTTCGGCTACGCGTACCCGCTGATCGGCTGGGACGGCGCAGGTCAGGTCTACCTGCGAGTTGGCTTCGACCTGTAGACATGCCGCGTCGACCTCGATCCGCCGCCGCGGCCCAACGGGGATGTCGGTTGCATGAGACATGACCGGCGCGCGCGTCCCTGGTTGCGAACCGGGCTCCTGTCGGTCGGGCATCTGGTCAACGACGGGTTCGGTGGGTTCTTCGCACCTCTCCTCCCGCTCCTGATCGATCGACTCGACTTGTCGCTCACCCTGGCCGGCGTCCTCGGCACGATCCGAATCGTCACGAATTCCGTGCTCCAGCCGAGCCTCGGCCACATGATCGATCGTGCCGGCCGTCCGGGTTTGGTCGTGGCCGGACCGATCCTGACGATTGCGGCGATGTCGCTTCTCGGTCGCGCATCGAGTTTTGGGCAGCTCCTCGCCATCATGCTCGTCGCCGGGGTTGGCACCGCGTTGTTCCACCCCGCGGCCGCAGCCATGGTCACGGCGGACAAGCCGGCTCGCCAAGGCCTCCTGATGGCCCTGTTCTCTTCCGGGGGAACGGTGGGCGCGGCCCTCGCGCCGATGGCGATCGTGGCGTTCGCCGGAGCATTCTCGATGGACCGGACCCCGTGGCTCGTGCTTCCGGGACTCGCCATCGTCGCGGCCTTCGCTGTCCCTTTGCGGCGGCTGGTCGAGGCTTCGCGGGGGAGCGCACACCGCGAGGGAAGTCGGCCGGCGCTTCCGCCCCGGCTTGCTCTGCTCTGGTTTGTGATGGTCGTGACGTATGCTTGCAGCGCCGCGTTCTCGAGCTTCCTCTCCGTCCTCGTCGTCGAACGCGGCGGCTCGGCATGGACCGGCGGAGCCGCGCTCAGCGTGTTCCTCATCTGCGGTGCCGCTGCGGAGTTTCTCGCCGGGAACCTATCCGACCGATTCGGGCGGAAGGCCGTGATCCTCGGATCGCTCGCCCTGGCCGCGCCGTTCCTGGTTGTGCTCGTCCGTGGCCCTGCGTGGAGTCTCTTGCCCGCGGCGGCGCTTGCCGGCGCATGTTCGTTGGCCTCGTCACCCGTGGCAATCGTCGCCGCTCAGGAGTGCGTGCCGGGCCGTGCGGGGCTCGTATCCGGCCTCGTGATGGGGTTGGCATGGGGCGCCGGCGGTGTCGCGCTAACTCCTATCGGATGGTTCGCCGACCAGTTCGGACTCGTTTCCGTGATGAGCGTTGTCGCGCTGCTTCCGCTCCTCGCGGCGTCCCTCATGGTCCTCTACCACGAGCCGGCGCGGCTCGCCTAACGTCGCCGAAGCGTCTTCGCAGAACGTCTCTCGACGAAGAAGTCTTGCATCGTCCTACGATCTCCCATAGGCTAAGGATGGTGCGGGGAAGGACGCCCACATGATGACCACATGTTCTCATAGGACCACGTCCGTCCATGCTCGCCGAACGAGCAGGGCGTGTGGCCGGTGGGCTCCTTCCCGCACCTGGTGGATCGAGTGCGCCGGTCACGCGCCGCGAGGCGCGGAGAGGGGATCAGGGAGCGCGTCGATGAGCTCGGGGTGTCGAGCGTAGTACTCGTCGCGTGTCAGGCTCATCGCCAGTGTGTCGAGCAGCGTCTCGTTCTTGTACACGGCCTCGCGGATGCGCACCACAATCCGGAATCCGGACTTCTCCGCGAGCCCCACCGCACGCGGATTCCCGCTGTGGGTCCAGAGGTGGACGACGCGCAATCCGAGTTCGGTGAACAGGAACCGCAACAGCGTCTCTTGAGCATCCAGCCCCACGCGGGTTCCCCAGAACGGTTTGGCCACAACAAGGCCGATCGACGCCGAGAGCCTTGGTTCAAGGTCGGTATACGAGATGTAGCCG
>JAQTNX010000037.1 GCA_028713635.1 Candidatus Bipolaricaulis sp.
GGATCGGCGGCGGCATCTATACGAAGGCCGCTGACGTCGGCGCCGACCTTGTGGGCAAGGTCGAGAAGGACATTCCCGAGGACGACCCGCGCAACGCGGCCGTCGTGGCGGACCTCGTTGGAGACAACGTCGGCGACTGCGCCGGTATGGCGGCCGACATCTTCGAGAGCTACGAAGTCACGATCGTGTCCGGGCTGATGCTCGGACTCGCGCTCATGGCCGTCGACCCGACCCACAGCCTGAAGTGGATCGTGTTCCCGCTCATCATCCGCGCGATCGGCGTGATCAGCTCGATTCTCGGGACGTTCACCGTTCCGATCTGGGCCAGATTCCCGATCAAGTTCTTGCGCGCACACGACGCCGAAGAGGCGATGTTCCGCTCCTACGAGGTGTCGAGCATCAACACGATCGTCTTCTCGTTCCTGCTCGCCATCTACTACGCCGGCGACTGGCGGCTGGCGATGCTCACGTCGATCGGCGTGGCGCTTGCCGTCGCATTCAACCCGTTGACGTCGTACTTCACGTCGACGAAGCGCAAGCCGGTGAAGGAGATCGTCGAGTCCACGAAGACCGGCCCCGCGACGACGATCCTGTCCGGCCTGTCGGTCGGTATGGAATCGAGCGTGTGGGCCCTGCTCGCGATCGTCATCAGCTTCATCGCCGCGCTCGCCCTCTACGGCGGCGAGATGAACGCCACGTACGTCATGTACGCCATCGCGATGGTCGGCATCGGCATGCTGAGCCACACCGGCAACAACGTGGCGATGGACTCGTACGGCCCGATCTCGGACAACGCGAACGGCATCGGCGAGATGGCGTGGCACGGCATGGAGGACGTAGAGACGAAGAAGGCCCGCCAGATCATGGCCGACCTCGACGCCGTCGGGAACACGACGAAGGCCATCACGAAGGGCGTGGCGATCGCCTCGGCGGTCATTGCTGCGATTACGCTGTTTGCCACGTACTTCACGGACGTCGGCCGAGTGCAGATGCAGCTCGGCGTGCCGGCGGACAAGGTCCTCGGCGCGATCCGGATCTCGGAAGTCAAGGTGTTCATCGGCTTCCTGCTCGGCGGCGCGCTGCCGTGGCTGTTCAGCTCGCTGTGCATCAAGGCCGTCAGCCGGGCCGCGAGCCTGATCGTCGAGGAAGTTCGACGGCAGTTCCGCATCCCGGGCTTGATGGAAGGGAAGGTTAAACCGGACTACGCGCAGGCGGTCGGCATCTCGACCAGCGCGGCGCAGAAGGAACTCATCCCGCTCGCCATCATCTCGGTGTTCCTGCCGATCTCCATCGGGCTGATCCTGCAGGTTGAAGCGCTGGGCGGGTTCCTTGCGGGTGTGATCCTGAGCGGCCAGATGCTCGCCGTGTACATGGCGAACGCGGGCGGCGCATGGGACAACGCGAAGAAGTCGATCGAGGACGAGCCGCGCGACCTGGTCGCGAATACGGGGAAGGGCTCCGAGCGGCACAAGGCCAGCGTGGTCGGCGATACCGTCGGCGATCCGCTGAAGGACACGGCCGGTCCGGCGCTGAACCCGATGATCAAGGTCGTGAACATGGTCAGCTTGCTGGCCGCTCCGATTCTCGTCACGTACAGCAAGATGAGCGTTGGAACGATCCTGCTCGCCGTCGGCCTGCTCCTTGCGGTCGGCGTTGCCATCTGGTGGAGCAAGAAGCCCGCCAAGGCGTTCGAGGAGAGGAAGCCGGAGAAGCCGGCGAAGGCGAAGGCGTAGCTCCAAGCGGCTCCACGACGTTCTACGAAGATCGAGGCGCCGGCCTTCGGGCCGGCGCCTTCATCTGTCCCAATCGGGCGACGAGCAGCGGCTCATGACTCCGACGAGGTTTGCCTGTTCCGATGGAGCCGCGCGAGTCTAGCAGCCCGTTGATCCATCCCAGTCTCTTGGAGATGCCTCCGGTTGAAGGCACGTTGCGAGGGAACACAACGGAAGCAGGCGATGGGCTGTCATGGCCTTCCGAGAAACGTCTGTGAAGCCCATTCCTTGTGAGGTCATGTCTTGCGCAATTCACATCGACTGCTACCCCCGCGTGCGTCTTGGTGCCGACGGTGGCCATCTCCCACTGGTTGAACTCCTACTCCGGCTCTCATGGCACGAACTAGATCGATCAACGGGTTGCCAGGCATGCCGCGGAATCAGGAAGGATCGATGAGTGTGACATCCGGTGCGGGCACACGGCCTGAAAAGGGGGGGCCATGCGGCTGCGCACGCAAGGCGTTCTCGGGATCGGCGCGATGGCGGCTGTGGCCGTCGTGCTCCTCTTCGCGGTTGTGTTTCCTCACCTGCAGCGGTCGTTCTCGGGCATCGAGCGAGCGGATGTGCGACGCAACGTAGAGCGGGTGGGCAATGCTCTCGCGACCGAGCTGTCGACCCTCGAGACCGTGTCCCACGCCTGGGCGTCCTGGGACGACACGGTCGGCTTCGTTCTGGGGCGAGAACCGCAGCACGTCGACGAGAACCTGTTTCCCGAGACGTTCACCAGTCTGCACATCGACTTCACGGCCTTCTTCGACTCCTCGGGACGGTTGATCCACGCTCAGGGGTTCGATCTGGTGGAGGGCTCGCCAGCCGCCGTGCCCGAAGCCGAGTTGGCGGGCGCGGACTCCGTGGTCGTTCGGGACCGAGCGACCGACGACACGTCGAGTCGCGCGGGGGTTCTCGCCTTCAGCGACGAGCTTGCCCTTGTGGCCGTCCACCCCATTCTGAGCAGCCTTCATGAGCCTCCTGCTTGCGGCACCCTGGTGATCGGGCGGACCCTCACCGCATCCGAGGTCGAGCGGCTGGCCTCTCAGGTCCGCCTGCCGATCCTCTTCCGGAGCCTCAACGACCCGCGGGACGACCCCGACGCGGTAGCGGCCCTGATCAGGGGCGATCCGAGGACGTTGGAGCCGGCGGTCGTGCCGCTGAGCGAGGAGACGGTGGCGGGATTCACTGTCTTGCGGGACATCCTGGGCGCGCCGCTCGTCGTCCTTGGGGTGGAGCTCCCGCGGGACGCGTACCGGACAGGGCTGGCGGCGTCCCGGTACTTGACGGCCGCTCTCCTCTCCGCGGTGGCGGTGCTGGGCGGCGGGTTCCTCTACTTCCTCGATGCGCGCGTCCTGTCGCGGACGGCGCGCCTTTCGAGGAACGTGGCGCGAATCGCTCATGCGCAGGATTCCTCGGCGCGCGTGGCGGCCGAGGGAAAGGACGAGCTCGGCGGACTGGCGGCGAACATCAACGGCATGCTCTCGTCAATCGAGGAGTCTCGCGGCGCTCTTGAGCGGAGCGAGAGGCGGTATCACAGCCTCTTTGAGTCGTCCCGCGATCCCATCTACATCACGACAGAGGATGGCCGGTCTGTGGACGCGAACTCGGCGCTCGTCGGGTTGTCCGGCTACGCGAAGGACGAGCTCATGGCGATGACGGCGGGAGAGTTGCATGCGAGGCCGCAGGATCGCGAAGCCTTCCGAGCCGCCATCGCGGAGAAGAGGTTTGTGACGAGCTACCCGCGACTCTCCGGAAAGAGGACGGTGCGGTCGTTCGGTGCCCGCTGACGACGATCACGGAGAGGCTCTCGGGGACGGGGAGCCCGTTTATGAAGGGATCATCCGCGACGTCACCGAGCTTCTGCGCCAGCAGGAGGAGCTGACCTTCCTGGCGAGCCACGACCCGCTGACGGGGCTTCTGACGCGGAGCGCGCTCAACGTCGTTCTGACCCTCGGGATCGCTCGCGCGATGCGAAACCTCGAGCGGTTGGCGGTGTTCCACCTTGACCTCGACAAGCGTGAGCTGGTGAACGCCGTCCACGGCCATGCCGTCGGCGATCGCGTGCTGCAGGAGGTGGCGGCGCGATTGCGCGAACCCCTGCGCGCGAGCGACACGGTGGCGCGCCTCGGCGGCGACGCAAGCCGCTTTCTCCAGAGGGCGGACGCCGCGATGTACAACGTCAAGACTCGCGGCCGCAACGGCTGGAAGCGGCACGAGTCAAGGGCCTACGATCCGTCGCGCAGCTGGGCCCGCGGTCGAATTCGCCGAGGAACGGGCAAAGGATTACGATCGAGTGTTTGCGGCGGGTGTTCCGCGTCGCTCCTCAAGCAGGAGGGTTCGATGAAGAGAAGTGTCTCGGTTCTGGTCCTTGTCGTCGTGGTCGGTCTGTGCGCCTCGCTCGGGAGCCTCGGAGAGACGATCGGCTTTGGGTTCGGCGGCGGTGGCGCGATGGCGTTCTTCCCGGATCTCGCCGGAATCGACGCGTTCCTGTCGGAGAATGGGCTGGACCCGCTCGAGGGAGGGTTCCTCATCGGCGGCGGCGGCGGCGGTCGCGGTGGCGCGATCGGCGGGATGGCGTTTGGTGGGATGGGCTTCGGTGTCGTGGCGGAGTCGGAAGGGATCGATCGCTCGGCGGAGCTCGTCGTCGGCGCCGGCGGGTTCGACGTCGGATTCGCAGTTGGCGGGAGTGAGCGGTCCGTCCTGACGTTGGGCGTCGTGCTCGGCGGCGGGGCGGCGGTCCTCGACCTCTCCTTCTGGGACGTCATCCCGACACAGGGTGGCCGCGGCGTCGTCCCGGTGCCGGTGGAGACACGGGAAATCGTTCGGGCCTTCGGGTTCATCCTTCCGTACGTGAGCATGGAAGCCCAGGTCCTCGGCTTCATGGGTCTGGAGGTGCGCATCGGCTACCTCCTGCCGGTCGTTGGCGTCGACCTTGGCGATGGAGCAGGCATTCCGGCTCCGTCCCTCGATCTCTCCGGGCCGTTCCTTGGCTTCTCGCTTGTGTTCGGAGGAATCGGAGACGGAGGCGCGACAGGCGGCGCGGAGAAGACGGCGACGAGCGGTGGTTCGATCGACCTTGGGAGCGCCACGAACCTCTCGCTTGAGAACGGGGCCGGGACGATCCGGATCACCTCGTACGCTGTTGAGCCGTCCCAGACGGCGTCTGCGCGCGCGGTCGAGTGGGAGGCCGTGCGGCGTGCACCGCGCCCGCAGAGTCTCTCCGGCCTTCAGGTGGACGTGGGACAGACCGCCACGGGGGTTTCGATGCGCACGGTGGGCATTGGGGACGTCGACTACGCGCTCCGCGTCCCGGCGGGGACAAGCCTCAACGTGGTGAGCGGCGCCGGCCGAATCGAGATCATGTCGTACGCTGGAGCCAACGTCTCGGTCTCGCTTGGCGCGGGGGAGATCGTGCTCGATGACATCCAAGCCGCCTCGCTGTCGGTCACCGCGGGCGTCGGGTCGTTGTCGCTCTCGAGACCACACGTGAGCGAGCTGACGGCCCGCATCGGAATGGGGGAGATCCAGCTGGTCGTCCTTCCCGATGTGTCGGCGACGATCGCGGCCTCGGTGGGGCTGGGCGAGCTTGCGATCGCGGGCTTCCCCGATGTGGCCGCCGCTCCGCAGGGCGTCGTTCGCAGGACGCTGCGTGCCGTTCTCGGCGCCGGGACAGCGCAGGTCACGCTCAGCGCGGGGATGGGGCAGATCGGCATCGTCTCCGTAGCGCCGTAGAACGCAGCGGTTCTTCCTCGCGAGGGTGGAACGCGGCCGCCAGAGGACGGCCGGTTTGGGCGGGCTTCGGGCACGATGGGTTTCGGAGGCTTGGGCCGTCGTTCTCGTGACCCGATCTACGGGTCTGGAGGATCGTCGTCCGCGAGGGTGCTGAAGACGGCCCACGCCGGGCAGTGGTCCGAGACGCCGCGGCGCGCTTCGCTGCACGGACACCCGTACGTGTTGTCCCCTGGGATGCCGACGCCGACGTCTCCAGTCCACTCCGACCGCGTGTACTGCAGATCGGTCCACAAGTTGTCGTACCAGTAGCCGCCGGAGTTCTTGGCCCCCAACGTGGTTCGTGTGCCCCGTGCCGTGAGCAGTGCGCTGATGCCGAGCGCCCTCAGCGGCGCGAACGCGCTGTGGGTGGGCCTATCCCGGTTGAAATCGCCCAGCAGGATGACGTCGTTCTCGACCGGATCGAGTGCCTGAACCCAGTTCCAGACGGAGACGAGGCGTTGGCACTCCGTCGTTCGTTGCGCAGACGCGTTGCCCCAGATGATGTGAACGGTCACGAGGGTGAAGTCGAACAGGCCGGCACGGAATGTCGCGAAGAAGGGCTCCCTGACGAAGTCGCCCTCCGCCGCTTCGGGATAGAGGCCTTGGGGACCCTCCGCCACGAGGCTCACGCGATCGGTGCAGTAGACGAACGCATAGCGCTCCTGGAAGCCGCCCGAGCCGACGGCCGGGGACAGGAGGTAGTTCCAATGCCGTCTCGAACCCGTCTGCAGGGCGGACTGCATTTCCAGTTCGACGATCAGGTTGCGCATGGCGTGCTCGGAGAGGACTTCCTGCAACGCGAGGACGTCGAACTTCCCGACGACCTCCGCCCGGCTCTGGACGTCGGACGTGGAGCCGAAATTGGCCGCATTCCACGTGCCGACGAGAACACGCTGCGCCGAGGCGCCTGCCGCCCACGCTCCGAGCGCAGCGAGCGCCAGCAGGAGCGCTGCCTGCGCGATTCCTGACCTGGTCATCCGAGACCACCGCTGTCACGCTACTGGAGAAGACTGGCGAGAACTAGAAGAGTCAGCCATAGAAGGGAAGCAAAGGAAAGGCACTCGTGTTGCGCCCGCGACGTCGCTGAACGGACGGTGATGTCGACAGGCTACGCCCAATGGCGGAATCGCTTCAGGCTCCTGCGCGCAGCCACCAACAGAACGCGACACTAGGCAACACGAACGGGAAGACGGTCCGGCGGGAGCCGGCGGCTAGGGGCTTGGCGCGAGATGGAGTCCGAGGGTGGCGCCGACGGCGGGGAGGATCGGGAGGAGGGCAAACCCGAGGAACTCGGCGACGGGCGCGGGTACGCCGAGAACGCCGAGGATCGGCTCGGCGAGGGCGGCCGCGAGGCCGCCGAGAAGGCCTCCTACCAGGCAAGGGAGCGGCCGGGCATCGCGGTCGAGGAGGTCGCCGGCTACGAGAACCCCGATCGAAGCGCCCGCTCCGGTGCCGAGGGCGAGCGTCGCGACGACGGCAGCCCCGCTGAGCGGCGAGGGAACGAGCGGCGCGATCTCGCCGACGGCGGCGATCGAGAGTGCCGCTCCGGCCGCGCCGCCCAGAAGACCGAGCGTGGCCTCGGTGAGGATTTCGCCGAACGTCGGGCTCGCGGACGTGGAGAGACACCCCATCCACAGAACCACGGCCGCGAGAGCAAGAGCTTCGACTCGGGACTGCATTCCGCCTGCCTTCGTGACGATGCCCAAGTCTACGGAATGCGAGGAGGCAACTCAAGAACGCGAAGTGCACTCACTCGCGAAGGCCGACGGCGGTGGTTCGCAGTCCGTCGGCCTTCCCCTCCTACGAGGACCGGAGGGCGGGCTTCGGGCATCCGCCCCGGGAGGCCGTTCGTGGTCGGCGGTTGTCGCCCGCGATTCGATGTTCTAGAGTAGATCCGTGGACGGCTCGACAAGGAGGGGGCGGCATGCTGGTCATCAGTAAGGAAACGCTGATCATCGTCGGCGTTCTTCTCGCCGTAGGGATTCTGGGACTGGTGCTGGTGCTGACGGCGCCGAGAAGCGAGAGCGTGGCTGCGGGACCGAGCGCGCCTTCGGCGCCGCAAACGACCGTTGCGACGGCGCCGGCCGCGCCTCCGACGACCCAAGTCCCCGCGGCTACGGCGGTGCAGGCTCCGCCGCCGACCGCGCAGGCCCCCAGAACGACCGTGCCAACGGGTTCACTCGTGCAGGTCGCGCAGCCCACGGAGACGCCGACGGCTTCTCCTGCGCTTCCGGTTGCCGCAGCGATCGACGGGGTGATCTACGAGGGCGAGTACGCCCACTCCACGGAGGCCGGCGGCTTCCAGATCCACTGGTCGAACGACGCCTCGTTCCTGCGCGTCGGCTTGATCAGCCCGGGGACCGGGTACTTGGCGATCGGCTTCGATCCTGACAATCGGATGCAGGGTGCGAACTTCGTCCTTGCCGCCGTGCGCAGCGGCCAGCTCTGGACGCGCGACGACTACGGCAATGGACCTGTCACCCACGCGTCCGACGTGAGTCTGGGAGGGACGGATGACATCCTCGCCGCCGCGGGGCGCGAAAGCGAAGGCAAGACGTACGTCGAGTTCGTCATCGCGCTCAACTCCGGAGATCGCTTCGACAAGCCGTTCACACCGGGAACGACATACGACATCGTGATCTCTTTCCACGAGACGAGCGACGACTTCGACACGTACCACAGCCGGCGCGGCGCGGGGAAGATGCGGCTCGATCCGGGCTAGGCGGTCCCGGGCGGCGGCACGAACTCCGCACTTGCGGGCGAGAAAGAGGCAGGAAAGAGATTCGGGGACGCTGGAGGCAGCGTCCCCGAATGCACTAGACAGCAGAAGAGCAGAGTCCGCTACTTGCCGCCAGTGGACTTCGTGTCCTTCGTGCTCTTCGTATCCTTCGTGGTCTTCGCGGGCTCGACCTTCTTCTCCGGAGCCGTCACGGTGAACGTGGCGCTCTGAGTGGTCGTCTTGCCGCCGGCCGTCGACGTGATCTTCACCGTGTAGGTGCCAGCGGGAAGCTTCTTGTCGGCCTTCCAGGACCAGGCGACCTTGCCGGTCTTGTCGGCAACGGCGTTCTTCAACTTCGGAGCCGCAACCTTGGTCTCGGCGGGGTACGTAATCGCGATCGCGCAGGTGGCGCCGGGGCGCGTCTTCGCGGCGAGCTCGACCTTCGCACCCTGCTTCACGGGCGACGTCAAGGACGTGACCTCAAGAACGAGCGGCGGATCGATGTGATTCTGGAGGGCCGTCTCGAGTGAAGACAGCTTCGTCGTCAGCTGCTTCACCTGCGTTCCCTGGTTCGTGATCTCCGTCTTCGCGGACGTGGACGCCTGCGTCGCCGCGTCAACCTTCGTCTGAAGACCGGTGATCGCCGTCTGCAGGTCGGTGACCTGCTTCTTCATGGCCGTAACCTGATCGGACAGGTCCGTGAAACTCTTCTCGGACGGTCCCCCACAACCCACAGCGAAAGCCAGCAGACCAACTACGCACAGTAGCACGCCTACGCGCCGCAGCATATCGACTCCCTTTTTTTCGGAGCTCCTTGCGCTCCCTACTTCCAAGTCCACCTTCACGAAACGCCCACCAGGATCACGGGTAGATAAGGAGCACCCGATCCGCTGGTCCCTATTCAGCGCGAGCCGCGGCCAGGAGCCTCCGTGAGGGCGCGGCACCCGCGGTGACGGTCCCCAGTTTACCCTGCCGGGGCCTCGAGTGAAAGGTCCGCGCCAGGGCGACACGGGGATGATGGAATCACGGATGGGAACTGTGTGGCGATGCCGTACCTCGTGCGGTTCCCGCGGGGAGAGCGAGGGAGAAGCCGGGTTGGCGCGCCGGCGCGCCGCGAGTACGATCGGCCAACGGAGCGCCAAGGCCGTGTAGGAGCGAAAGGAGCGGGACAATGAGACTCGGTGTGCGAAGCATCCAACTTGGGCTTGTTCTCGCGGCCTCACTTCTTCTCGGGGGATGCTTTCTCTTCCCCAACGAGCTCCCGGTGGCGCTGTACACCGCTACGCCGGCGGAGGGCGGAACGCCTCTGTACGTGGCCTTCGATGCATCGGACTCATACGACCCGGACGGGTACGTGTCGTCGTACTCCTGGGACTTCGGCGACGGCACAATCGCGTCGGGGCAAACCGTAGACCACACGTATACAACGGCGGGGATGTACTCCATTACCCTGCGGGTCACGGACGACAGCGGAGAGGACAGCACGGCGTTGGGCCACGTCACGGCCCACCAAGGCACGACCTACGCCATCATCATAGGGATTGCAGACTACACCGGACTTCCCAAACTCTCGTTCACAGACGACGACGCTCAGTCGATGTACACGTGGCTGCGGAGCGTCGGCGGGTGGAGCCCGGCGAACATGACGTTGCTCCTGAACAGCCAGGCGACGGTGGCAAACGTCGTTGCCGCGGTGAACGCTCTCGACGGCGCTAGCGCCTATGATACGCTGCTCTTCTTCTACTCCGGCCACGGGACGAACACGGGCGACGATGACCTGTTCGAGGAGATCGACCGCCTCGACGAGTGCCTTTGCCTCTACGACCAAACCTACTTCCGCGACGACTCGCTGGAAGCGCTCCTCTCCCAAGTTCCGATGGCGCGGATCGTTGTCTTCATCGATGCCTGCTACTCGGGCGGCGAGCTCAACTCCCTCGGCGCCTACGATGAGGCTGCATCGTGGGACTTCGTGGGGGATCTTGAACGCCTGGCGGAGGACCGAACGCGCGATCTGGATCGCCTCGCGAAGTCAGTCGTCGCGGTCTCGGCGTGCCAGTACAACGAGTACTCGTGGGAGCTGAACGCGGTCGAGCACGGCGCGTTCACGTACTCACTCCTGGAAGCGCTCGACGGCCTTGCCGACGGACAGGGGAACCGGGACGGGATCACGTCGGTCGAGGAGTGCTATGCCTACGTCGCGCCCCGCGTGTTCGAGATCGTCTGGTCGGCGGCCTGGGAGATGCAGTCGCCTCAGCTCCTCGACCTGTGCCCGGGCGAACTCGGATTCGCGCCCGCTCCGTAGCGGGACCGCGCCGTCGAGAAACACCACTTGACGAGCAGGGGCCGCCGGCTGTCCCCGACGTCACGCCGGCGCGAGGAGACGCCTGCTTCGCCCTCTTCGAGGGTCGGTCCGCGAGGCTCCCTTCTCAACCAGCTTCCTCTCCGGCGCGGAGCCCAAGGACGAAACGGAGCCAATCCGAAGAATGGATGGCGCGGATCGGGCCACGTAGTGCGGTGTGTGATGTGCGTCACGTTCGCTGAGCCCGACGGTTTTGTGCCGAGGCGGGTGGAGCATGCGCCGCAGCGCTTGGATTGACCCGTTCTTCGCGCTAGAGTGCAATGACACGTCGCATGCCCTCGTGGGGGCAAGAGGGGGTTCTCGTGAGCAAGTGGGTCTTGATCGCTCTTGGTGTGGCTCTTGCAGCGGGATTCGCGACTTGGCTCGTGTTGACGCAGTGGCCGGCCGTGGAGCCCGTGGCGCCCGCGTCGGCGCCGGCTGTCGCGGCAACACCGCCTGCGGAGGTTCCGACGACGGGGAACGCCCAAGCGGCGGCGGCCCCCACAAGCCCGGAGCCGAAGCCGGCGGCGCCCGTACGCGTGACTCTATCGTCCGTGGACGGTGTGATCTCAGATGGGGAGTATCCCCATTCGGTGGAGATCGCCGGTGTAAAGGTGTACTGGGTGAACGACGGCCGTGTCCTGTGTATCGGTCTCGTCAGTCCCGGAACGGGATACGTGGCGATCGGCTTGGACCCCGTGGAACGAATGCTCGGCGCCAACTTCGTCCTCGGATCGGTCGCAGAGGGCGTGTTGACGATTCGCGATGACTACGGCAACGCGGCCACCGGCCACGATGCGGACACGACGCTCGGCGGCACGGACAACCTGCTCTCCGCCGCCGGCCACCAGTGGGCCGATCAGACCGTGGTCGAGTTCGTGATCCCGCTCAACTCGGGCGACTCGACGGACAAGCAACTCGTACCCGGGAGTTCCTACCCGATCCTCGTCGCGTACAACGCCCTCTCGGACGACTTCTCGGCGCGACACAGCCGGCGAGGAACTGGACGGATCACGCTCGATCCCGCGCCGTAGGAGAGGCGAAGCGAGGAATCGGCGAACCGAATCGCCCCGGCTTCCTACTCATGGGTAGGAGGGCCCCGGCCGATGCCGCTCGGGGGCGAGCGACGTCGGCGAACCATCCCTTGAAGCCCGCGGGACGGCGGGCGTCTTTCTGGAGAGACGCAAGGAGTCTGGGAGATGTCGAGTGAGCTAGCGATTCGTACGGAGGACCTGCGCCGGGTGTTCCGAACGCGGAAGCGAGAGGCGAAGAAGCAGAAGCGCGAGGTCGTCGCCCTCGACGGGATTGCCTTCGAGGTGCCGCGGGGCGAGCTGTTCGGCGTGCTTGGACCGAACGGTGCCGGGAAGACGACGACCATCAAGATCCTGGCCACGCTGCTCACCCCAACGTCGGGGCACGCCTGGGTCGCTGGGATCGACGTCGCGACTGACCCGAAGGCGGTTCGGCACCACATCGGCATGGTCTCGGGAGGCGAGACCTCAGGCTACGGCCTTCTGACGGTGGAAGAGAACCTGTGGATGTTCTCTCAATTCTACGGGATGGAGACGCGAGCGGCGCGCGCCCGAATCCGCGAGCTGTTGGCGGTCGTTGGGCTGAGCGATCGGGCCAAGACGAAGATCTACCACCTATCCACCGGAATGAGGCAGAAGATGAACTTCGTCCGCGGGTTCCTGACCGAGCCGGAGATCCTCTTCCTTGACGAGCCGACCCTCGGTCTCGATGTGCAGACCGCGCGCACGCTGCGCGGCTTCGTCTCGAACTGGCTTCGCGAACACCCGGATCGAACGATCCTCCTGACGACCCACGCGATGCACGAGGCGGACGAGCTGTGCGAGCGCGTGGCGATCATCGACCGTGGGCGGATCCTGGCTTGCGGCGCGCCGTCGAACCTGAAGCGAGATCTGAAGCACGAGGACGTCGTTCGTCTGCGCATTGGGGGACTCGAGGATGTCCGTCCGATCGTGGCGACGGTTCCGAGCGTAAGCCGGTTCTCGCAAACGGCCCACGACGATTGCGTCGAGGTTGACGTCATCCTGGCGAACGACGCGGTCCTGACCGGCCTGCTCGCGGCCGTGGAGGCGGGGGGCGGAACCCTCCTCTCCCTCGAGAAGCGGGCGCCGACTCTCGAGGACGTGTTCCTCGACGTCGTCGGCCACGGATTCGAGGAGCCGAACGGCGGAGGTGCATCGTGAGCGGCCGATCGACGTGGACGACCTTCTGGCGGACGGTGTGCGGCCGCGCCTACCCGCGAGTGATCGGTGCGCAGCGCGAGCGGAGCTGGGTCTTCTTCGAGATCCTTCTCCCGTTGCTCCAGGTGACGGCCTACGTCTTCATCTACCGCGCGATCCAGGCGCCGCCGGAGTTCCTCGGATTCGTCGTTCTCGGCGGGGCGATGTCCGCCTACTGGTTGAACGTGCTGTGGAGCATGGCGAGCCAGCTCTACTGGGAGAAGGAGACGGGGAACCTCGAGTTGTACATCGTCGCTCCGACGTCGCGGATGGCCATCCTCCTCGGGATGGCGCTCGGCGGCATGTTCCAGACCACGCTGCGCGCCGTCGCAATCATCACGATCGGTTCCCTCCTCTTCCGCGTGCCGATGACGGTGACGAACGTGCCCGTGCTCCTCGGCGTTTTCTTGACGACGCTGGTTGCGTTGTACGGACTGGGCATGATGCTGAGCTCGCTCTTCCTCCTGTTCGGACGCGAGGCCTGGCACTTCTCGAATCTGCTTCAGGAGCCCGTGTCGCTCGTCTCCGGCTTCTACTTCCCCGTGCGCGCCTTGGGACAGGTGATCGCGGCGGCGGCGTCGGCCCTGCCGATCACGCTCGGGCTCGACGCCATGCGCCAGCTCCTGTTCCCGTCGATGATGGAGAACCTGCGATTCCTGTCGGCCGACGTGGAACTCGGGATCCTCGCCGGGTCCGCCGTCCTGTTCCTCGTCCTCGCGCATCGGGCGCTCGCACACTTCGAGAAGCTGGCTCGGCGTGAGGGTCGACTGACCGTGAGGGGGCAATGATGCCGTCCGATCGACGATTTCGCGAAACCCTGCGCAGCTTCCGCGTGGCCACGTGGCTAGGCTGGCAGATCGAATCGAACTGGGCCGATCCGTTCGTGTTCGCCATCTACTCGCTGGTGAAGCCGTTGGCGGGGGCGCTGATCCTCGTGTTCATGTACGCGGCGATTGCGAAGGGTGGCGTGAACAGCCCGCTCTTCCCGGCGGTGTTCGTCGGCAATGCGATGTTCATCTACGTCCCCGCCGTGCTTGCTGGAATCAGCTGGACGATCATCGACGACCGCGAGCACTACGGGATGCTGAAGTACGTGTACACCGCGCCCGTCAGCGTGTTCGCGTACCTCGTCGGCCGCGGCGTCGCGAAGGCGGCCGTGGCCACCGTCGCGGTCGTGGTCACACTTCTGCTCGGCACGCTGGCGCTCTCCGTTCCGATCCGTCTCGCAGGGATCGACTGGCTGCTGATCCTCGGTGCGCTGGTCTCCGGGTGTGCGATGCTGTCGCTCTTCGGGATCCTGCTCGGCGGGGTGACTCTGGTCACGGCCCGCCACAACTACGGGGTGGGGGAGGCGGTCGCCGGGGGGCTCTACCTCTTGTGTGGTGTCGTCTTCCCGCTCGAGACGCTGCCTCTGTGGCTCGAGGTCGTCGGGCGCGGCCTGCCGATCACGTACTGGATCGAGGCGGTGCGTCGCGCCCTCCTTGGTGCCGGGAGCCCCGCGTTCAACGGCCTTTCCAACGGGGCGCTTCTCGGCGTGGTCGTCGGCTCGACGGTCGTCCTCGCGGGACTTGCTGTCGGGACGTTCAGGCTCGCCGAGCGGCGAGCGAGGGCCCGCGGGCTCCTCGACATGCAGACGATGTACTGAGCGCGGGGAAAGGCGCGAAGGGAGGTCGTCGTGCACGTGAAGCGGCCGGAGAGCCCTCTCGAGGTGTTCGTCGAGGAGACTCCGAACGGCGATGCCCTCGTCCACGCGCCGAGCCTTCCGGGATTCTCCGTCAAGGTCGCCCGCGGAAGTTCGCGGGAACGTCGGATTCGCGCCGGCCTCGCCGCCTACGGGCGATGGCTCGCGGCCCATGATCTCGCGGCGGCGGACTGCGTCGCAGCTCTTCGCGGGATCGAGTGGCTCGAGATGGAGACCGTGGGGGGAGCACCGGTCTGGATCTCGGGGAACGCGGCCGCTCTCTTCTCGATCGATCGGCGGCCGCTCTCCGACCTCGAGGCGTACGCCCACTTGGACGTGGTGGCGGCGGCCGTCTCGGACATGGCGGCGGCGACGATCAGGCTGACGACGAAGGAGCGCACCCACGGGCGCAGAACGGGGGGACGTTCGATTGACGAGGCGCTGACCCACGTCGGCAACTGCATCTGGTGGTACGCGTCGCGAATCGACGACGAGCTTCCGGAGCCGTTGGAGTCCCCCGAGGAGGCGCCGCTGGCTCGGTGCATTCGTCTTCTGGCCGACGTGCGCTCGTTCCTCCTCGGCATCCCGGAGAGAGAGCGGACACGGGTCCATGTGCCGGCCCGGTTCCCGACGAACGATCCGTCGGAGCCCTGGACATACGCCAAGGTGTGCCGACGCGAGGCGGAACACGCGTGGGATCACCTCGAGGGGGTGCGGCGGGCGGCGGCCGCGAGCCGACGTACCCGAGGACCTCGCACGTCCTGATTGCCTCGCGGCCCGGGGTCTCGCTAGGATCGACGCAGCGAACCGCGGGATCGGCTCGAGTCGAGGAGGTGGAGCATGGCGGGGGTGCGGCTCATCGTCTTCCTGCTTGTCGTGGCGTGTCTGATCGGCGTCGTGGCTCTCCTCGGTAGCGCGGAGTGCTCCGTCGAGGTGGAGTCGAACGACACAGCGACCGCCGCGGATGGACTCGGGGCGCTGCCGGGGGTGCGCTGCCGAAGCGGCGCCGTACTTCCGGCGGGGGACGTGGACATGTACTGGTTCGAAGTGAGCGAGCGTGCGAACGTCGTCATCGAGACCCGAACCGACGGAGATACGCTGCTCTCCCTCTACGATAACGACGGGAAGCTCCTCGCCGAGGACGACGATGGGGGAGACGGGCGCGCGAGTCGTCTCGAGGGGTCCATCGAGGCGGGAACGTACTTCCTCGTCGTGTCCGCCTACGGGTCGAACGTCGTCCGATCGTACGAGATCTGGATGGAAGGAACCGGCACGTCGTCGACGCGTTCCACGGGCGCGTGTCCGTACGAGAGGGAGTCGAATGACACGATGGCGCTCGCGGATGATCTCACCGGGGTGGGGGGCGCCGCGTGCCGCATCGGATCGGTGGCTCCGGCGGGTGATGTGGATGTGTACGCCTTCCGCCTGGACTTCGCGGCCGCCGTCGCGATCGAGACGAAGACGGACGGAGACACCTTGCTTCGGCTCTACGACTCCGGAGGTCGCTTCCTCGCCGAGGATGACGACGGAGCTGGCGGGAGGGCAAGCCGAATCGCGGCCACGCTCGAGGCGGGGCGGTACTACGTGACCGTGCGGGAGTACGGAGACGACGCAACGGTCTCGTCGTATGAGGTCTCTCTTTCCATCCAGACGTCACCCGGCGGGGTCTCGGGGACGACGACATCGCTCCCGCCTCCCCCTGCGAGCGGCGCCGCAGGCGCCGTGCCGCCGTGGGGATGGTCGATTTGGGGCGGCGGAATCGTTCTCTCGGTGTGGGGCGCCATCGACCGCGATTGCCCGAGCGACTACGACTTCAACATGGGGCTCTGCGACAAGAAGACGTACACGTTCAGTCTTGGCTCCCCGGGGTTCATCGCGGTCGGGTTGGTGGACCAGGCGGGAGAGTGGATCACCGCCTACGTCTACGATGCAGGACGTCAGCGGGTCGCGTCCAAGCTCGGAGTCTCTCGGCCGATCTACAGCGACTGGTTCGAGGTGCCGGCGGGGACGTACACCGTCGAGGTGGTGCCGGGCAAGCGGCTCGACAATTCGCCCTACGCGCTCTACATCTTCTTCAGTTCGACGCGCCCCGACGCCGAATACCTCGTGCG
>JAQTNX010000038.1 GCA_028713635.1 Candidatus Bipolaricaulis sp.
CAGCCAGGAACGTAGGCTGCAGGAAAGACATCCCAGTGAACGGCGAACAGTAGCAGTAGCATGAGGCCAAGCCAGAATGTCGGGGTCGTCACTCCCAGGAGAGCCACGATGCGGCTTGCCTTGTCTATGATTGAGCCCTGCCTAGCGGCTGACACCACGCCCGTGATCACGCCGAACAGCACCGCCAAGAACAGGCTGGAAAGAGCAAGCCGGATCGTGTTCGGGTACCGCAGCACAAGCTCTCGGGCTACCGGACGCTTACTACGGTACGACACGCCAAGGTCGCCACGTAGCAGTCCGCGAAGGTAGGCCAGATACTGCGTAATCAGTGGTTTGTCTAGTCCCAACTCCTTGCGGATTGCCTGAATCTCGTTGGGTTGGGCGAGCTCTCCGGCGAGCATCCTCGCAGGGTCGCCCGGGACGAGTTTCATTGCCACGAACACGACAAGCGTGACGACGATCAGAGTCGGGATACTGACCAACAGCCGTTTGAGAATGTAGGCTAGCAAGGAGCCTCCCCTGTGGCTGGTGGCCGCTCACCGGAGAAGCCACCAGCCGCGAGGGTGTACTGCCCACCCAGACAGAGGAGTGCCTTCATCGTGGAGTCCTCACTGCTTTACGTAGGCATCCCAAGCGAATAGGAACTCCGTCGGGGACGTCACGACTCCACCCAAATCGCTCCTACCGACCGCGACGTACTCCATGACGTTCAGGAAGATGAATGGAGCCTCATTACGGAAGATCGCCTGTGCCTCACCGTACAACGCTAGCCGCTTCTCCGGGTCGACCTCGCGTTGCGCCTCGAGGGCCAGGCGGTCGAACTCCTCGTTGCAGAAGTACGTAGCGTTGTACCCAAGAGGCGGCAACGACGAGCATAGCGCACAGGATCGAAGGAGCCAGTCAGCGTCGGCTGTCGACGGAGAGAAAGCCATTAGATACAGGTAGTGAGTCGCCTTCTCCTCCGGGGCCTGCATCACCTGTGCGATGAATGCTCCCCACTCCATGATCTCGAGTTCAACATCGAGCCCCACGGCGATCAGGTAGCCTTGGACGGCCTCAGCGGTCTCCGCGTCACGGAGGTACCTTCCCTGGGGAGTCTTCAGAGAGATCTTGGTGCCTTCCGGGATACCCGCTTCACGCAGAAGCTTGCGTGCGAGGTACGGATCGTACTCGTACCTGATTCCAGGGACGTAGCCCCATGTCAGTGGAGCCAGGATGGAGTCGGAGATTGTCCCGTAGCCATCGAGAATCTCCTCGATGATCGACTCCTTGTCTACTGCATAGTTGAGGGCTTGCCGCACTCGCAGGTCCGAGAAGAGAGGGTTCTTCAGGTTGATCCCAATGAACACGATGCGGTTGGTGGGCGTCCTGAACTCCTGGAATCGCGGGTCCTTTGCCAGTCTCATGGATTCTGACGGAGGAATCCCAGTCGCGATGTCCGCGTCTCCCGTCTCGAGCATCATCACGCGAGCGGCTTCTTCGCGTACCGTTCGGAACTCGATTTCCCTGAACGCCGACGCCTGTCCATGGTAGTTCTCATTGCGCTCAAGAAGAATGCTGACTCCGACGTTCCAAGCCTTCACCACGAATGGACCGGTACCGACCGGGTTCTGGCCGATGCCGGTCCCGTACTTCTCAAGCGCGGTTGGGCTCGCAATTCCCCCGCCCGGGTGGGCTATATGGGCGAGCGTAGGTCCGAACGGGAACTTCAAACGGAAAACCACCGTGTACTCGTCCACCTCCTCAACCCGATCAACGAACGAGTAGACCCCGGACTTGATACAGGGAGTTGCTGAGTTGAGGAGCCGCCTGAAATTCGCCACTACGGCAGCAGCGTTGAATGGTGTACCGTCGTGAAAGACAACACCCTGCTTGAGTACAAAGGTCCAAGCCAATCCATCGTCTGACACCTCCCATGATGTCGCTAGGTTTGGCCTCACCTCGAGCGTAGCGTTGTTCCTACTTACCAGCGATTCGTAGATATACCACGCCACGTTCTCGTCGCTGTTGGCTCTCGTGTTGTGTACGTCCAGGCTTGTCGGCTCCGCACCAATTGCGATTGTCAGGCGATCCTGGGATCCAACGACAACAAGACCGAGACTCATCAGCCCGAGAACTAGGATGGGCAGAACAGCTTTCCTCGCACGCATCGTTCTCTCCTCCTCGCGCCCTGCGGACGCACCCATGCATCACCAATCTTGCCTGCGGGACTACTCACAATGGACAGCCACTATGCAGGATGTAGCGCCAATCCACCTCCATCACCTCCGTGTCAGCACCCAAGACGGCGCTTTCGTGCGCCTGCTTTCCTGCTCGGCTCGTGTACTCGTTCACAATGTGGCTGTTGTGGCTCCGCGTTGACCGTCAGGATCTCATCTTCCTGCCGACGCGCTGGAATCCCCCGAACCTGGTTCACGTAGTTGTAGAGAGTCGCGCGTGATATCCCTAGCGCATCGGCGACAAATGCAGTGGATTTTTTTATGAGGAATACGCCGACCTGATCCAGGGCTTCCACCACTCGTAGACGCTCTGCCTTCGAGAGCTCAGCAGGCTTCTTCCCGATCTCCCCAAGGACGCGGGCGAGCGCTGCGCGCATCGTCTCCTCAACACTCGTGTCGAACCTCTCCACGGGCTCGTTCTGTAGACCGGCGGGCTCGTCGCCTGGCATGATGACGTTCTCTCTCACCCATTGCTGCAGCTGTTCGCCGACGGACACGTCCACATTGATGCAGAGAGCGCCTATGACTTCGCCTCCTGCTGCGCTATCCCTTAGGAAGATCGTGGATGACCGCATCTTGCGGCCATCACTCGTCCAAGTGTTGTAGTTCAGGGGATTCACGTCCGTGGCATTCTGCCGGGTAAGGCGAAGCAGCAGATCAGTTGCCGGCGCTCCAATGGATCTCCCGGTAAGGTGCCCAGCGATGGCAATCACCGAGTGCTCCGGGAAGCGGAGGTCATGAACAAGGACCTCGGAGAGAGGACCGAGCACCTTCTGAAGGTCCGGCACCAGTTGAACGGCAAGATCAAGCACCAGAGGTCGGGCAACGAATGCTTCGGCCAAAGGTAGACCTCCTTTACCTGTCGTCTAGACGGATAGTACAACCAGGCGAGGTGTTTGTGAAGAGCGGCAGTTCGCCATCGCACAGGCGGTCATCCTCTCACCGTCGCCCGGGTCTGCGTCCCGACAAACACGACGGTCATCCCTTCCCAGCAAGCACCGCATAGGATTGTCTCTTCTCTGCCTTCGGCCAAAGCGAGGTTCGAGTCGTCGGTCAGGGTATGCCAACATCGAGGGCAACTCAGAGGCGTCGGAGTCCGCTAGGACGTGAGAGACCTGCTATAGGCCTAGGTCCCGTCACCCATCCATGGATTGCCCATCAGCACGAGATCCTCTAGAGCTTGAAATCCGCCTTCGGAAGTTCGAAAGTTGTCGGAAAAGGGCCACTTCTCTTGTGTCCTTCGGTCCGCTATCCTCAGATATCCGAGAAACTCAGTGAAGGGGGTCTTCATGGCAGAGCGAGCGGAACAGCCAGAGACGGGCGATGAGGTCCTCGTTCGAGTCATCGACAGGGGCCTCGGGGGGCGGATTCACATTCGCGTGTCGCACTTCAAGGATCGCGACTACATCGACGTCCGCAACTTCTACGAGGCGGACGACGGTCAGTGGTTGCCGACGCGGAAAGGGATCGCCGTCCCCGTAGAGCTTTACCAGGAGCTGCTCGACGCGCTTGGCGCGGCCAAGGCCGAGGTTGACAAGCGGATCGCCGCGGACGGCGGGAAACAACCCGCGGCGAAGAAGTAGAATGCCGACGCGGTCGGGTTGATGTGGCGCGGACCTTCCCTGATAATCGTTCGGATGTTCGGTCCCGTCGTCTAGCGGCCTAGGATGTCGGGCTCTCATCCCGGAGACACGGGTTCGAATCCCGTCGGGACCGCCAGGAGCTACGGTGCGGGGATCCCCGCACCGTCTTTCTTTTCGCGCTAGCCGGTTGACGGCAGGATTTCGGAACCGGTCTGCACTTGGTCGAGGCTCGTGACGTCGATGTACGGGCCTTCGCGAAGCTTGCAGCGAAGCTCCCCGGTCACCGTGAGCTCGTCCCCTGCGACGAGCGTCGGGAGTTCGCAGAGCGGCGAGAAGACCACGTGAAACCCGTATCGACTTTCCGCGGGGCCGACGTGGGTCTCGCCGTCCTCGTCGGTCGCGATCGACGAGATCTCGAACTGTACGGTGACGACCTCGTTCGTGTACTCAACGAGCTTCGCTTCGAGGTCGGCGACGCTGAGGACTCCTCCAATCGAGCCCCACATCCCATGACGGTGGATCATGGCATCCTGGAGCGCTGTCTCGAAGGCGCCACGGTACTTGCCGTTCGGCGGGATGAAGAGCAGGCGCGCCAATCCCGCACGGACGAGCTCAAGGTTCACCATGACCCAGCCTTGCTCGGTCTCGACGTAGACGTAGGCGAGCAGACGACCGTAGATGTCGTGCTCCTCGACGTCGATCTCGAGCCGAACGTCCTTGAACTTGACGAACTTCCGGTTGAGCGCGGCCGCTTCGTCGGCGTACGGGCGGCCGACCTCGGGGGTGTCGATGTTGAGGTAGCGGACAGTCTCTCCACCCTTCAGGACGACGGTGTCGCCGTCGACGATCTTGTACACCCTCCCTTCGAGCGGGATTTGCGTGGGATCGTCGACTTGAGCGAGGCAGGGCACGACGGCCGAAGCGAGCGCAAGGACGGCGAGAAGGAGAACGACGCGCGGGCTCATCAGTCGTAGTGGACGCGTTTCTGGGTCAGCGTCAGCTGGATGATCGTAAAGACGAAGATGATGCCGAACAGAACGACGGAGGCGGCGGCGGCGCGACCGATGTGGTTCGTCGCGTGGTCGATGCGGCCCGAGGAGCGAATGATGTAGTAGACGAGCGTCTCCGCGCTGCGAAGCGGCCCCGGCCCGCTGAGCAGGACGTTGATCTCGGTGAACACCTTGAACGACCCGATGAGCGAGATGATGAAGACGAAGAAGATCTGCGGCGAGAGGAGCGGCACCGTGACTTTCCACCACGTCTGGAACCCCGACGCCCCGTCGACCTTGGCGGCGTCGTAGTACTGCTGCTCGATGCTCTGCATCCCGGCGAGCAGGATGATGGCCTGGTACCCCACGTAGTGCCACACGCTGAGGAGGATGACCGCGGGGAGTGAGTAGCGGGGGTCGTTCAGCCAAGCGATCGCGTCGATGTGGAAGAACGAGAGGAAGTAGTTGATGAGACCGTAGTCGACGTTGTACATCCAGCGCCAGACCATGGCCATCGCCACGACCGGGCTGATGTACGAGAGAAAGAACGACGTCCGCGCGAACGACAGGAAGCGGAGCCCCTGGTTGAGGAGCGTTGCGACGAGGATGGAGAGGGCGAGCGTCACGGGGACCGTGATCCCGACGTAGTAGAAGGTGTGTCCCATCGCCCGCCAGAAGTACTTGTCGTGGAAGATGTAGCGGTAGTTCTCGAAGCCGATGAAGGTTCCCGGCGGGTTGAGCGAGCTCCACTTGAATAGGCTGAGCTTGAACGCGGAGAAGAACGGGTAGAAGACAAACGTGCCCAGCACGAGGAACGCAGGAATCAGATACCAATAGGCTGCGAGCGTCTCGCGCCAGAAGGCGCGATCCCGCGGCAGCCGAAACGGATCGATCGTCTTCCCGTCTGCGGCCCCGGCCTTCTTCCCAGCTCCGAGCGGTCTCTTCATTCCGGGCGACTTCGCCCCTTCCCTGTCGAACGACGATGAGGCGGAAGGGGCTCGGACGAGCCCCTTCCGTCGTGGGTGTGGTTATTCGAGCAGCGCCTCGATTTCCGCCGCCATGCTCTCCAGTCCTTCGAGCGGCGGGACGACGCCTCGCATGATCTCGTCGAACCCGGACGACAGCACGTTGCGCATGTCGCCGTAGTTCGGGTGGAGGATCTGTGAGAACGAGTTCAGCATCTGCTCCGACATCTGAATCTGGTAGTCGTGCGTCGCAACCCAGTTCAGCCACTCCTGGGTGTTGTACGCCGACTTCACGACCGGCTGGTAGCCGCTCTTCTCGGCCCAGAACACGGTGTTCTCGGGACGGATGAGGAACTTCGCCAGCAGGACGGCCGCGTCCTTCTGTGCCTGAGTCAGGTTCTCGGTGTTGAAGACGGCGAGGTTCGTTCCCTGGATCATTGAGTTGAAGTTCGCCGGGCCGGCGGGCAGCGTCGCAACGCCAAGCTCGAACCCGGCGTTCGTCGCGGCCTTCACGTTGTAGCCGATGCCGGCCGACGTGTCGACAAACATGGCCGCGTCCTTGATGTGATCGCTCATGTACTCGCTCGTAATGTACGAGAACGGGATGAGGCTGCCGACGAACTCGACCGCCGCCTTGCCGGCGTCGTTGTTCAGCGTGACCTCGGTCCAGTCCGCGTTCAGGATCGAACCACCCGCCTGCTCGAGGAAGATGAGGAACTGCTCGGGGTTCGCGGCCGGGCGGAACGCCGTGCCGTAGCGGTCGATCTTGCCGTCGCCGTCCACGTCGACGGTGAGGGCCTTCGCCAGCTCGAGGAACTCGGCCCACGTGGTCGGCGGAGTCGTCACGAGGCTCTTGTTGTAGTACATGACCATGATCGACTTATTGAACGGGACCGTGGTCAGCACTCCGTTGTAGGTGTTGCTCGGGACAAGACCGTCGATGATGTCGGCCTTCTCTGCGTCGGTCATGAAGTTGCCGATCGGGTACAGGATCGACGCGATCGGGGTCACCCAGTTCTCGTACACCTGGGCGATGGCGGGCAGGTTCTTCGCGACGACGGCCGCGTCGATCTTGCCCTGCAGCGCGCCGTAGTTGCCCTGGTAGACGAGCGTGACCGTGATGTACGGGTACGCCGCATGGAAATCGTCGACGAGCTTCTGCAGGTTCGGCTGGTGCCCCGAGCTCATCGCATGCCAGAACTCGATCGTGACGGGCTCCTGCGCGATCGCTGCCATTCCGAACAGCATGACCGCCGCGAGCCCAACCAACGTCAGCTTGCGCAGCATGTTCCCTCCTTGTTGCCTTGTGGTTCCGCCGGATCAGCCTTTCGACGACGCACCGTCTCTCCGAAGGCCGACCACCTCCTTGACTCCCACGTCATCACTTGATTCCCGTCCGGGCCACGCCCTGGATGAACTGCTTTTGCGTGAAGAAGAAGAGGATCAGGATCGGCACAATCGCCACGACCGACGCGGCCATCAGAAGTTGGTACTCGGTGCCGATGTCCGAGCTGAACATCGTCAGTCCGACGGGGACCGTCCGCATGGATTGGGCGTTCGTCATCAGGAGCACCCATTGGTAGGCGTTCCAGCTTCCGAGGAACTTGAGCAGCGCCACAGTCAGGATCGCCGGTTTCGACAGCGGCACGATGATGGTCCACAGGTAGCGGAACCGACGACACCCGTCGATGCGCGCCGAGTCCCACAGCTCGTCGGGAAGGGATCGGAAGAACTGGCGCAAGAGGAAGATCCCGAACACCGAGGCGAGCCACGGAATGATGAGCCCCTCGTAGTGGTCGAACCAGTTGAGCCGCACGAGCGTGACGTAGTTCGGGATGAGGAGCATCTCCCCCGGGATCATCATCGTCCCGAGGAGAAGCGCGAAGAGGAAGTTCTTCCCGAAGAACCGCATCTTGGCGAACGCGTACGCGGCAAGGATGGTCGTGAACACCTCGCCGATCGTCGACAGGATCGACACGAAGAAGCTGTTGAAGAAGTAGCGTCCGAACGGCGCTCGGGCGAGCGCCACGGGGTAGTTCTCCCACAGCCACGTTCTCGGGATCCATTGCGGCGGCATCCGCATCGCTTCCAGCTCCGTCTTGAACGACGTCGTGAGCATCCAGAAGAAGGGGAGCAGCATGACGGCGCACCCGGCGAACATGAGGATGTAGAGGAAAGCCTTGTAGGCTCGACGCCGCGCGACGTAGTACGACTCCGTTCGGGTCGTTTCGAGCGCTTGTCCGCGACTGGGGTCGGCCATGGGGCAGCTAGTATAGCAGGGGCTCCACCCTCGGCCAAGACGCCTAGAGAACCGCTACAATCGAGATGCGCACAGGGTGCGTGGAGGGATGCGCGTGAGGTCGCCGGTGACTCTTGAAGTCGATTCGGTGAGGAAGGCGTTTGACGTTCGGGGCGTTCGACTCGGCGTCCTCGACTCCGTGTCCTTCGTTGCGAGCGACGGAGACTGGATTACCGTCATCGGGCCGTCCGGGTGCGGGAAGACGACGCTCTTGCGGATCATCGCCGGCCTTCTCGAGCCGGACGCCGGCAGCGCCCTCGTACACGGAGCGCGCGAGAAGCGCCTTGGGGCCGCCGCGCTCCTTCCGCAGTCGGACACGCTCCTGCCGTGGAGGAAGGCCATCGACAACGCCGTTCTCGCCTCGGAGATCGCCGGCGTTCCACGAGCCACGGCGCTCGCGGAGGCGACAGGTCTCTTCGAGCGGTTCGGCCTGTCCGGGTTCGAGTCGATGTACCCATGGCAGCTCTCCGGAGGCATGCAGCAGCGGGTCGCCCTCATGCGGACGTTCCTCTCCGGACGTTCGATCCTCCTGCTCGACGAGCCGCTCGGCGCACTCGATCCGCTGACGCGGGCCTCGATGCAGGAGTGGCTTCTTTCCGTGTGGAACGAGCTACGGAAGACCATCGTCCTCGTCACGCACGACGTGGAAGAGGCCGTCGTCCTCTCGGATCGACTCGTCGTCTTGACGCCGCGCCCGGCGCGCGTGCTGTCCGAATGGAGCTTCGAGGACCTGCCGCGCCCGCGAGTGCGCACCGACCTGGCGTTCATGCGCCGGCGAGCGGAGATCCTCGGGGTGCTCGTGGGAGGGACGTCGTGACGGCGCGACGAGTCTTCGTTCCAGTCCTGCTCTTCCTGGCGGCGCTCGGGCTCTGGGAGATCGGCGTTCGGGTGTTCTCGGTTCCCGCCTACATCCTGCCTCCACCGTCGCGGATCCTCGCGACGTTCGTCGGCCAGTTTCCGCTCCTCCTCGGCCATGCCGGAGTCACCCTCGCCGAGATCCTTCTCGGACTCCTCTTGGGCGGCGCGGGAGGCTTGGGGCTCGCCGTCCTTCTCTTCTACTCGGACGGGGTCCGGCGCGCGGTGGAGCCGTTCGTCATCGCATCTCAGATGGTGCCGGTGTTCGCGATCGCCCCGCTTCTGATTGTATGGCTCGGCTACGGCCTGTGGCCGAAGGTGGTTGTGTCCGCGCTGATCGGCTTCTTCCCCGTCGCCGTGAATGCGCTCGACGGGCTTCGTTCGACGCGTTCGGACATGGTCGACCTCTTCCGCACAATGGGCGCGTCGCGGCGACAGACGCTCGCCAAGCTCTTCCTGCCGGCGGCCCTCCCGTCCCTGTTCTCCGGCCTCAAGGTCGCGGCGACGCTGTCGGTGGTCGGGGCGACGATCGGAGAGTGGGTGGGCGCCCGCCGCGGCCTCGGGTACCTCATGCTGCAGTCGAACGCGCGCCTGCGCGTCGACCTCGTGTTCGCCGCTATCCTGATGCTGACGCTGATTGGGTTGTCTCTCTTCGCCGGGTTCCGGATAATCGAGCGTCGGATGCTGCACTGGGCGGCGCACGGCCGCCGCTTCGGGTGAGAGGGGGAGGGGTACGTTGCGGGCGAAGCTCGTCGTGCTGGTCGGCGCGGCGTTGGCACTCAGCGCGGCTGCGCAAGCAAGTCCTCTCCGCGTGTGCCTGGACTTCTTTCCCAACCCGAACCACGTGCCGCTCTACGTCGCCGCCGAGACCCTACGGGGCAAGCTCGACGTCGAGTTCATCGTGCCCGGCGACCCGAGCGATCCCGTGAAGCTCGCGGCGGCGCGAGCCGTCGACCTGTGCCTGACGCCGCAGATGAACTACCTGATCGCACGCTCGGAAGGGTTGCCGCTGATCGCGGTGGGTGCGCTTGTCGGCCAAGGGCTCGGCGGGCTGCTCGCGCTTGCGGACGGAGCGATGGACTCGCTCTCCGATCTCGCGGGGAAGCGGATCGGGTACTCCCTCGAGCCGCTCGAGCCGGTGCTGTGGCGGACGATGCTTCGCTGCGCAGGCGTAGACCCGAACGTGGTCGAGTTGATCCCGATTGGGTACAGCACCGTGGCCTCGCTCCTTGCGGGGAGCGTCGATGCGATCGGCGCGTTCCGCAACTTCGAGCCGATCGAGGTCGAGCTCGTTGGCAGGCCGGGGGTCTTCTTCCCGCAGGAGGCGTACTGCGTTCCTGCAACGTACGAGCTCCTGTTTGCCGTTCACCCCGACCTGGCGACGGAGAGATCCGAGGACCTTCGAACCTTCGTGGCGGCTGTGGCCGACGCGGTGAGCCGTTCGCAGGCCGATCCCGATGCCGCGTTCGCCGCGTTCCTGCGCGCGAACCCGGATCTCGATGGCGAGCTCGATCGCCGTGCCTACGCGGCGACGCTTCCGCTCTACGCCGGGGGGGCGAGACACGATGGCGCGGGGGTGTGGGGCACGCTTCAGGCGTTCCTCTTCGAAAACGGGATCATCGGCGACCTGTGGCCGATCGAATCGCTCTACCGTACGGACTTCTTGCCGCTACCTGAGGAGGGGACGTGACGACGAAGACGCGTCAGCTCGAAGTGATCACGGGGTGCATGTTCTCCGGGAAGACGGAGGAGCTCATCCGCAGGCTCGAACGGGTCCGGATCGCGCACGGGACGATCCTTCTGTTCAAGCCGACGATCGACGATCGGTACAGCACGACGTCGATCATGACCCACTACGGACGCGAGTTTGCGGCGCACCTTCTGGCGCCCGGCGACGAGACGCTCGAGGCACTCGAACGGATCGTCGGCCGCCCCGCCATCGACGCGGCGGCCGTGGTTGCCTTCGACGAGGGCAACTTCTTCTCCGCCAAGCTCCCCGACCTCTGCCAGGCCCTCGTCGGTCTGGGAAAGCGCGTCATCGTCGCCGGCCTCGACCTCACCTTCGCAGAGGAGCCATTCGGTCCGATGCCGACGCTTCTGTCGCTCGCCGACCAGGTGGCCAAACTGCAAGCGGTGTGCGTCAAGTGCGGTGGGGTTGCCACGCGGTCGCAGCGCCTGATCGACGGAAAGCCGGCCTCGTCGAGCGGCCCGGTGATCCAGGTGGGCGGGTTGGGAACGTACGAAGCTCGCTGCCGGGACTGCTACGAGCGCTAGGTGCTCGCTCGTAGACGACGGAGCGGGGCCGCTCACGTGGACGAAAGAGCGGGGCGGCTCATGAGCGGCAGGTCGGCGCCGAGCCGGGCTGACTCCTAAGGTGCGATAGGTTCTGCCCGGCTTGCAGAACGTGACTCCGGGGATCCGCCGCGGCCTTCCCGTCATGTGCGTCGTCAGGACTTTCGCTCCGCGGGTCGTGAGCGGCCCGGCGAGGCGGGCGACGTCTGCGGAGTTGAGGTGGCCGCGGTCTGTTCTCGTATCGGGATGCGCAAGCTCGACGATGGCGACGTCGGCTCGGTCAACGGGCGCGTCGAGGGCCGCACACGGCCCGGTGTCCCCGGAGCAGGCAATCCGGTACCCGACGGCTGATCGTAGTGGACCGTCGGGAAGGCGACGAACTGCACGTCGCCGACAGACATCTCACGATCTGCGCTCGTCTCGACGTAGGTGATCGGCACGGGAAGCTCGGTGCCCTCCGAGCAGATGCCACGCCACGCGAGGGCGCACCGCGTCTTCACGCACTCCTTCAGCCCCGGGGGCCGACGAGCGTGAGCGGCGCCCCGTCCGCTCGCGCCGGATGGCGTACTCGAGGAGGAGGAACGGGATCCCGAAGACATGGTCGGCGTGGAGATGGCGGACCATGACGCACTCCATGCGCGCGAGGTCGATTCTCCGGCGGCGTAGCTCGATGAGCGTGTAGGCGGGATCTCCAAAGAAACAGCCGCCCGTCGATCAGGAACGAATTCCACGGGCCTCCGTCCGTCAGCGCGGCGGACGACCCGAGGCAAAGGATCGAGACGGGCGGAGCGACGCGTTCCCTCCTACGAGCACATCCCCTGTTTCTCATTCGTCGCGCGGAGCCTGCGGACGAGTTCGTCCAGCATCGAGAGGGCGATCTCGGGGTGCGTGTCGATCAGGCTGCGCATCGCCCACTGCGAGACGACAAGGCACGTGACTTCGCCCTTGGCCACGACGTCGGCCGTTCTCGGCGCTCCGTCGATGACAGACAGCTCGCCGAAGAAACCACCCTCGTCGACTTCCGCCAGCTTCTTCCCCCCGGACATGACGTCGGCCTTGCCCGAGAGGACGAGGTAGAAGCCGATGCCCGACTGCCCCTTCTCGACGATCTTGGTCCCCCCGGGAACCGTCTTCTGGATCGCCGACTTCAACAAGGAGTGCAGGCTTTCGTCACTCGTCTTGGCGAAGATGGGTGTCTTCTTGAGGGCGTCAATGATCTTTGCGCTGTCCATTCCACGCTCCTTTTCACGACGCGAACGCTGGAATCCATGATATAATACGGCGATTCCGTTTTCTAGCCGACCGAAAGGACTACCCTTGTCGTGGAGCCGTACCCTCAAGATACGCCAGATGCTGCGCGGTCAGATCGAGGCGGGAGAAGAGATCGCCCTTCTGTTCAGCGACCTGCGCGGTTTCTCGAGCTACGCGATGCGGCAAGGGGACCAGGCGGCCTTTCGCCTCACTCAGCGGCATGAGGACATCGTTCGGGCGCGGGTGAGCGAGTACGGGATCGTCGTGAAGTCCCTCGGAGACGGGGTCATGGCGGCGTTCGAAGCTCCCCTTTCGGCCATCCTCGCCGCGGCGTCGATCCAGAAGTCTCTCAGGGCGGAGAACGCGGTCCCTTCCTCGGAGTCGATTGACGTTGGGATCGGCATCGCGACCGGAACGCCGGTGATGACGGACATCGACTTCATCGGCCACGCGGTGAACTTGGCGCAGCGGCTGTCGAGCCTGGCGAAGGGAGGCCAGATCCTGTCCACGGGGCGCGTGTACGACAGCACTCCGCTCCCTGAGGGGTTGCGGTTCGCGCCGCTCGGGGAGCGAACGTTGCGGGGGATCGGAACGGAGACGATCGTCGAGGTCGTGTGGCTTCCGGAGCGCGCCAGGGTGTCGGACGCCCAAGACCTCGTCACCCTGGTTTTGACGGAGAAGGGGACGGTTGTCGTCGAGCGGGCTCGCGACACGCGACAGGAGGCGAGGGACGCCCTCGTGCGCCTGTCCGACGTGGACCCGCGGGATGCGGGATTCCTCACCGCAGTGATGCAGAAGCTGGCTGCGAGCCTGGCGCTACGGCTGCTCCGCCGGGGAGGCCAGGCGCCCAACATCGGGCGGGAGCTCGAGGTAGCCGATCTGCGCGTCGAGCGACGGCGCAACGGGCTGGACGTGCGGACGCCGGCGGGGCTGCTGCGCCTGCGCGGCGTCGAGCACGCGGCTGGAGCGGAGTTCGCACGCGCGGTGCACGAGATGCAGCAGTCGCCGAGGATTGCGGGAGCGTGACGCTCGACGCGCTTTGAAGCAACTCGAGCATTGTCCTAGAATACGGGGGAAGACTCCACGCAGGGGGGGATCATGGGGAAGCGCGAAGTGCTTGAGAGTACGCTCAAACAGATCAAGAAAGCGTACGGCGAAGGCTCGATCATGTGGCTCGGCGACGGGGCACAGGTCTTGCAGGTCGAGACGGTGCCCTCGGGGTCGCTGGCGCTCGACATCGCCCTTGGGGTCGGGGGAATACCGCGCGGACGAATCATCGAGATCTTCGGCATGGAGTCGAGCGGAAAGACGACGCTCGCCCTGCACATGATCGCCGAGGTCCAGAAGCGCGGGGGGACCGCAGCGTTCATCGACGCAGAGCACGCGCTCGACCCGACCTACAGCCGCGCGCTCGGCGTGGATCTCGACCACATCCTGATCTCGCAGCCGAACTCCGGGGAGCAGGCGCTCGAGATCACCGAGCAACTGACGCGGAGCGGCGCAATCGACATCATCGTCATCGACTCGGTCGCGGCCCTTGTCCCCACGGCGGAAATCGAAGGACAGATGGGAGACTCCCAGGTTGGGCTGCAGGCTCGCCTCATGAGCCAGGCGATGCGTAAGCTGTCGGGGGCGATCTCGCAGTCGAAGACGATTGTCGTGTTCACGAACCAGATGCGGTCGATGATCAGCGCCTCGCGCTTCGGTCCCTCGACGACCACCGCGGGAGGCTGGGCGCTCAAGTTCTACGCCTCGCTGCGACTCCAGATGTGGGGCGCGGGGAAGATCGAAGAGGGTACAGAACGGATCGGCGTGCACGTCAACGTTCGTGTCGTGAAGAACAAGGTGGCGCCCCCGTTCAAAGAGGCGACCTTCGACGTGATCTACGGAAAGGGGATCGTCCGGTCCCGCGACCTCATCAACACCGGAGAGGCGCTCGGCCTGATCACGCGAAGCGGCTCGTGGTATTCGTTCGAGAGCGAGCGGCTGGGCCAAGGGATCGGCAACAGCGCGCAAGCCCTCGAAGAGGACACGGAGCTCGCCGAGAGGCTCGAGACGGCCATTCGCGAGAAGGCGGCGCTCGGAGCCACCCTGAAAGCCATAGGAGCGGACGACGCCGAAGAGGAGTGACGCGTGGGCGACGCTCTCGCAGCTCTTGCGACGTCGACCGCTCACCGAGCGGGAGGCGTCCGGTCGGTTGCGACGTGCGGGGTTCCCCTCCGAGGAGGCCGAGGCCGCCGTCCGTCGGGCCGTTGAGGAAGAGCTGATCGACGACCGCGTCTACGCGAAGCTCTGGGTCGACGATCGTCTCCTCCATCATCCGCTGTCCCGGCGGGCGATCGAGCGCGAGCTGGAGGCGAAAGGAATCCCTCACGAGCAGATCGTGAGAGCGCTGGACGCATCGTACCCCGCATCGCGGGAGTCCGAGATCGCGCGGGAGCTTGCGACGGCTCGGTGGACGCGGCTCGCGTCCACCGAGCCGGACGCGAGGCGACGCCGGGCGATGGACCACCTCTTGCGGCGGGGATTCCCCGCCGGGCTCGCCGCCGACGCGGTTCGACGAGCCGAGCGCGAGGAGGATTCGCGTGACTGAAGTTCGGACGGGACTCGGGATCGACTTCCATCGATTCGTCGTGGGGCGGTCCCTCGTTCTCGGGGGAGAGACGATTCCCCACGAGAAAGGACTCCTCGGTCACTCAGACGCCGACGTCCTGACGCACGCGATCTGCGACGCCGTCCTCGGAGCCGCCGGCCTCGGCGACATCGGCGTCCACTTCCCGGACACCGACCCGGCCTACCGTGGCATCTCGAGCCTGACGCTCCTGGCCGACGTGCGGGTGAGGCTCACGGCGGCCGGCTACAGGGTTGTGAACGTAGACGCTACGGTCATCGCGGAACGCCCCAAGCTCGTGCCGCACTTCCCAGCCATGCGGCGCCGGCTCGCCGACGCACTCGGGATCGAGGCCTCCCGTGTCAGCGTGAAGGCGACCACGAGCGAGGGAATGGGCGCGGTCGGTCGCGGCGAAGGAATGGCCGCGTGGGCCGTGGCCCTCATCGAAACAGCCGCAGGATGTCCTGATACGTGATCAAGACCATCAGCCCGATCAGGATCACGAAGCCGATCGCGTGGATGATGCCTTCCTTCTCCGGCGGAATCGGCCTTCCACGAACCCACTCGTAGAGTGCGAACGCCACGCGGCTTCCGTCGAGGGCCGGGAACGGAATCAGGTTGATCAGCCCGAGGTTCAGGTTCAGGAACGCCAGGATCTGAAGGAAGACGAGGAAGCCGAGGTCGAAGCCCTGCCGAACGACCTTGGCGATGCCGATCGGCCCCTGAATCGCGTCCTTGGCCGGAATGCTTCCCCCGATGATGCCGCGGATCGATTGCGCGAGCAGCGTCACGTACGAGGCGAACTGGCGGACTCCGAGAGCAAACCCGTTGGCGAGCCCCGGGCGATGGTACTCCATGCCGAGGTCGGCGAACGTGGCGCCGTCCACGATGGCGCTGGCCGTGCGGTCCTGGCGGACGATGGCGACGGGCAGGTGGCTCTCTCCTCGCGCGATCTCGAGCGTGACCGTGTCGGACGATTCGAAGGCGGCCTCCAGGGCGACGATGAGGGCGGTCTCCGTCCCGACGGGTTGGCCGTTCACGGCGACGATGCGATCTCCGTCCTTGACGCCGGCGGCGTAGAGGGGCGAGGTCGACTCGAGTCGGACAACCTCGTTCGTCGGCGCGGTGGCGCCGAAGTAGACGCCGATCTCGTATCGCGAAGCGTCCTCCGAGTAGCGCGGGACAGCCGTGACGTGCAGGGTCGCTCCGCGGCGGACCACCTGGATGTCGATCGGCGACGCGCCCGCCCGGCGGATCGCCGTCGTGATCTGATCGGTCGTGTAGATTGCTCTCCCGTCCATGGCCACGATCCGATCTCCGGGTTGGAGGACCGCGGCGGCTGGAGAGCCCGGGATGACGTCGGCCACCTCCAGAACCGGGAGATTCGAGGCCCAGACGACGGCGAGCGTCACGACCAGGGCCCGAGCGCTGTTGCAGAGAGCCCCGGGGA
>JAQTNX010000039.1 GCA_028713635.1 Candidatus Bipolaricaulis sp.
CCCCGCGGCGACGCCGGCTCGCGCGGCGGGACGCCCTGCCGTTGCTGGGCGGTGGTCGGTGACGCCCGACGCGGCGGAGCGGAGCGAAGAAGACACCGCTCGGCTCCTCCGGCTGGCCCTCTCGCGGACACGGGTCCTGTGCCGCGAAACGCTCGAGCGAGACCCCGTCGGAGTTCGGTGGAGCGAGGCGTACGGGCTCCTGTCTCGGATGGAGTGGCGCGGCGAAGTGGATCGCGGGGTGTTCGTGTCGGGGCTCTCAGGGCCTCAGTTCGCCGCGCCGGGCGCAGGCGTGGAACTGGCCGGAGAACGCGGCGAGGAAAGCCCCGTCCTGTTGGGGACGTGCGACCCCGCGAACCTGTGCGGAGAGGCGTACCCGATCGTCCGCCCGAACGGAGACCGCTATAGCGTGAGACGGCTCCCCGGCAACTACCTTGTCTTCCGTGCGGGGGCGCCGATCCTCGGGGTCGAGGCGCACGGCGCGCGCCTGGTGCCGCTCGTCGATCTCGATGCCGTGGAACGACGGTCGGCCTTCTCTCTTCTCGCCGGGCTCGTACGACACGCCGGGCAGCGCGCCGCGGTCCGTGTCGAGACGTGGGACGGGACGGCCGTGGGCGACACCTCCGCGGCCGAGGACTTGGCGTCTGTCGGGTTCATTCGCGAAGATCGAACCATGATCCTCTACCGCGACTTCGGGACGAGCCGATGACCGGCGAACGGTTCGACGCGCGAAGCGTGCTGCCTGCGGCTCGCGACATCGCTGCCGCCGGTCCGATCTGCGACGCGTGCCTTGGGGGGGCCTTCGGCCAACTCGGCCGGGGACTGTCGAATGCCGATCGGGGGCGAGCCCTCCGCTCGCTTCTTGCGCCGATCGGAGCGGATGCGCCTGGGGGCACGTGCTGGGTCTGCGGCGGTCTGTTTGACGAGGTCGAGGAGTGGGCGAGACGGGCCGCCGCCCGGGTGGAGGAGATCGAGTTCGACACCTACCTGTTCGGCGTGCGGCCGACGCCCAGGTTGAGCGAGGTCGAGGCGTACTTCCTCGAGCGGTTCCCCACGGGCACCGCCGAGCCGCTCAAGCACGCGTTCAATCGCTGCGTTGGGAAGGCGTTCGAAGCGCTCGTGGGCCGCGGGACGGTCGACTTCCGCGACCCGCACGTCACGTTCACCGTGGATCTCGAGCGGCGAGAGGTGGCGGTTAGGGTGGCCTCGGTCTTCCTCTACGGCCGCTACCGGAAGCTTGTTCGGGGAATCCCGCAGACCCACTGGCCGTGTCGCCGGTGCAAGGGCCGCGGGTGCGAAGCGTGTGGAGGGACGGGGAAGCAGTACGCGGAGTCCGTCGAGGAGATCGTGGCTCGGCCGTTCGTGGACGCGGCGCGGGCGGAGGGTGCGCACCTGCACGGGGCGGGGCGAGAGGACATCGACGCGCGGATGCTCGGAACCGGACGTCCGTTCGTGCTCGAACTCGTGACCCCGCGCGTCCGATCGCTCGACTTGGACGCGCTGCAACGGACTCTCGCGCGTGAGGCGGTCGGGCGCGTGGAGGTCTCGGAACTCCGCTGGGCGAGTCGAGAGGCCGTGGCGCAGGTGAAGGAGACGCGCGCCACGAAGCGCTACGTTGCCCGCGTGGCGTTCGGCGGCGAGATCGAAGAAGCGGTGCTGGAGAAGGCGCTCGAGGGTCTTGTCGGCACGATCCGCCAGCGGACGCCCAGGCGCGTGGCCCATCGTCGCGCCGACCTCGTGCGAGAGCGTCGATTGCACGAGATCCGAGGTCGGATGACGGGGTCCCGCGAGGCCGAGATCGAGCTCGTGACCGACGGCGGCCTGTACGTGAAAGAGCTCGTCTCGGGAGACGAGGGGCGAACTCATCCGAGTTTGGCGGAGATCTTGGGGGTCTCTGCGGTCGTGGCCGCGCTCGATGTAACGCGCATCACATCGAGCGAATTCCCTGACGGGGATCACGCCTCCATGGACGAAGGCGCCGGGGTGGCGTAGAGTGCCGGAGAAGGGTATGGCCGAAGAACAGGACGACCTCGAAGAGAAGCCGGAACGGGAATCCTCCGGTCCGTCGGTGCTGACGATCTACTTCCGCGACATCGCGCGGTTCCCCGTCCTTTCCCGCGAGGAGGAACAGAAGACCGCGCGGGACATGGCGGCAGGCGTCGAAGGTGCGCGGGATCGACTGATCGTCTCCAACCTTCGTTTGGTCGCGAAGATCGCCCAGGAGTATGCCGACACGGGGATGCCGCTCATCGATCTCATCCAGGAAGGGAACATCGGCTTGATCGAAGCGGTCGATCGGTTCGATCCCGAGCGCGGCTACCGGTTGAGCACGTACGCAGCGTGGTGGATCCGCCGCGCGATGCTCGCAGCGATCGGCGAGTACACGCGCATGATCCGGATCCCTGACTACCTCTTCCGCGCGGTGCGGCGGATGGCGCAGATTCGATCGATGGCGGAGCAGGACGTGATCGGCGAGGCGGAGGTCGGCGAGGTGCTCGGCCTGTCGGTGGACCGTCTGCGGCAGGTCGAGGCCCAAGTTGGCGAGATCGTCTCTCTGGATCGGATCGTCGCCTCGGGCGACAGCGAGGAGCCGCTCGAGGAGCGCGTTGCCGACGAGAGCGGCCTCTCGCTCGAGCAGGAAGCGCTGCGGCTCCTGTTCCGCGACGAACTCGAGGGCGTGCTGGCCGGGCTGCCGGCTCGCCAGGCGTTCGCGATTCGTCTCCACTACGGCATCGAGGACGGATGTCCGTACAACTTCGCCGATGTCGGGCGGATCATGAAAGTGAGCCGCGAGCGGGCGAGGCAGCTGGTTCAGGAAGGAATGAACCGGATCAGCGAGCGCTGGGGAGAACGAGCGCTCGAGGTCTACAAGAGCCTGCTCAACGGGTAGCCGAGCGCGCGTCTTCGGCTTGGCGCTGCGACCGCAATTGCCCGCATCCAGCCTGAATCTCGACGCCGCGGCTGTCGCGGACCGTCGTCGCAATCCCCGCCTTGGTGAGAACCTCTCGGTACGTCTCCACGGCCGCTGCGGCGCTCCGGCGCCATCTCCGATGCGGGACGGGGTTCCACGGGATCAGGTTGACGTGACAGAGGAGACCGCGGAGCCGCTCGGCGACCTCGGCGGCGTGGCGCCGCCCGTCGTTCACGCCGTCGATCAGCGCAATCTCGAACGTGACCCTGCGGTGGGTGGTCTTGGCGTAGGCACGGCACGCCTCGAGGAGTTCGCCGAGCGGGAATTGCCGGTTGAGAGGAATGAGCGAGCTTCGCAGCTCATCGTTCCCGGCGTGCAGCGACACGGCAAGGTTGACCTGAAGAGACTCGGCAGCGAGGCGCCGAATGCCGGGGACGTCTCCGGCCGTCGAAAGGGTGAACGACCGCGCGCCGAGGCCGAAGCCTCTCGGATCGTTCAGAATGCGAATCGAGGAGAGGACGGCGTCGTAGTTGGAGAAGGGCTCGCCCATGCCCATGTAGACGACGTTCGTCAGGCGGCGGTTGAGGCGGGACGCGGCGCGCGCCGCGTGGAGGACCTGGGCCACGATTTCGCCGGGGGAGAGGTCGCGCACCCACCCGCCCTGCCCGGAAGCGCAGAACGGGCAACCCACCGCGCACCCCACCTGCGAGGAGACGCACGCCGTGAACCGGTCCGGGTAGGCCATGGTGACCGCTTCGATCGTCTCGCCGTCGCGGAGCCGGAAGAGCGTCTTCCGGGTCTCGCCGTCCGGAGATTCCGCGGAACCCACCGGGTCGCAGACGGTGAATGGGATCCGCGCGGCGAGGTCCCGACGGAGGGCGACCGGAAGTGTCGAGACCTCATCGTACGACGCCGCGAGGCCTTGGAGGACGGCGGTCTCGATCTGCCGGGCACGGTAGGCCGGATGTCCGAGGGCCTCGAGCGCGTGCGCCAGGGCGTCGTGGGTGAGGTCGAGAAGCGTCGGGTCAGTCATGGCGGGAGAGGAGTGCAAGGAATGCGTCTTCGGACAGGACTGCGACCCCGAGCTCCCGAGCCTTCTTCTCTTTCGATCCGGGGTTGGCGCCGGCAACGACGTAGTCCGTCTTCGAGCTGACGGAGTCGACGACGACGGCACCCTGCGCAGCCGCGCGCCGTCCGGCCTCGTCTCGCGTCATCGAAGCGAGGGTGCCGGTGAAGACGAACCGCTTCCCGGTCAGGGGACCTTCGGGTGCAGCATCCATGGGCGCCGGCGCTTGGATCCGCAGGCCGACCTCGAGCAGTTCCGCCATGGTCCGACGGTTCTCCTCGTTCGCAAAGAAGTCGACGATCGCTTCGGAGGTCTGGGGGCCGACATCCGGGACCGCCATGAGGTCGGCCGGCGACGCGTCGGCGAGGCGCTCGAGGGTGCCGTAGTGGCGCGCGAGAATCGCGGCGGTGTGCGCGCCGACCTCCGGGATCCCGAGTCCGTAGAGAAGGCGGTCGAGCGCAACGGTCTTCGCCGCCTCGAGCGCGGTGACGAGCGCGTCCGACGACTTCGGTCCCATGCGGTCGAGGCCGATCAGGGTGTCGCGGTCGAGGCGGAAGACGTCGCCGGGTCGTGAGACAAGGCCGCGGTCGACGAGCTGGTCGACGAGCTTCGGCCCAAGCCGTTCGACGTCAAGGGCGCCGCGCGAGGCGAAGTGAAGAATCGACTGACGAATGCGGGCGGGGCACGCTGTGTTCAAGCATCGGTGGGCCGCCTCTCCTTCGAGGCGTACGACGGGCGAGCGGCACACCGGGCAGAGCTTCGGCATGGCGAACGGCCGCTCGGCCCCGGTCCGTTCGCCGGGGACCGGTCCGACGATCTGCGGAATGACGTCGCCCGCGCGCTGGACGATGACGCGGTCGCCGATGAGGATCCCCTTGTCGCGAACCTCGTCTTCGTTGTGCAGGGTCGCGCTTGTGATCTCGACGCCGCGCACGCGGACCGGCTCGAGCACGGCCACGGGCGTCAGCACGCCGGTGCGGCCGACGCTCACCTGGATGTCGAGGAGGCGCGTCACGCCCTGTTCGGCGGGGAACTTCCCGGCGATCGCCCAGCGCGGGCTGCGGCTCGCGAAGCCTGCCTGTCTGCGAAGATCGAACCGGTCGATCTTGACGACGATGCCATCCGTCTCGTACGGCAGCGACTCGCGCAGGCTCTGGACCTTGCGATAGAACGCCGTGACGTCGTCGAAGGTCTCGCAGACGGCGTAGAGGGGGTTCACCGGAAGCCCGAACGACGGGAAGGCGGTGAGGAGCTCGACCTGAGACTCGAATCGGACCCCGTCGGTTCGCCCGGCGTCGTAGCAGTACATGCGCAGGGGGCGCTCCGCGGTGACCCGGGAGTCGAGCTGTCGCAGGGAGCCCGCGGCGAGATTGCGCGGGTTCGCGTACGGCTCGAGTCCGTCGGCCTCCCTCGAGCGGTTGAGCCGAAGAAACGCAGCCTTCTCGATGTAGACCTCGCCGCGAACCTCGAGACGGGCCGGAAGGGGCCGGCCTTCGGCGCGGAGCCTCAGGGGGATGGCGCGGATCGTGCGCAGGTTTGCCGTCACGTCCTCACCGGTCAACCCATCGCCGCGCGTCGACCCCAGCGTGAGGCGACCGTCGATGTACACCAACTCGACGGACAGGCCGTCGAGCTTCGGCTCCGCGACGTAGCGGATGGCGTCCTGATTGAGCAAGGCACGCATCCGTGCGTCGAAGGCGCGGAGCTCGTCCTCGCTGAACGCGTTGTCGAGGCTCAGCATCGGGACGCCGTGCGCCGCGGGAGCGAGAACGCTCGCGGAGGCCGCCCCGACGCGCTGGGTGGGAGAGTCGGGGGTGATCCACTCCGGATGCCGGGACTCGAGTGCAGCCAGCCGACGGAAGAGAGCGTCGTACTCCGCGTCTTCGATCTCCGGACGGTCGAGGACGTGGTAGAGGTAGTTGTGGCGGTCGATCTCGGCGCGAAGCCGCTCGAGTTCTTCGCGTGGGTTGGGCGTGTCCGTCATGTCGGGAAAAGAGTGGAGCGGTCCGAGGAGGTTGTCAAGCGGCGGGGATCCGCTCTCCAGGCTTGATGCTGGGTTCTATTGCGCCCTCATCCATTGGAAGCTATACTCCGATGAATCCATGACGACGCAGCCACCTATCAGTGCCGGCTGAGGGAGTTTGTGCGGAGGATGAAACGGAAGGAACGCCCTTGGACGCGGCTGCTCGCACGCCTGGTTCGGCGCCGGGAGCGAAGCCGTTCCGGAGTGGGTCGCACCGAGCCACAGGCCGTGGCAGGAATCTGGACTGGATCGGTCGACCGGATCCGTGAGTTCGCCGACGCAGTCCGAGACGCTGAAGGATGGGACTCTCTCTCGAGGCAGATTGCCCTTCTCCTCGGTGGCGCCGGCGCTGCCGTCGTCCGGTGGGACCCGCTTGCCGATGCGGGTCGTCCCCTCGGCGTCTTCGGCTCGTGGGAAGGCGAGGACCTCGAGCGGCTCCTCTGTGAGGGACGATGTGAGTGGGCCTTGGCGCTCCCGGATGCCCCGGTCTTCGCCCTTCAGTCGGGAGGGAGAGTCCGCGCGGTGCGCGGCACCGGGGCGCTTGCGAGCGCCATCTCCGTCCCGCTTCGGGTGGGCGCAGAGCGGATCGGTGCCCTCGTTTGCACGTACCCCGCCGCGCGTCCGATGACCGCGGAGAGCGTGGCGGGTGCCGAGTTCGTCTCGCTCTGCGTCGCGCTCTTGTGCAGCCAGCAGGACCTGGCAGCAGTCTCGGCCCGGCAGGCGAAGCGAATCGCCCGGCTGATGGACGACATCGAGCGGATGTCGATCAACCTGCGAGGCGGGGTTTCGCGCGACGAGGTCGGCGCAAGCTAACCGGATGCGGTGAGCTGTGTCGCCAGATCGATCAGCTCGGATCTCGAAACCCCGTCCGCGGTGAGGATCGCGAAGACACCACCTTGCTCCCACGCAACCTCGAGCAGGAAGGCCAACGAGGGCGGAGGCGCGCCGTCCTTCTCAAACAGGACGCGGCGGTCGAGGAAGCGGGCAGCACGTTCCCCGATCGACACCTCCTCTCCCCGTTCCGAGACAAGCGCTCGGCGGCGTGCCATGTGGCGTGACAGGTAGTTGCCGATGCGCAGCGTGAGGAACGCTCCGTCCGGGGCCTCGTCGGTGCCGCGCCTCCCAAGCTCGACGGCGGCATAGCCGCGCTCGCGGGACGAATCGATGACTGCCGAGCACGGCTCGAGAACCTCGAACCCGGCGGCCGCCAGCGCGTCGAGCCGAACAGGAAACGGGACGAGGTTCGACAGATCGGCGGTTCGAGCGAAGGTCTCCTCGAGCCAACGTGCATCGTCCGGCGTCGCCGGCGCGAAGGCGTCGGCGCCCGGTTCCCCGAGACGCGGAGTCGAGTAGCGGATCGTAACCCACGCGTTGGGGTCGAGAATCGATGCGAGGGTGGATCGAGTGGGCGGTCGGAAACGGATGCGAATCGGGAAGAGAGATTCGACGTCCACGTCGAGGATCGCGCGCTCAAACGGGTACGACACCGACTTCAGGAGGAGGCTCTCACGGGCTCGCTTCGGCTTCAGTCCGAGGGCCAAGGCGGGGCGTCCGACCTCGTTCGTGGTTCCTTCATCCCGAATCAGGAAGTCGTGCGTGAGGTCGGCGAGAAACCACAGTTCGGCGAGGGCGTCGTACCCGGGCAGAGGCTCGTAGAGCGTCCGTCCAATCCTCTTCAGAGGAATCCCCGAACGCGCGCTCGAGTGCCATGTGTGTGCGCCGTCATAGGTGAGCGTCATGGCCACGAGATCGTCGGATGCGTACTCGACCTCTCCGCCGATCAACTCGTCGGCCTCCGCGATGGGGTTCCTGTAGGATGAGTACTCGACGACGACGCGGTCCGGCTTCCGGAAGCGGACGCGGGCGGTCGTTTCGATCGGCCCCGCCTGGATTGTCTCGGTTGCTTCGAAAGCCACGAGCTCGCGGAAGCGCTCGCTTACGGACCGTGCCACAGAGACTGTAGGGTTCGACATTGGGTTCAGTCCTTCTTTGCTCGTTCGGCTCAGTATACCGAGCGCGGGGCGGCGGGGCTCCCGGTCAGGCGGCCCACCCGGCGACGGGCCGCAAGGCCAATGCCTGGCCAGGGATTCCGTCCGGGTGACGAACGTCCGGTGCGGCGTCGAAGACCCGTAGAGAACGACTTTCGGAGGTTGCTGGTCCGCGCGGCGCGTCGTCGAACCGACAGGAGTTTGCGGCTTAGCCGCGCCGCGGGTCAGCCGAGCGGGCGGACGGAATCTCACTTGACGGCAGTGACGGCCGTCGGCTATCAGTGATGCGTTATCGTACGAGGAGGGTCGGGATGCGGGCGGGGCACGAAGAGGTCATTGACGCGTCGATGTTGGAGACCCTTGCGCTGATCGCGGCGGCAAACGATCGGTCACTGGTCGAGGAGCTCAATCGAGCCGTGCAGGCCTACGTTGCAGAGCAGTTGCCGTCGCGGCAGGCCGCGGGGTGCATCGGCCGCACGGCGCCGCACGCGGAGCCGGCATCGCTGCGCAGCCCGTAGTTCCGCCTCCCTCGAACGAGGCAATCGTCCACCAGACTCTCCTCGCCGGTCGTTCGGTGACACGCTCATGAAGACGTATTGGATCGTGGTTGGGTTGGCGTTGCTCATCGGTTGGAGCTTCGTCTCGTGGCTACCGCCAAGCCGGCAGCCGCTCGGCCCGGCCCCGGACTTCTCACTCGAGAACCTTGACGGCAAGACGGTCGCTCTCGCGGAACTGCGAGGGATGGTGGTCATCGTCGACTTCTGGGCCAGCTGGTGCGGTCCGTGCAAGTCGACGTTCCCCGACGTCCAGGCGCTCGCGGCGCGCCATGCCGTCGAGGGAGTGGTTCTCTTGGTTGTGGATCTGGATCGGAGTCCGGAAGGGGGCCGAGCGTACATGGACGAGCATGGGTTCGCGAAGGATTTCGTTCTCCACGGGTCATTCGACGCGGCTCGCGCCGTGAAGGACCTCTACAAGGTCGGCGGGATCCCGCATACCGTTCTGATCGATCGCGAGGGCCAGATTCGTTTCTCCGGACACCCGGCGCGGTTGAGCGAGAACGCCCTGACGCCGTGGCTGTAAGATCGGGTCGTTTGCCAGAGAAGCGAGGAACCCCATGACGGCCAAGCGGACGGCGGATCAGGTGTTGTGCGAGCTGTGGGAGGGGAATCGGCGCTACCAGCGAGATGAGCCCATCGGGCCGCGGCGGGACGGGACCCGTCGAGCGTCGGTTGCCGACGGCCAGACGCCGTTGGCCGCGGTCGTGACGTGCTCCGACTCGCGAGTCCCTCCCGAGCTTATCTTCGACCAGGGTTTGGGCGATCTCTTTGTCGTGCGTGTCGCCGGAAACGTGATCGGCGGCGACGCGCTGGGAAGCCTGGAGTACGCTGCCGAGCACTTGGAGGTTCCGGTCATCGTCGTGCTCGGGCACAGCCGCTGCGGTGCGGTTGGGGCAGCCGTCGGCGGCGAGTCCGGGTCGCCTCATCTCGAAGGGATCCTCGCTGCGCTCCGGCCTGCCGTCGAAGCGACGGCTGCGCTGCGAGGCGACCGGGTGGCGAACGCCGCTAGGGAGCACGTGCGCCGGCTCGTGAGCGAGCTTCCGACTCGATCGTCGGTTCTGGGCCGGCGAGGCGACACGGGACGGCTGGCCATTGTCGGCGCGTACTACGACGTCTCGACCGGAGCGGTCGAACGGCTGGAGTCGTAGGCTGCCGTCAGAGCGCCCGAGGGCCCGCAATCCTCTTCGGTGATGGGCCGTCCCTTCGCGGGTGCGGGAGTCGGGCGTTGAACCGTTCGCTGGAAACCTTCGACCTACGAACTGAAGGACGGGAGTTGCGAGCAACGTCTGCGACGGAGGACGGGGGAGAACGTGGCGGCCTGGAACGACGAGAGCGCGGGGACGGAGGAGCACGATGATCGACGACTCCTCGAACGCGTGTCCCGGGGAGATGAGGCGGCTCTGCGCGGGCTCTACGATCGGTTCGCCGAGCGGATTCTGCGGTACGGCTACACGTTGCTTCACAACCGTCATCTCGCCGAAGAGGTTGTGCAGGAGACGATGGTCGCGGCGTGGAACGGTGCCGGCCGCTTCGGCGGCCGATCGAAGGTGTCGACGTGGCTGTTCGGGATCGCCCGCCACCGGGCGATGGACCTCCTGCGACGCGAGATCCGGGGAGAGCGTGTTCCCGACGTCGTGTTGACGATCCCCGATCCGGCGCCTGCCGTGGAGCGACGCGAGCAGGTCCTGTCTGCGCTGTCAGGTCTTCCCGACGACCAGCGCGAGGTGGTGTTCCTCACGTTCTACGAGGGCCTGTCGTACAAGGAGATCGCGGCAACCCTGGAGATTCCCGAGGGGACGGTCAAGTCCAGGATGTACCACGCGAAGCGAAAGCTGGCGGAGGCGCTGACATGAGACGGTGCGACGAGGTGCGAGAGCTGATCCCGTGGTACGTCGAGGGAAACCTGGACGAGGAGGAGTCGCGTGACGTTGCGGCCCACGTTGCGACGTGTGAGGCCTGCGTGCGAGACGTCGCCGAGATGGTCCGCCTTCGCGGGGACGTTCGGGATGCCGTTCGGGGGATCGAGGGATTGTCGGAGAGGGTGTGGGGGCGGGTGCGGGAGCGCACGGGAGGGAGACGGCTGGCGCAGCTGGATGTCGGCTCCTTCGTGCTCGGGTTCAGGCTTGGAGCGTCGATCGTCCGCGGACGGGTCCCGGTGCGCGGGGACCTGCAGGTCTTGGGTCGGAACATCAAGCTGTTCGAGCGGCGAAAGGGAGGCTCGCGATGAGTAGAGACGATTCGGACGATTTGGTGAAGGACGTTGACGATCTGAGAGAGGTCCTCGGCGTTGTGGCGGAGAAGGTGCCTGGCTTGCTTCGCGGGCTGCGCGACGTCCTCTACTCGACCGAGGCGGCCGAAGGGATGGCGGGCGCGGTAGCGACCTTCTACAAGAAGCTCGTCGATGCAGGGATTCCGCGCGAGGACGCGATGGACATGGCGCGGGGATACATGATCAACCTCCGCGACCTCATGCGCGGCAAGGGGATCGACCTCGGCGGCGTCGTGCGAAGAGAGCGGGAGCGTGGGTCGAGTTGCGACGAGTGATCTCGGGTGTCTGCGCCGCGGGGTTGGTTCTCCGACTCGTCGGGTCTCTGGGGGGCGTGGCGCTCGGAACCGCGTGCATGGGCCGCCGTGCCGTTCGCCGGTTCTACCTCGAGCTGCGTCGTGCCGGGCTCTCGCAGAGGGATGCGGACGACTTGACGGAGCAGTACGCCGAGGGGATCTCGTTGAGCGGGCTGCTGCGCCGAGATGGGAACGGCCACGACGATTCGGACTGACTGGGCGGGGCCGAGCCCTGGCGCAAGGATGCGGTTTGTCAGGGCCGACGGTGCGAGATACCATAGATCCGACGGGACGTGGCGCAGCCTGGTAGCGTGCTTGCTTGGGGTGCAAGAGGTCCCGGGTTCAAATCCCGGCGTCCCGACCAACGGCCTCCGCAGTGGCATCGCGAGGTGTTCCGCTAGTTTCCTTCCACGACGAACGAGTCCATCGGCTCCGCAGTCGGCGTTGGGAGCACATCGTCGTCGGTGACCCACGCGACGGGGATGGCATCGACCCGGAGCGTTCCGTCAAACGCAGTGATCCGAAGGTAGTGCAGCGCGTTGATGCGCCGTGAGACGGTGCCTGCGGCGGAATCGCAGGTCTCCGAGCTGAGCGGCCCTCCTCCGCCGGCCGTGAGGACGTAGTGGATCCCGTTCTGGAAGATGTGCTCATAGCCGCCGTGGCCGCCGGAGATGACGACGTCGACCCCGTACTCCACGAAGAGCGCGTCCCACGCATCTCGCAGCGTCTGGGAGGCGGCGGTGGGGCAGGCGCTGTAGAGGGGGGTGCTGCAGAAGACGACGACGAAGCGCGCGGACTGCGCAGACCGGGCCAGGTCCCCGCGCAGCCACGCGACCTCTTCGCGCAGGACGGCCTCCGACTCGACTCCGACGAGGGCCGAGTCGAGACCGACGACGTGGAGACAGCCGTAGTCGAAGGACCACCACTGCTCGGCGCCGTCGCCGCCGCCGACGGGCAGGGCGAACGTTTCGTAGTACTCCTCTCCGACGTTGCGGGCATCGTCGTGCACGGGGATGTACGGGCGGGAGCCTGCAAGATCAGCGATGGCCCAGAACAGGTTGGTGTAGTGCGCTGCATCGGGCGCCTCGACGAGGCCGCCGACGTGAACCACGAACGCAGCCTGCGGCTCGCCCTCCGCCATGGCGTCCGCAACCAGCTGGTGGCGGTCGGCCAAGAGGCGCGTCTCTCCGTACGCCAGGAACGTGATCGTCGACGGATCCTCGGCGAGGGTGCGGAGCGTTCCGAGCCTCGTGGGATAGCCTGCGACCCCTTCATAGGCGGTGACCTGGTAGCGGTACGTCGAGGCGGGCACGAGGCCGCGAAGCCAAATCTCGCCAATTCCCTCTTGCTGTTCGAACGTCAGGATCTCGTCCCAGTGCTCGGCGGCATCTCCCTCAGAGACCCGTGCGTAGCGAAGGTCGATTGTGACGGGACGGGCCGTCTTCCACGAGATCGCGGCGAAGTCGGTCCCGACCGCGCCGAGGTACGGGCTCCAGAGCCACGGAGAGGGGGGCTGCGCCGCCAGGCACGGGACGGCAAGGGTCCAGAGTGTAGCGACGATGATGAGCGTACGGATCACCGCTCCCTCCCCCAACGACGCTGACCTGCACAGAATGCCCGTCCGATTCTGTCGTCTCTGGACAGGGGCGTCAACCGCTCCGTCTTCCCGAGAGTGGCCGAAGAAGTGAAGCCGAGACCGCCGTCGAACGAAAACGACACGACCTCCGCTGCGCCTCAAGGAACCTCTGGGCCGGGGAACAAAGCTCCGTCGATCGCGCATCCGCAGGCCGCCTCGAGCGATTGGCGCAGGTCGAGGGGGGTGGCGATGGAGAAGAGGGACGTTCGGTAGTACGAGGAAAGGGCGGCGAAGAACGCCTCGTCACCGATGAGCCGGCGAATCCCCTCAAGCTCGTACGCGGCGCCCGAATAGGCAAGCGCGCTGTACGTGGTGCTGTCCGGGAAGTCGTACAAGGGGGCCGTCACGGGGATCTCCGGGTGGGCGCTCGAGGCAAGGGCCGCGCTTCGCGCCCAGCGGTCTCGTTCGGCGGCCGCGGCGGTCGGCGAGACGATCTCTGCGAGGAAGACGTTCGAGAGGTAGGTCGCCAGCCCCTCGTCCAGCCACGGCGCCTCGACCGGGTCGTTGCCTACCGCGGCGTAGAACCACTCATGCGCCACCTCGTGGGACACGAGGATGTCGAAGAAGGGGTCGTAGGGAGTCACCGTGTACGTCTCCGACAGAAGGATGAGCCCCGTGAGTTCGACGCCGCCGATGTGCTGAAGGGGAACCTCGACGATGTCGATCTCGTCGTACGGCAGAGGGCCGATGAGGTCCCGGTCCAGGGCGACGGCGGCGCGGGCCTGTTCCAGGGCGCGGTTCGCAGCCGTGGTGTGGCCCGGTCCGAACCAGACGCGCACGCTGAGGCCGTCGACCGAGGTGCCGTGCGGGACGCGGCCGTCGCTCACGAGGACGAGCGAGAAGTCGCGAGCATGGTCCGCGAGGAAGCGGTAGACGACCGCGTCTCCGTCTTGGGCCGCGTCGACAAGGAACCCCGAGGCGATCGGCGTCGGGCGTCGATCGACGCGGAGGGTGACCTCGTAGGATGAGGCCTCGGAGAAGAGTGCGTCTCCGATTCCGCCGACCGGGTCGAGGGCCCATCCCTCAGCGAGGTACGGGGCGAGGAGCGGGTAGAACGACGTCAGCACAAGTGCGTACGGCGTCTTCGTCAGAATCCCGTACTCGTGCGTGACTGGGGGAGGGGCGTCCAGGCGAAGAGACGCCCGGCCGCGAAACGCGAGTGTCACGGACGCCGTCTGGGCGGGAGACAGAGGCTGCGGCAGCGGCACCCAGAGCACGGTGTCGTCGACGTAGAGCGCCGTGTCGACGGGAGTGTCGCCCACGCGCGCGTCGAGAATCTCCACCGACGCCCCCGCATAGAGGGTCGCCGCGTTGGGGTAGAGCCGGAAGAAGACCTCTTGGATCGGCTCGGAGGCCGGATTCTCCCACGTAACGGTCAGGGTTCCCTCGTACGTCCCGGCGTCGTAGTCGACGTCGAGCGACAGGACATAGTGCGCCTCGGCGGCAGCCGAGGCGGAAGCCGACGCGACGAGAAGAGCCAGAAGCGCTAGGCCAAGCGAACTCGAAGCGAGACGTGCCATGGGCCTCCTTGAGTACAAGGACGAGTATACGGAGGCGTCACGACGGCGGGAAGTGAACCTTCACGCCACGGCAAGCGTCGGACATGGCCGGATGGAGACGAATGAGGAAGAATCCTGTATAGTATGATCAGCTACCTACATCAAGGACACGAGAAGGAGGTAGGTATGGGAATGGGACGAGCAGGATTCGGACTTCCGGCCCTTGGGATCGCGGTCCTCGTGATGGCTCTCTCTGCGAGCGGCGCCGTGATCATCAACGAAGTGGCGTGGGGAGGGACCGCGGCGTCCGCGAACGACGAGTGGATCGAGCTCTACAACTCGGGCGACTCGGCGGTCGACCTGGCAGGTTGGGTGCTCGTGGTCGGAGAGGCGCGGATTCTCCTCGGCGCGCCGGGGGAGGCGACGGTCGAGGTGCGGCGTACGAGCATCGCGCCGCACGGCTACTTCATCCTCGAGCGAACCGACGACGAGACGGTGGCGGACATGAGGGCCGACGTGCTCTTCAAGGGAACGCTCTCAAACGTCGGTGCAGACCTACGGTTGCTCGACGCGACGGGGGCGACGGTGGACGAAGTCCTCTGCGAGCAAGGAGGATGGCCAGCGGGGACGGGAAGCGAAGGAACGCGCCCCTACGCGTCGATGGAACGAGTCGACCCGGGGTTGCTGCCGGCCCAATGGGCGACCCACAACGGGCGCGCTGCATCGGGGCTCGACGCGAAGGGTACGCCGATCTCGGGCACTCCGGGAACGGAGAACTCCGCGACCCTCGACTTCCGCACGGTTCCTCGCGTCGCGCTGGTGGATCCTCCCTCCGGAACGCTCTCCGGCAGCGTCGTCGTGCGGTGGACGGCGAGCGATCCGGACGGGAGCCCAGCAGCGCTGCAGATCGCGATCTTCCTCTGCGACGCCGCGGGTGAGACCTGCCGTGCGGTTGTGGAGAACCTAACGAACCAGGGCAGCTTCCTGTGGGACGTGACGCCCTACGCGGGTGCGGGCGAGGTCTTCCTTCGCGTCGTGGCGACCGATCCGGACGGGCTGACCGGGAGCGCGGTGTCCGGTCCGCTTACGTTGGCCCCGTAGCCGTGGGGCCAGGGGCCGGGATTCCGGCGAGTTCGTAGAGTTCATCCAGGTGGGCGGAGACGGAGGCCTTGCCTGCCTGGATGGCCTCTTCGGTGTACTCGAAGCCGAACATGCGGATCCATCCGACGTCCGGCCGTAGGACGACAAGACGACCGCTCAGACGCTCTTGCGAGCGCTCGAGCTGCAGCTGAGTCAGGTGCTTGGACGTCGCTCGCTGCGCCTGGAGGATCGCCTCGAGGTAGGTTTCGACCCGGCGGGTGAGCGGTGCTCCCGTGTCGACCGCGATGACTGAATCCGCACCGAGTTCGACCGCGACGTCCACCGGAAGCTTGTCGACGATCCCCCCGTCGACGAGGTAGCGTCCGCCGTACGCCACGGGCGAGAAGATGCCGGGCACGGCGGTGCTCGCCGTGACCGCCGGGCCGATTCTCCCTTCGCGCAGGACGACTCTCTGCCCGGTTTCGACGTCGGCGGCGACGACCGCGAACGGGACCAGGGTGTCCGCAAAGCCCTTTCTTGCCGTCAGAAGCGAGAACAGCTCGTGGAGCCGCGCCAGTTCGGGGGGCGACGCCGCTTCTTCCTTCCACGTCGACCCGCGGAAGTACTCCATCACGCTTCGCCCGATGATCCGCTGGACTTCGCGGAGCGTGTTGTCGCTCACCTGGAGCATGCTGTTGAGGTTCAGCGTGCACAGGAGCTTCTCGAGCCTGCGGAGATCCATGCCGAGCGCCTTCGTCGCGGCCAAGGCCGCGCCCATGCTGGTCCCGGCGATCGCATGAATCGTGATCCCCGCCTCCTCGAGTCCGATGAGGACACCGAGGTGGGCGAGGCCGCGCGCGCCACCTCCTCCGAGTGCGAGACCGATCTTCCGCTCCATGAAAGAAGAAACCCCTTCCGCTCGATCGTAGTCGAGCGGAAGGGGTATAGACAACCGGTGAAGACTAGTACGGAGGCATGCCGCCAGGCATCTGCGGCATCGGGTTCTCTTCCTTCTCTTTGATTTCGCCCACCAGGGCATCGGTCGTGAGGAGCATCCCGGCGATCGACACGGCGTTCTGGAGGGCGGACCGGGTGACCT
>JAQTNX010000040.1:0-6714 GCA_028713635.1 Candidatus Bipolaricaulis sp.
TGGCTCAGGCGACAGCGCGTCGGACCTCAAGTACACCGACAAAGGAGGAACCCGCGTTGGTCGCGCAGCTCGTGGCGTGACCGCTCACCGAGTCGAGGCGATACACCACCTTGACGGACGTGGCCGATCACTGCCGCGATTCTTGCAGGGGGCCGAGAGACATCTTCACTGACACGTGTGCCCTGACAAGCAGGTCGCAGGGTTGCAGCCCGTCGGCCTTGAAGCCGTGCGGTGCGGCGTCGGGCAAGGTCGCTAGTCCCTTCAGTTGCACGTGCCTTCCCGCTATGTCGCGGCGCTCGTGAGGGCGAGCGGCCAGCGCCGGGGTCAGTCTTCAGTTGACGGCTTTTCCCGGAACCCGGTTTGGGCTGTGGACGCGCTGCCACGGGTCACGCCCTCCGCTGGCAGGCCTGAGGGTCAGATGCTGTGTCGGAGTCAACTCACCTCCTCGGCGGGAGCGCGGAACGGCTCCATGCTTTCGTAGATGGCGTGCGCGAGAAGCAGAAGCTTCCGCGCTGCAGCGATCCGTGCAACCTTGTCCGGCTTGCCTTCGTCCTTCAGTCGGCGGTAGATAGCGCGGATGCCTGGGTTGAAGCGCGCAGTGCGCCGGGGTCACATCTTCAGTTGACAGGTTTTCTGGAGCCAGGCCATGGGCACGGCAGGTATACGACGTACCGGCGCTACTCCCGTCGGTGCGCGGACTGAGCGTTCTTCGCGGGGCTGCGGGGGCGGTCTTCGGCACTAGCGGTAGGTCGTCCCGCTGCGGGTCAGAATTGCGGCGATGTCGACCTGCCGCGAACCTGGATCAACGGAGTAGATGATTCGGTACGGACCTACCCGCTTCCGCAGGGCGCCTCTGAACCTGCCGCTCTTGATGGGACGGACATCGCCAAGCGTCGGATCGGTCTCCATCTCGTCAATCGCCAGTGCGATCTGCTCGAACCGCTCCCGGGGTAGGGCGCGCAACTGCCTGGCTGCCTGCCGGGAAAGACTACAGACCCAGCTCATCCTTCAAAGCGCTCCACGGGACGGAGTTGCCTTGGCGAAGCTCTTGGAAACCCTTCTCGACGAGTTTCTCCTCTTCGGGGCTGAGCGTATTGTCGAGATCGACGAGGCGCTTGGGGCGGATGACGATGTCGCTGCCTTGGCGGTTCACTTCGACGAAATCGCCTTCCTTCAGTCCAAGGTCGTCGAAGATGACCTTGGGGACGGTCACTTGGCGGTTCGTGCGGATCTTGACGGTCGGCATCGAGTGCCTGCCTCCTTGTGGTCGCTATTAGAGTAATACTACATTAGCCTATCGATCGTCAATGGTTTGGCGCGGAGCGCGAAGCCGGTGAGCACGGATACGGTAGCGTTCTCAGTACGTGGGCATCGTCGGATCGACGTCCCTGGCCCACGCGAGGATGCCGCCGCGGAGGTTCTTGAGCCGGGTGAAGCCGGCCTTGCGGAGCAGGTCTAGAGCCCGCGCGGAGCGGACGCCGACGCGGCAGACGAGGACGATGTCCTGGTCGCGGTCGAGGTCCGGGATGCGTGCCTCGAGCGTTCGCAGCGGAATGCACTCGGAGCCGGCGATGTGGACCATGTCCCACTCGCCATGCTCGCGGACGTCGATGATTCGGACCTTGTCGCCTTGGTCGAGGCGCGCTTTCAGCTCGCGCGGCGAGATCTCCCACTCGTCGTCGAGGACGACGCGGGGGGCGCCACAGAACTGGTCGTAGTCGATGAGGCTCGTGATCGTCGGCTTCTTCCCGCAGACCGGGCACTCGGGCGACTTGGCCACGGAGACGCGGTTCCAGCTCTGGTCGAGGGCGTCGTAGATGAGGAGGGTGCCGACGAGCGGCTCGCCGAGGCCGAGGATGAGCTTGAGGGTCTCGACCGCCTGGAGCGTGCCGACGACGCCGGGGATGACGCCGAGGACGCCGCTCTCGGTGCAGGAGGGCACTGCGCCCGGGGGAGGCGGTGTCGGGAAGACGCACCGATAGCACGGGCCTCTCCGAGCGTCGAAGACGCTGACCTGGCCTTCGAATCCAAGGACGGCGCCGTAGACGTTCGGCTTCTCGAGGAGCACGCAGAGGTCGTTCGACAGGTAGCGGGTCGGGAAGTTGTCCGACGCGTCGATCACGACGTCGTATGGCGACGCGATGCGCACGGCGTTCCCGGACGTGAGCGGCTCGTCGTAGGCGTCGACCTGAACGAGCGGGTTCACGTCGTGCATGCGGTCGCGCGCCGACACGACCTTTCGAGCGCCGATGGCGCTCGTGCCGTGGACGATCTGGCGGTGGAGGTTCGAGACGTCGACGGTGTCGTGGTCGACGATGCCGATGCGGCCGACGCCGGCGGCGGCGAGGTAGAGGGCCGCCGGACTCCCGAGGCCGCCGGTCCCGATGATGAGGACGCTCGCCTGCTTGAGACGGCGCTGTCCGTCTAGCCCAACATCGGGCAGGACGATCTGCCGCGAGTACCGCCGGATCTCGTCGTTCGACAGAGCAGGCAGCGATGCAGCCGGGCGCTCTTCTTTTGACCCTTTCCTGACCATAGATCGAGGTCAGTATATCCCTCGGCGCACAGAGGGTTCTTGTCGGAGCACGGTCGCTGGAGTACAAGATGAGCAAAGTGTGCGTCCTAGCGGCACGGCTCGGATGTGGAGCGACGATGGACGAAGCTGGCGCGAAGGCTCTTTCCGCTGAGATCCGGCAACTACATGCGGAACGCGTGGCCTGTGGGGCGTACCAGCCCACTCTAGCGTCTCGGTTCTGGAGGTCGAGATCGACGGATGGCGATGTGGAAGGTGACGCCGAAGCACTGGTACTCGTGGGAGTTCGCTGTCACGGATGATCGCGAGCGGGACGTCGGCGAGGTGAGAGTATCTTCGTGGTGGAATCGAGGCACCGTGGTTGCTGGGGGCGTCGAGCACAAGGTCTCCCGCGATCGCCTGCTTGGGGGCGCGTTCGTGTTGCGAGGGGCCGACGCGCCGATTGCGCGCGCTATAGGCCGAAGCGCGTATCGAATCACGATCGTGATCGTGTGGGAAGAGAAGCGGTACTTCCTCCATGCTCGGTCGACGCTGCGGCGGGAGTTCGGGTTCTGGGACGGCGAGAAGGAGGTGGGCTCCATCGTGCCAGTACGCGCGCTCAGTCGGGCGGCGCGGGCCGAGCTGCCCGACGACTTGCCGCTCGTCGTTCGCCTATTCGCCGTCTGGCTTGCCGAGATGTTCTGGAAGCGTGGCTATCAGTCGCATTGGTAGGCACGATGCCGGCTGAGAAGCGCCCGGACCGTGCCGGCAAAGAGGTGAGCATGCCTGTTTGGAAGGTGGCGCCAAGGCGATGGTGTTCGTGGGACTTCGCGGTCGTGGACGAACGCGGTCAGGAGATCGGCGAGGTGAAGCTGTCCGCATGGCGGGAGCGGGGAAGCGTCGTCGCTGGCGGCCTGGAGTACGAGGTGTCCCGGGAGCGGGCGCTCGGCACTTCCTTCGTCCTCGAAGGGGCTGGTTCGTCCGTGGCGCGGGCGGACAAGCGGAGCGCGTTCCGCCGGGCATTCGCGATCGTGCACGGCCAGAAGGAGTACGTTCTCCGCGCGCCGTCGGCGTGGCGGCGAGAGATGCTCCTCTGCGAGGACCTGACGAAGATCGGAAGCGTGGCTCCGGATGGCGTATTCGGCCGCCAGGCACGCGCCGACCTGCCGGAGGACCTGCCACTCGAGTTCAGGCTGTTCGTCATCTGGCTTGCTCTCATCTTGTGGAAGCGGCAACAGCAGGCGGCGCAGTCGGCATAGGTTCGCCGGTGCGCCCGCCCCTTCCGAACCCGACCACATCCGCAGAAGAGATCGGAGCGGTTCGACATCAGGCGGGCTGGAGGCAGTCCATGGTTCGTGAGCGAGATGAGATCGTGATCCGTCGCGCTGTGTCTGAGGACGCACCCGCGCTCGCCCGGGTGCACGTCGATGCCTGGCGCGCCGCGTACCGAGGCCTTGTGCCGGACGAGCGCCTGTCCAAGCTCTCCTACGCGAGGGGCGAGGAGAACTTCCTTCGTTCGATGCGCGAAGGCCCGGAGGAGACCTACGCCGTCGAGGAAGCCGGTGCGGTCGTCGGCTTCCTCACGCTCGGCGCATCCAGAGACGCCGATGTCGACGCGAAGACGGTCGGCGAGATCTGGGGTGTGTACCTCGCGCCGGAGCACTGGCGCCGTGGCATTGGCACGCGGCTCTGTTGGCACGCGGAGCAACTGCTTGCGACCCGCGGATGCCGCTCCGTCGTTCTTTGGGTCTTTGCCGAGAACCTCCAGGCACGATGCTTCTACGAGGCGATGGGCTACGCGCCCGACGGCGCCGCGAAGCAACTCGACTTCGGAATCCCCTTGGAGGCCGTGCGCTACCGGCGAGACCTCTAGCGCTTCGCGAGGTCTCTCGCCTCCGCGAGCAGCCGGTCGAGGGCCGCACGGTCATAGTACGTTCCGCGCAGGAACACGGCTTCGATCTCTCGCGCGTTGCGCACGTCCTCGAGCGGATTGGCGCGAAGGAGGACCATCGACGCAGTCTTGTCCTCGGCGACCGTGCCAAGTCGGTCATCGAGCCCCATGAAGCTCGCGGCCACGAGCGTCGCGCTGCGCAACACGTCGGCGGCGGGGATGCCGGCGTCCTGCCAGATCTGCATCTCATCGTGAACGGAGAACCCCGGAAGAGAGCCGGGAGTGCAAAGGTCGGTGCCGACCAGGAGCGGGAGTCCCGCCGCGTGGAGCCGGGCGGCGAAGCGAGCCCATGCCTGCCACAGGACGTCGGGCAGGTCCTCCTGCTCACTCCACAGGCTTCGCCACGTCTCGAGGACTGTCGGCGAGATGTACTCGGCGAGCGGGAACTCGCCAGACTGGAACTGCGACGTGTGGACGCCGACCCTGAACACGTTGACCGTAGGGCAGACAGTGAGGCCGCTCCCGCGGAGTTGGCCAAGTGCCCGCGCCATAGTCTGTGCGTCGACATCGCCTAGCCGAAGGAGATACCCGGCGTCGGCACCCATCCCGACGTACTCTCTCCGAACAGGCAGGCCGAGCAGCTCTCCAATGAGTCTCTCGAACCCGAAGAAATGCTCGCTGCATGCGAGGCCTGCGGAGGCGGCCTCGCGAACCGAGACCGATTCCGGTACGTGGCCGACGACCTTGAGGCCGAGTGCGTCGGCTTCGCCGAGGATCGCGAGGAGCGTGCCCCGATCCAGGCGGCTGTAGACCTTGATCATATCCACGCCCGCGGCCGCCTGTTGCCGAACCGCCGCGCGCGCCGCCTCGGATGAGCCCAGGCCTATGGAGATCGCGGGGATGATCGGCGGTTCGCCGTCCAGGACCGCGCCGGTGACGACCAGCTCCGGTCCGACCAGGTCGCCGTCTCGGAGGCCTGCTCGGATCTCCAGGGCGGCGTCGGTCGGCAGCCCGGTGTCGCGGGCGAAGAGGACGCCGTTCGCCACCATCGCTCGCCCGAAGACCTCCGGGTCGACGAGGTGAATGTGGGCGTCGCAGAGCCCGGGCATGAGAAAGAGCCCGCGGCCGTCGATGATGCGAGCGCCGCTTGGCACAGCCACTTCGTCGACGTCTCCGATCCGGGCGATACGATCTCCAGAGACGACAATCGTTTGCCCAGGTCGGGCCTCGCCTGCCTGTACGTCGATGGCGGTCACATCCAGGATGGCGTAGCAGAGCACGTCTGTACCTCCCAACGCGGCGATGGGCTCCGTCCCAAGAATGCAGAGCCCGAGGATGCCGAGCGACACAAGGAGAACGGAGAACATAGGCCGCCTCACGGGACCTCCGGGCGAGAGAATACCCCTCCTTCGTCTCGGATGCGTTACTCCGTGCACGCGACGAAGAGCGAGGGACGCCGCGGTTGGTGTATTCTGGGGATGATCCCAGAGGGCGAAGGAGGATCTCACCCATGCTGACCGCGGAGCCGCGCGGGCTGTCGTCGGAGTATGAGGTGCGCGATGACGACGGGCGGCGCGTTGGGGATGTGTGCCTGTCAACGTGGCTTGCCCGTGGGAGGATCCGCATCGGCGAGGCATCGTACCGGGTCCGGCGTGACGGCGGGTTCTTCGGCTCGATCAGCCTGAGCGGACCCGGCGGCCTGTCCGCTCGAGCGGTACCGCTTCGCGCGTTCTCGAGAGCGTTCTTGATCCGGTCCGGCGAGCGCTCCTTCGTGCTCCGATCCCCGTCTGCGTGGTTTCGGGAAATCAGGTTGCTCGAGGAGGACCAGGTCATCGGCACGGCGGTCCCGGAAGGGGTGTGGAGCAGCCGTGCTCACTTCGACTTGCCGGCCTCGCTGCCCATCGAGCTCCGCCTCTTCGTGATCTGGCTTGCGCTTCTCGCGTGGGGGCGGGTGCGCGGCGGCGCGCTGTCCTTCACGGGAGCCTACCAGGTGGCGCCTTGGCGCCCGTGAGTGGAGCGGGGAACCCCGGCCTGGTCGGGCAGTTTCTCGACGAGGTGAGCCCGAAGCTGCGTCTTGTCGTGATGGAGCTGCGAGAGGTCGTGTTCCGGGAGGCGCCCGACGCGGAAGAGACAGTGCTCTGGGGAGGGTTGTCGTACCACACGCCGTGGGTTGGCGGGCGAGTGAAGGGGTCGATCTGTCAGATCGTCGTGCGGCAAGACTCGGTACGCCTGGACTTCATCCATGGCATACGGCTTGCCGATCCGGGCGGGCTCCTCGAGGGAGATCGCCTCTCGAAGCGGTACGTGCCGA
>JAQTNX010000040.1:6724-15818 GCA_028713635.1 Candidatus Bipolaricaulis sp.
ATTCGCGAAGCATCGACGGTGGAGCTGACGCCCTAGGGCGTACGCACGCGACGACGAGAGGTGTGGAAGGGAGCGGGATGCCGGAGGAGACGAGCGGTGGGGCGGGGCCCAAGTACATCGGACACACGATTCCGGTGCACATCGAGCTCACGGCGAGAGAGACCGTGCTGGCGCAGCCGGAGATGCGGGAACTCCTCGCGGCGGCGGAACTGATCGCGGTTGGCGAATGCATGTGCCGCCGCGACAAGGGGGCGGAGGCGTGCGGCCGGCCGCTCGACGTGTGCCTGAGCATCGACGCCGAAGCGCGGAAGAGCATCGAGAAGGACGGGTGGCGAGCGCTCTCCCTCGACGAGGCGCTCGACGTCCTGGAGAGGTCGCACCGCGCCGGGCTCGTGCACATGGCGTACCACAAGCCCGGGGAAGAGATCAGCATCGTCTGCTCCTGTTGTTCGTGCTGCTGCGGACCGTTTCAGGGTTGGCGCGGCCGCAACGTCCGCGACGGGTTCGTCGAATCGAACTACGTGGCGCGGTTCGATGCCGATCGATGCATCGGCTGCGGGCAGTGCGCGGAGAGGTGTCACTTTGGCGCGTTCGTGTTGGGCGCGGGGCGCGCGGAGTTGGAGGAGCCGAAGTGCTTTGGCTGCGGACTGTGCGTCACCACGTGTCCGGCAGGGGCGATCGAACTCGTGAGACGCGTCGCGAGCGTCGGAGGACGATAGCGTGGGCGACGACGGGATCAACCCCGAGCGGGGGTACTACGCGGAGACGTATGACGCGGCGGTGCCGGACTGGCCGGGTGAGATCGGCTTCTACGCCGATGCGGCCGACTGGGCGAAGAGCCGCGGCGAACCCGTCCTCGAACTCGCGTGCGGCACCGGGCGGGTCGCCCTTCGGTTGGCGCAGACGGGGGTCCAGGTCGTGGGACTCGACCTGTCGAGCGCCATGCTCGAGGTTGCGCGGGAGAGGAGCGCGGACGTCCCGAACGTATCGTGGGTCGAGGGGGACATGCGGCCGTTCGACCTGGAGCGGACGTTCTGCCTAGTCCTGATTCCCGGCCACGCGTTCCACAACCTCCTGACCCCGGACGATCAGGTCGCGTGCCTCTCCTGTGCGAAGAGGCACCTTTCTCCGGGCGGCATGCTCGTCGTCCACCTCGACCATCAGGACATCGCCTGGCTTGGAGACCTGGTTGGCGCCAAGGGCGGGGTCGTCGAAGAGGAGGAAACGTTCGAGCGTCCGAAGACGGGACGCACGGTGCGCGCGATGCGGGCGTGGCGGTACGAGCGCTCGACGCAGACCGCCATCTGCGAGACGAGGTGGGAGGAGCTCGACGAGAACGGCGACGTGGTGGAGGTTCGCGAGACCGGGCCGATTCGACTGCACTGCCTGTTCCGTTTCGAGGTGGAGCACCTGATGGGGCGCGTCGGCCTCGACGTCCGCGCCACCTACGGCGACTTCTTCGGGGAGCCCCTGTCGGACGACAGCTCCCAGATGATCTGGGTGGCGACGAAGCCGCAGTCGGCTACTTGACGAGAGCCAGGGCGGCCGCGATGTCCTCGGCGATCATCCGCCGCTTCGATGCCTCAATGAAGAAGCTCGGACCCGCCTGCAGGTAGGACGGGAAGACGCGAACTCCCCGCCACGTGTACTCGGGGCCGCGGAGCTTGTAGGTTGACCCGGCGGGGATCGGCCGAGGCTCTCCCGCACGCCGCGCGATCGCGCAGAGCGCCTTGATCGCGACGTCGCCCATCAAGAGGATGGCGCGCACGTTCGGAAAGAGAGCGAGCTCCCGCTCGAGAAGCTGCGAGCACGCGTTCACCGTAGACGTCTGGATGGCGTAGGCCGTCTTGGCGCATTTGACGGCGGTCGTGAGGTAGACGCCGCGCTCCACAAGTCCTGCGACGGACCCAGCATCCGCGCCGGCGTCGCGGAAAGCCTGAAGCGTCGTTCGTGCGAACAAGGCGTCATCCGCTTCGTAGTAGCCGTCACGGGCTCGTGGTGCGGCGACCTCTGAGATCACGACGAGGGAGATCCGTGCTGCGGTGACGTCGATCGCCGGAACACTGTGGAGGCGACGATCGACGTCACCGCACGAGAAACCATCACAGACCGCGTAGTCGGATGGGCGCACGGTCAGTCCGCATGCCGAGTGCCGCTCAGAGCGCGGCCGCGCTCCGAGCCGGAACCCACTACGCGCCGCGCGCGAGGATGCCGAGGTAGTACGGCCAGATCACGAGGCCGACGATGCACTGCCACCAGAGCAGCTTCGCGAAGGCCATCGTGAAAAGCCACCCGCCGAACCAAACGACCCCGGCCAGGCTGCCGCCACCGACATGCACGCCACCGTTCTTTGCCATAGCCCCCTCCCTCTCTTGACGTTGAAGCGCTCGCATTCTACTGAGCTACGCCGGTTCGAGACAAATCGGACGCGTGACGGGCGGCGGTTCAAATTGCCCGCCGGATGGCGTCGACAAGCCGGTCGATCTGCTCGGGCGTGTGGGTCGAGAAGACGGCGATGCGGAGCGTTTCGACGTCGGGAGAGTCCGAGTAGCCGCGCGGCGGCGAGTGGCGGACGAGGATGTCGTGCCTCTCGAGGGTCTTCTGAACGCGGAGAAGGTCGATCGACGGGCGACCGCGGAGGCTCACAATCGGGACCGGGGTGTCGTCGAGGTCAAAGCCGAGCGCCCGCAGGCCGGTCTTCGCGCGCCGGGCATTGCTCCAAAGCTGCTGCCGCATCTCCGGATGCTCGGCGAGGATGCGCACACCCGCGGCGGACGCCGCGGCGGCCGGCACGGATGGGGAAGAGGCGCCGAGAAGGACGTGGGACCGGAGACGAATCTTCGCCGAGAGGGCACGGTCTCCGGGGACGATGCCGCCCGCGCCGCCGAACGCCTTGCTCAGCGTGCCGCAGACGTGAACGCCGTCCTTTCCGACGTCATGGTGCTCGACCGTGCCGCGTCCGCGGGCGCCGAGGACCCCGAGGCCGTGGGCGTCGTCGACGCAGAGGATGGCATCGGAGTACCGGCGCAGGGCGTCCACGTACGACGAGAGTGGGGCGATCGCCCCCGTCGATGGGAACACGCCGTCGGTCACGACGAGCGGCTTGCCGCCCGCGGGGCACTCCCGCGAGAGCCGGCCGGCGAGGTCGTCGGGGTCGAGGTGCCGGAAGGAAACGACGGGCTTGCCGATCGTCCTCAGGGCGTCTCGAACGCCGAAGTGGGATGCGCTGTCGGCGAAGACCGCATCGCAGTCCTCGGCGAGCGCCTCGAGTAGCACGAGCGGTGCGAGGTACCCCGATGCAACGTAGGTGACGGTCTCGACGCCAAGGAAGTGCCTCGTCCGCTCGACCGCCTCTTCGTGTGCCGGTGTCTGCGCGGCCGTCGCGGTCCCAACGCCGTACGCCGCGAGCGCGTCACGCGCCGCGGCGATGACGTCGGGGTGACCGTGCAGGCTGTAGTAGCTCGTACCGCAGAAGTAGTCGACGTCGCGCCCGTTGATCGCCGTGCGGGCGCCGACCGGCGAGCCCATCTGCCGTGGTCCGTTGTCCACCTCTCGCCTCCCCTGTCGCGGCCCCATCGTACAGAGAGAGACGCGCAGGCGCGAAGTGCTTCGCGTCTGCGCTGAGCCTCGTCGCTGAAGAAGCGGGTGCGGGAGCTAGGTGGCGCACTCCGCGGCGCTGCTCTCGATCCGGTGCGTGCCTTCGGCATCCTCCCATGTGATCTCAACCCAGAAGGTCTTCCCGATGTACGAACCGCCGGCCTCCGAGTAGGTGGTGATGTAGGTCTGCTCGCCTCCGGAGAACTGGAAGGTCTCGGACTTGTGGACGCCGCATGAGGCGACCCACTTCACACGCAGCGCAACGGGCGTTGCTGCGACGGCGGCGCCTACCTCGACCGCTTCGAACGTGCAGGATAGCTTCGTGACGTAGAGCCCGCCTTCCGGATCCTCTGTCACTCGGACGTCGGCGGCGAGCGCACCGCCCGGCTCCGTGACCGCGGGGAGGCTGCATCCCTGCGCCGCCGCGAGAGCGGCGAGAAGCGCCAGGGCAAGCAGCCACCGCCCTTTCGTCAGCCTTCGAACCATTCTTTCCCCCTCTTCCGCGGATGAGATGATTGCGCCGGAGTCCGGCCGGCCCCAAACCGGTCCTACTTCAGGATCGTCCAGTGATCGGGGTTGTCGACGACGAGCTGCGGCCGGTCGCCGGGCGAGAGGACTCCGACGGCCTCTGCCTTCTTCCCGATGCTTCCGGAGGGAACGAGCTGTTCGAGGGCGGGTCCGACCAGCTGCACGGACAGGGTGCCCGAGTCATCGGCCAGGCCGAACTCGCACCCGCTCATGCACTGCGTGATGATCGTCCCGCGGACGCGCACGGTGCGCCCGGCGTACGGCGATCCCTTCCGGATGAGGTCCCAGATCGTGACGTCGACGATCTCGTCCGCCGGCGTTCCGCTCTGCGCGGGAGCCTGTGCAGCCGCAACGACGACCTGGACTGGCTCTGCGGATGCCGTGACCGGAACGACGGTCGGAGCGGGCGCGCCGTCCCCCTTTGCGGGCGACGGCACGGAGACGCTCGCGACGGCGGGTGGCGCGGCGACAGCCGATCGCGTACCGAATGCGCCGAGGCCCCAGGCGGAGGCGAGCCCTACGCCGACGATCGCCAGACCAACGAGAACCCAAAGTCCGATGTCCTTCATACCATCCTCCCATCGTGAATCGTGATGTGCGTCGTCGCGCGAGCGGCGACCGCCGGGTCATGCGTGACCATGACGAGCGCGAGTCCGCGCGCGTCGTGTAGGCACTCCATCAACTCCAGAACGTTCTTGCCGGATTGGGAGTCGAGGCTGCCCGTCGGCTCGTCCGCGAGCAGGATCTCGGGCGAGTTGACGAGCGCCCGGGCAATGGCGCAGCGCTGTTGCTCGCCGCCCGAGAGTTGGGACGGATAGCTCTTCTCCTTGCCGCACAATCCGACGTCCGCGAGCGCCGCACGGGCCAGTTCATGGCGCCCCTTGACGCGCGCCAGTTCGAGCGGAAGAAGAACGTTCTGCGCCGCCGTCATGGCGTCGTTGAGGTAGAACTGCTGAAAGACGAAGCCGATCCGCTCACGCCTCACGTGGCTCAGCTCGGCGTCCGACAGCCGATCGACCGGTGCGCCGTCGACGCTGACGGAACCCGAGGTCGGGCGGTCGAGGCACCCGATCAGGTGCAGGAGGGATGACTTCCCGGACCCGGATGGGCCGACAATCGAGAGGAAGTCGCCACTCGCCACGCGTAGGTTGATATCGCGGACGGCCACGAATCGCGTTCCGTTCTGGCCGTACTCCTTCGAAACCCTTGTGAGTTCGACGATCATAGTTCCCTCAATGCGCGAATCGGTTGCACGCGCGTGGCCAACATGGCCGGATAGAGCGCCGCGACCGTGCCGACGGCGATGGCGACGCCGAGGCAGATCCCAATGAACGCGAGCGAGTACTGCGGCAGAGCCTCCAGGCCGAGTCCGCTCGCCCGCGGCAGCAGAAGCGTGGCGACGTATCCGACGCCGAGCCCGACGAGCCCACCGATCGCCGACACGATCACCGACTCGTACAGGAAGAGGTTGAACACTTCGTGCCGCGTTGCCCCGACGGCGCGGAGGAGGCCGATGTCGCGGCGGCGCTCCTGCACGGACATGATCATGGTGTTCATGGTCGTGAAGACTCCGACGGCAATGGCGATCCCAGCGATCAGGATCATCGTCTGGCGCACCGTGGCGAGGATGCCGACGAGCGTGTCGAAGACCTCGTTGGGCGGAACCGCCTGGACGCCCAGCATGTGGCCGAGCGTGCTGCGCGTCTCCGACACGCGGGACACGTCGGCGGTCCGCACGAGCACAGCCGACAGCTTGCCGTCCAGCGCGAGAACGTGCTGAGCGTCGGCGAGCGGCAGGAAGACGAACGTGTCGTCGCGTCCTCCGGTCAATGGCAGGATCCTCGCCACCGTGATGGTGGTCGGAGCGTAGAGACTGACCGTGATCGTGTCGCCGACGGAGAGGTCGAGATCCGCGGCGGCCTTGCTGCCGACCACGGCGCCGTCGAAGGTCGTCAGGTCCCAGTGCTTCAGCGCGGCGGTCTCGATGTCGGTGCCGTAGATCGGCGTGAGCGTCCCGTTGACCTTCGCGCGGCCGACCACGGCCGGCGCCGCGACGTCGACATTGCCGACCGCTCGGAACGCAGCGAGCGAGGCCTGGTCGATGTACTCGATCGTGTCGGCCCCTTGCATGAGGGCCAGGGTGAGCGAGTACGGGCAGCCGACCGGGAGAACGATGATGTGAGCGCCGAGACTGTCCAGCTCGCGCTCGAGTGCCGTGGCGATGCCGGCGCTGAAGGAGAGGAGGGCGAACAGCGTCGCGACGCCGACCGCGATCCCCCCCACCGTCAACGCGAGGCGCGCCTTCCTGCGCTTGAGATTCGCACGTAGAATCCAGTTCATTCTCTACCCGTCCTTGTTGGGGCCGGACCTGCCGGCCTGACTACGAGGTCGCGCACAGCCACTGCCATTCGACGTACTCGGGGGACACGAGGAGCTCGAGGTCGGACGAGAGGTGGATCCGCGTCGTGGCGTGCGAGTGCGGCGTGAGGAAGCCCCGCAGCCCCTCGGTCGCGGCTTCGTCCATGTAGCCGCATGACGAGTTCCTCTCGCCGAGAACGTCCGGGAGCGAGATCCAGTCAACCATGTAGTGATTGACGCTCGGCACGTCGTCGACCATGGCGTGCCAGGCCAGCTCAAGGCCGGCAATTAGCCCTTGGTCGCCGAGGCTCAAGAGGACGTCGAGCGCCGTGATCGCCCCGGGCCTGAATACGTCGGGTCGGACGTTGTGAGACGTCGCGACAACGTCGCGAAAGGTGACTGTGGACCGAGGTCCCTTGATCGTCACACCCGGGATGATGGTCCGGCCGCCGTGAGCCTCTCGGAGCGCAACTTCCTCTCGGAAGCTCGACTCAATCGCCGCAAGCCTGGCAGGGTCCTCAAGATAGAGATAGACCTCCGCCCCATCCTTGAGAGGGTACATGTCCATCCGGAGCGCCGTCCGCTCGAAGGCTCCTCCGGGCAGGCGCACGTCGTACCACCACCCGGTGAGTCCGTTGATCGACCGGATCACGTACGTCGCCAGGCTCTCGTCATAGGCGTACTGAACATCGACACTGCCCGCCGTGGCGAGCGCAGCGAGGGCGTCGAACGCCGAGAACCGTCCCTCCGCAAACACGTCGGGCCGCACCGTCTTGAGGGTTGCGGGGTCGTACGTGAACGTGCCCACGCCGCGAATCTCGAGCTTCCCAAGCTGGGACGGAACGGGATCGGCGCGCATCTCCGATGCGAGCGCCCACGAGCCTCCCTCAGCGGGAAGCAGAATAGGCTCTGAGTCGCCGCTGTTGCCCAGAGCAACGCCGAGACCCGCGGCAACGCCGGCGACGAGCACAATCCATGACGCTACCGTCTTCCCTCTTCGCATGATCCACCTTCCACTGTCGACATCTGCCCTTCTCATGTCACCCGCATCGTAGCCGAGCGATATGGATATTCGGGGCCGTATGTCCAATATCGTCGTGACAGTAGATCCGACCTGTGAAGAAGATGTGGAGAGGGCGAAGGGAATCCTAGGAGATGAGGCTGGCCCGTGCCGCGGCGACGTCGGCGACGGTGGTGTGCTTCAAGAACGCGACGACGGCGTCGTGCGCCTCGCGCCACAAGGCGTGCAGGGTGCAGCTGCGCGTGCAGTCGCACGCTTCGAGAAACAGAGGGCAGTCGTTGAGCGTGCCGGGGCCATCGATGGCGAGAACCACGTCGAGCACGGTGATCTCCTCGGCCGGGCGGGCGAGCAGAATGCCGCCCGTCTTGCCGCGGGATGTTGCGATGAGTTCGGCCCGCTTGAGGAGCGCGATCGTCTTGGCGAAGTGGGGGTACGGAATGGAGGCGACATCGGCGATCTCGCGCGTGGAGACGTAGTCGCCGTGCGAGTGCAGGGAGACTTCGGCGAGGGCGAGAATGGCATACTTGGCGGTCTTGGAGTAGAGCATCCGAATTCGCCAAGAGGCTACGGCTTCGCCGCGCGGATGTCAACCGGGATGGGGTCCGTCTCGCTCAGAACAGGTCTGTCTGGGCCTCGGCGGACTCGGGCGGCTGATCGACGCGGTACAGGCAGTCGGCCGGCCCGATGTCGCACCACCGGCACTCCGACCAGACGGGGTTCTTCGGGAGCGGCTTCTCACCGCCGATGCGTTGGACAAGCTCGACGAACTTGGCGCGGAAGACGGGGTCCAACGAGTTCGCGGGGATCTCCATAGCGCCGGATCGGTACGTTACGCGTCCGGAGAGCTTCGCTCCGGTGCAGCGGGGATCGCCGATGGGGAGCAGGAGCATGTACACGAGAACCTGGAGCTGGTCCGAGGTGCGGGGCCTGCCCGTCTTGCAGTCCTCGATGACGGCCTTGCCGTCACGAAGCGAGAGGATGTCCGGCTTGCCGGACACGACGATGCCGGTCTTCCCGATCCGCTTGAACGCGTTCTCGTCTTCGACGTAGACCTGCCAGCCCTCGTCGAGGAGTTGCTCGCGGCGGAGCTGCACGAGTTCGTTGTGCTCTACGGTCCACGCGGCAAGGTCGAAATCGCTCGGCAGGCGGTCGTAGTCGGAGTGGTGGGCGCGGAACCACGCCGCCCACTCGCACTGGCTCTCGCCGGCGAGAAGCTTCGTCAACCACGTGACCCAGATGTACGGATCGCCTCTTCGAACGGCCATCGGCCCTCCTCGTGGTCTTCTGCGAGAGCCTAGTGGGGATGCGGCGTGAGATCAAGCGGCCGCAGGGTGTCTGCGGGCGCGCGTCGACGCGCGAAGTTGAAGTCCCCTTCCTGCGTCCCTAGAATGACGGTCGCTGGAGGGGTGGGTGAGCGGCCGAAGCCGCCGGTTTGGAGAACCGGTGTACTCCTCGTGGGTACCGCGGGTTCAAATCCCTTGGGCTCTTCTGCGGTGCTGCCCCTGTCAATGACCACCTAACTGCCTAGGTTCTCTAGCCTAGGCTGTTGGGTCTTCGCCGTCAAGAGAAGCAGACAGCATCTGTGTCCCG
>JAQTNX010000041.1 GCA_028713635.1 Candidatus Bipolaricaulis sp.
GGATGAGTCCGCCCACGAGGGCAAACGCGAGTCCGCTCGCGGGGAGCGCGGTCGCGAGGAGCGCGGAGGCCTGGTCGAACAGAGCGAGGATGGGTCCTTCGGCGTAGGCGCCGACGCGGAACACGACCTGGAAGAGGCCGAACAGGATCGTCGCCAAGGCGACGAGGCCGAACACGGGATGCATGAGAAAGGCGTCAACCCGGTCGCGGAACGTGACCGTGGGTCGCCCGACGGCGGTCGCGGCCTCGGCGATCTCCATCGCCAGGGCGTGGCGCTCCGCGGCAAGGAGGCTGTCCCCGCTCTTGCCGCGTCGTGCCTCGATCACAGCGACGATCGATTCCGTTCGCGAGTCGGGGGCCACTACGGGGTCGCGCTCGAGGAGCTTGGTCGCGACGAACCTCACGGGCCTCGGCCCTGCGTCCGCGCGCTCGCCGATCGCCTCTTCCAGGTCGGCAAGAGCCTCTTCGACGTCCTTTCCGTATCGCAACGGCTCTGCGGGGACGCCGGCCTCGGCGGCGCGGACGACACGGATCGCCGCGTCCTTCACGCCGATGCCTCGGATGGCGGTTGCCTCGACGACGGGAACCCCGAGGCGCTCGCTGAGCCGATCGACATCGATCCGGATTCCCTTGCGGCGCGCCTCGTCGGCCATGTTGAGGCAGACGATGAGGGGGAGCCCGAGCTCGAGGAGCTGGATCGTGAGTTCGAGACTGCGCGACAGGAGAGACGCGTCGATGACGTTGAGGACGGCGCTGACGCCCTGAGTGAGGAGGAAGTTGCGCGTCTCGGTCTCGGCGGCGTCGAGCGACAGGAGCGAGTACGTTCCCGGCAGGTCGACCACCTCGACGGCGGTGCCACCGATCAGGGCGTGGCTGATGAGGTATTCGACCGTCGTTCCCGGCAGGTTCGACGTGTGCGCCTTGTAGCCGACCAGGTGGTTGAAGATCGTGCTCTTGCCGCAGTTCGGCTGACCGACGAGGGCGACGCGGATCACGGGCGCCGCCCGCCGTGGGGCTCGGCGCGGCACGCATCGCAGACCCCGACCAGCTCGAATCGGGTCAGGCGTGCGTCGAAGCCGCGACGGCGCCCGAACGCGCGAACGTCGAACGGTACGGGCACGTCGAGCACCGCGCCGCACTCCGAGCACACGAGATGGACGTGATCCTTCTGGTGCATCTCGTAGTGGCTGTGATCCTCGCCGAGGCCGCTCGAGTCGATCACGGCGAGCGTTTCGAGAAGGCGCAGCGTGCGGTAGACGGTGGCTAGGCCGATGCGGGGATTCACCCCGCGGGCGCGCTCGAAGATCTCGGTCGCATCGAGGTGGGGGTTGGCGACGATGATGTCGAGGAGGAGCTCGCGCTCTCTCGTCACCCGTTTTCCCTCCGCGCGCAAGCGCGCCGGCATGGACGCGCGGTCGATCACGGCAGCCTCCTGTGCCCATGGCGCGGACCGCCCCTGCGCAGACGCCGAGGTCCCGCCTCGCATACAGGGCGGGGTCCCGCCTGACACGGAGTGCAGGCGAGCGCTTCGGACGTGTCGGCGGGCAGGACTTCAATCCGCCTCGCCACGCCGCGCCCGAGGGCGGTCTGGCAACCGCGAGCGCACACGAGCAGCGGTCCGTGAAACGGAGCGTGCGAGGTCACGGAGATGAGGTCTCCCGGCTGAAGCCCCATCTGCTCCAACCTTCGGCGGAGTCCGAACCCCGCGTCGATCGAGACGATCGTTCCCGGCACCCCGGCGGGCAGTTGCTCCAGCGTCATCTTTGGCTCCTATTGATAATGATTCTCATTATTGTTTCGAGCATACCCGGTTCGGTGCCTTCTGACAAGGGGGGAGGACGAAAGGCCGATCGGAGGTGAGCAAATGTCAGTCGCGGGTCGGTCCGGGGCCGTCGCGGCCTCTGGAGGAGGTGGGTACTCTGCGGCGTGCAGGGAGGAAGGAACGCTTGAAACGCTATCAACGGCTCATCGTCGTGCTCGGTCTCCTCGGCATCGCTCTTGGGTTCGTGGCCATCGGCATCGGTGGACCGGCGGCGCCTCCGCCGCTCCGCGTCGTCGTCATCGACGCCGGGCACGGCGGCGAGGACCCGGGGGCCCTGGGCGCAGATGGGTCGGAGGAGAAGGACGTCACCCTGGCGGTCGCGCGTCTGGTGCGGATGGCGTCGCTCGGCGACCCGTCGATCCAGGTGGTCCTGACGCGAGACAGCGACGTGTTCGTCGAGCTGGCCGAGCGGACGAAGATCGCCAACGGGAAGAAGGCGGCGTTGTTCGTGAGCCTCCACGTCAACGCGTGTTCGGACCCGAGCGTGTGCGGCGTGGAGACGTACGTCGATTCCAGGCAATCCGTCGACGGCGCGAGCGCGCAGCTGGCAGCGGTCCTGCAGGATCGGGTTGCGCGAGTCATGGGGTCGCGCGATCGCGGCGTTCGGAGTGCCTCCCTGTTCATCACACGGGCCCAGATGCCGGCCGTTCTGGTCGAGATGGGCTTCATCACGAACTACCAGGAGCGCGGCGCGCTCAAGAACTTCTCGCGGCAGAAAGAGATCGCGAGCGCCGTCTACGAGGGGATCCGGTCGTACCTCCTCGATGAAGACTGAGGACATCGCGTCTCTCTACCGGCGTCTCCTGCGCGCCTATGGGCCGCAGGGGTGGTGGCCGGCCGACGATCCTTGGGAGGTCTGCGTCGGCGCCATCCTGACGCAACGCGTGGCGTGGCGCAACGCGGAGGCGGCCCTTTCGGGACTCCGCCGTGCCGACCTTCTGTCCCCGGCGGCCCTTGACGCCGCTCCGGCCGAAGCGATCGCGGAGGCGATCCGCCCGGCGCTCTTCTACAACGCGAAGGCGACGAAGCTGAAGGCGTTGGCCCGCGCCCTGCTCGAGACGTGGGGCGGCGATCCCACGGCGATGCGCGGCGAGCCGGCGCACACCGTGCGGGCCGCGTTGCTCGCCGTCCACGGCATCGGGAGCGAGACGGCGGACGCCATCCTCCTCTACGTCGCGAAACGGCCGACCTTCGTGGCCGACCGGTACGCGCTCAGGCTCTTCGAGCGGCTGGGGTGGGTTCCTCCGGGCGCCTCGTACGAGCCGGTCCGGGCGGCCGTCATGGCGGCGTGGCCGGCGGACGCGGACGCGTACGGCGAACTGCACGCACTGATCGTGTGCCACGGGAAGGAACGGTGCGGGCCGCGTCCTACGTGCTCCGGCTGCCCGCTCTCGTCCCTGTGCGCTCATCCCCAGAGACGCGGAGGCCGGAGATGAGCGCGGTCAGGGTCGACCGCCGCGTGCTCCGTGACGGGTTCGGCCGCGACGAGATCCTGGACCTCCTCGAGGTGGGGTTGGCCGCCGTCGAGCCGGCGGAGCTGGTCCGCCGGGCCCTCGAGCGCGATGCGGTCGCACTCCGCGTGGCAAGAGAGCGCGTGGTGATGGTGTCGATCGGCAAGGCCGCCGTCGCGATGGCCCGCGGAGCGATCGAGGCCCTCGGCGGCTCGCCGCGTCGCGGGGTCGTTGTCGCCCCTGGGGGCGATGCTCCTAAGAGCAGCGCCGCGGCGGACGCCGTCTCGATGCGCGAGGTTGCGGGACTGGAGTTCTATGTGGGCGGCCACCCCCTCCCCGACTCGGGGAGCGTGGGGGCGGCCGCCGCGGTCGAGCGGCTCGCGGCCGAGTCAACGGAGGACGATCTCGTCCTGTGCCTTCTATCCGGGGGCGGGTCGTCGCTCGTCGGGGCGCCCGTCGAGGGCCTGAGCCTGGCGGACCTGCGCACGACGATGGGGCTTCTGCTTTCGGGTGGCGTGCCGATCGACGAGGCGAACATCGTGCGTCGTCACCTGACGAGGCTGTCGGGCGGGCGGCTCGCACGCCTGGTTCGGGGGCGCCTTGAGACGTACGCGCTCTCCGACGTGCCCGGAAGCCGGCCGGAGGCGATCGCCTCCGGGCCGACGGTTCCTGACCCCGCGACGTTCGCGGACGCACGCAACGTCCTCGAGCGGCGCGGCCTCCGGCCGAACGTGCCGGCCGCCGTGTGGCGAGCGGTCGAGCGGGGGTGCGAAGGCGAGGTCGGCGAGACGCTGAAGCCGGGGGATGCTGCGTTTGCCGGAGCTCGATTCCGGGTCATCGGGTGCGGGGAGACGTTTCTCGACGCGGCGGCACTTCGCGCGGCGGAGAGAGGCTGGACCGTCGTGTGTCGGCAGGAACCGCTCGAGGGGGAAGCGCGGGAGGTCGGCGCGAGCGTCGGCCGGACGTTGCGGCGATTGGGTGAGGAGTGTCGGGCGCCGACGATCTGGCTCGCGGCGGGCGAGACCACGGTGACTGTGCGCGGACGCGGAATGGGCGGGCGGAATCAGGAGGCGGGGCTGTCCGCTGCGATCGAGCTGTCGGGCGTGGCCGGCGCGTCCGTGGCGTTCCTGGCCACGGACGGCGTGGACGGACCGACGAACGCCGCGGGCGCGTTCGTCGATGGAGACACCGCACGCCGAATCCGCGCAGCGGGGCTGGACGAACGCGCCGCGCTGCAGGAGAACGACAGCCACCGAGCGCTTCGGGCCAGCCGAGACCTCCTCGTCACAGGACCGACCGGCACGAACGTCGCCGACGTCGTCGTGGGGTTCGTCGCTCCGCGGTCGTCTGCCTTGGGCGATCGACCGGCGACTGCGGAGAGCGCAGAGATCGTGGAGGTACGTGAGATTGCGCGGGGTGCGGCCTTGATTCTCGCGTGTCTCCAAGGCGGATTCCTTGGCAGGATTGGAGGCCGCCGCGTCCGGCGCTGGTCTGCCCGGCTCTCAGCGCGCTTTGCGTTCTCTGCGGCGGGAATGCCGCCGCGAGGCTAGATGCGGATCGTCTTCCACGTGCCGCGCCGGAACTTGGCGACCATGATGGCGGCGAGGGCGAGCCAGTAGACGTACTCGGCCGTCCACGCGCCGACGAGGCCGAGCTTCGAGCGCAGCCCGAGCAGGAACGCGATGGGCAGGTACATGCCGAGGCATACACACAGCTCGACCACGAGGACGAACCGCGTGTTCCCGGCGCCCTGCAGCGTCTGCGACAGGACGAGGGCGACTCCGGCGAGGCCTTGGACGAGGCCGAGGTAGACAAGCGGCGTGCGGCCGACGGCGATGACTCCCGGATCGGACGTGTAGATGCGGAAGATCCACTGCGGAATCGCGAGGAAGAGAATGCCGATCGCGGCCATCACGTAGGCGGACAGCTTCGTCGCTTCCCATCCGAGACGTTCGGCGTCGTCGGGGCGCTGCGCGCCGAGGTTCTGCCCGACGAGGGCCGCGCTCGCCGTCCCCATACCGATGGCAATCATGATGGACAGGGAGTAGACGGAACGGATGACGTTCGTCGCGGCGAGCTCGAGGGTGCCGATGCGGCTCGTGACGAGGAAGAAGGCGAACCAGCTTCCGTGCGAGAGAATGCGCTGGGCGTGAACCGGAAGCGAGAGGCGGAAGAGCGGCGGGATCCATCGGGCGACGAAGCGGCCGCCGCGGTACGGCGCGTACGTCCTGCGGTAGGACGGCAGGAGGGAGATGACGACGTAGTAGACGACGCCGACTCCGAGGGCGATGTTCGTGGCGATCGCGGCGCCTGCGACGCCGAGGGCGGGGAACCCGCCTCGCCCGAAGATGAGGACGTAGTCGAAGGTGACGTTCACGAGGGTGACGAGGATCGAGTTCACCAGCTGATGGCGGGTCCGGCCGATTCCGGCGAAGAACGCCGCGTAGACCCAAGAGAAGAACGAGAAGACCGCCCCGTACAGCCGGTGGTGGGCGTAGACGGCGCCAAGCCGTGCGACCTCAGGGTCGGGGGAGAGGAGCGGCGCCGCGAGCCGGGCGATCCACGGCGCGGCGACGACGAGGGGAATGCCGAACAGAACGGCGACGGCGAGCCCCGAGCGGAGGACCTCGCCGCACTGCAGGAACTTCTCCTCCCCAAATCGGCGCGCCACAAGGGCCTGGACTCCGACGCTCATTCCCCCGAGGGCATAGAGAATCGCGAACGTGAGCACCCCGGCGACGCCCGACGCGGCGAGCGGAGTCGCGCCGAGACGGCCCAGCATCGCCGTGTCCACGACGCTCAAGAGCGTGAACGAGAGCGACCCGAGGACGACGGGGGTCGCGAGCGAGAGAACGCGGCGGGACGACTCGCGGTGGAGGGCGAACAAGCGGAGGAAGGCCATCGGGCTCAACCTCCCTCCTGCCTTGGTACCAGCGTTGCGTCCGGCTTCTCGAGCTGAATGACGAGGACGCCGACCACGGCGAGCGCTGTCCCCACGACCTTCGCGAACGTCAGAGGAACGCCAAGCCAGGCGGCCTCCGCGATGACCGTCACGATGGGGACGAGGTTCACGGAGACCGAAACGCTCGTGGCGGAGAGCCGCGCGAGGGCGTAGTTCATGGCGAGGAAGGCGATGGCGGAGCAGAACACAGCGAGGAACAGGAACTCCCACCAGCCGAGGAAAGAAACCTTCGGGATCCACGAGAACCCGTCGACGGCGGCGGGCGGACCGAAGACGACGAGCGAGAGAAGAGACTGGTAGAACGTCAGCTGGAGCGGGGTGATCCTTCGAAGCGCCTCCTTGAGCAGCACCGTCTGGACCGCGGCGCAGGCCACGGCGCCGAGCACGAGGACATCGCCGGCCAGGCTGGCGCCCGCCTCTCCCGAGGAGGAGTCGACGAGGAGGACGATGCCGAGGAAGCCGAGGAGGATCCCGGCCGTCTTTCGCCACGTGATCCGCTCCAACCGGCGTGCGAACGCGATGAGGTACACGCCGATCGGGATCGTGGCGATGAGGATCGACACGTGACTGGCCTGCGTGAGCGCGACGCCGTAGGTCTCGAACAGGTAGTAGCCGACGGGGCTCAGGAGGGCGAGGCCGGCAAGGACAGCGAGGTCGCGTCGGCTGACCCGGAGAGCGCCGTACACGAGCGCTAGGACACCGAGAACCACGGAGGCGACGGCAAAGCGTGCGAAGAGCAGCGACAGCACCGGGATCGCGGGAAGCAGCTCCTTCGTGGCGAGGAACGAGAATCCCCAGATCAGCATGGAGCTTACGAGCGCGGCGTAGGCTCGGATCGGGTGCTCTGCGGACATGGTCGTTCCTCTCCCTCCTCGCGGCGGGGCTCGGATCGTCCGGTTCCGCGGTACAGCGTATGATGGCGGACCTTGTACAGCGCGGCAAGGGGCTGCCGAGCGATCCGCGGTGCTCGGCAGCTCGGGAGAAGCCACGTTGCGGGAGGGTGGCTTCTCCTGGCCCGGGCTGAGGTCGGACACGGACCCGCGCCGAGCGATCCGCGGTGCTCGGCAGCCGCCGAGCGACTCGTGGTGCTCGGCAGCTCGGGGAGAAGCCAAGTTGCGGGAGGGTGGCTTCTCCTGGCTTTGGAGAGCGCGGCAAGGGGCTGCCGAGCGATCCGCGGTGCTCGGCAGCTCGGGAAGAAGCCAAGTTGCGGGAGGGTGGCTTCTCCTGGCTTTGGAGAGCGCGGCAAGGGGCTGCCGAGTGATCCGCGGTGCTCGGCAGCTCGGGAGAAGCCAAGTTGCGGGAGGGTGGCTTCTCCTGGCCCGGGCTGAGGTCGGACACGGACTCGCGCCGAGCGATCCGCGGTGCTCGGCAGCCGCCGAGCGGACCCGTGGTGCTCGGCAGCCGCCGAGCGACTCGTGGTGCTCGGCAGCTCGGGAGAAGCCACGTTGCGGGAGGCTGGCTTCTCCTGGATGAAACGACGGTCGAACGTGGATCGACGCGGAGGAATCGGCTACAACCCCGCCTGTCGGGACGAGCCGGGAGCGCGATGATGACCATTGCCGACGACAAGGCGTTGCGGGACCTCGAGTTCGATCGACTGAAATCGATCGTCCGTTCGCACGCATCGTCGTCCCTCGGGGAAGAGGCGGTCGACGCCCTGTTCCCGACCGTGGACCGCGGCGCGATCGAAGCCGCGATGGTCGAAGTGTCCGAGGCGATCTCCTTCCTCGCGAAGAGCGGGCGCTTCTCGCTCGGCGGGGTCCGCGACTTGGCGCCGCTCTTGCGCCGCGCTCGGGACGGCTCGTTCCTCGACGGTGGCGAATTCCTCGTCGTGCTGGAGACGATCGACGCGACGCTGGCGTTGCGCCGGTTGTTCGAAGGGGACGCCGCGCACCCGCGCCTCGTCGCTCTCGGCGAACGCCTCACGGCGGGCGGCGACGCCTTCGGCCGCCGCATCCGCCGGGTGATCGACGAGCGCGGAGAGATCCGCGACGACGCGTCCGACGACCTGGCCGCGCTCCTCAAGAAGCGCCGCACCGTCGAGTCGCGCATCGAGACGAAACTCCGGTCGTTCATCGACGGACACGCCGACCTGATCAGCGAGCCCGTTGTCACTCGCCGACAGGGGCGCCTTGTTCTTGCGGTTCGCAGCGGCGCGGTGGGGATGGCCGAGTTCGTGGTTCACGACCGCTCCGCGACGGGGCAGACGCTGTACGCGGAGCCGACGGCGCTCGTGGCGGAGAACAACGCCGCCGCGCAGCTGTCGGACGAGATCCGTGACGAGATCCGGCGCATTCTGCGCGAGCTGACCGACCTCTTCCTGGAGTCGGAGGCCGTCTTCCTGCGCGATCGGGCCGTCCTCGGCCACCTGGACGGCTTGTTCGCCCGCGCCGCGTACGCGGCCGTCGACCGATGCGCGTTCCCTCGGCTCGGCGATCGGCTTTCGCTTCGGAACGCGAGGCATCCGCTCTTGCCGCGGGATCGCGCTGTCCCCGTCTCTCTCTCGATCGGCGACGGGCGGAGGATGACGGTCATCACAGGCCCGAACACGGGCGGAAAGACCGTCACCCTGAAGACCCTCGGACTTCTTACCCTGATGACGCAGTCGGCCATTCCCATCCCCGCGTCCCCGGACTCCGAGATACGGATCATGTCGACGATCCGGACCGACATCGGGGACGAGCAGTCGATCGAGCAAAGCCTGTCTACGTTCTCCGCGCACATGCGGAACATTGTCGATCTCTTGGCCCACGCCGACGCGGGATCGCTCGTCCTCCTGGACGAGCTGGGTGCGGGGACCGACCCGCAGGAGGGCGCGGCCCTCGGCCTGTCCATCATCGAGGCGCTGCTCGCGAGCGGCGCGCTCGTCGCGATCTCGACGCACCTGACGCCGCTCAAGTACTTCGCGATCCGCCATCCGGAGATCAAAACGGCGTCGATGGAGTTCGACGTCGCGTCGCTCTCCCCGACGTTCCGTGTGGTCGAGGGTGTTCCGGGGCGGTCGAACGCCCTCCTGATCGCGGAACGGCTTGGGCTTCCGCGGGAGCTGATCGAGCGGGCGCGCGCCTCGTTGTCCGGAGGCGAGATCCGGGCCGAGGACATCATCGACGAGCTGCACCGCGAGCGGCAGGCGCTCGTTCAGCAGCGGGAGGGCGCGGAGCGCGAACGCGCCGAGGCGCGAAGTCTCCGTGAGGAGTACGCGAGGAGACTAAAGGCGTTCGAGCGCGAGCGGGAGGCGTCGCTCTCAGGCCGGGTGCGGGCGCTCGAGACGTTCCTGCGTGACGGCCAGCGCCGAGCGGAAGAGGCCATGGCACGGGTTCGCGCGGCGGCGGAGATGGCGCAGGAAGAAGACGTGAAGTCCACCTTGGTGGAGCTGGCGGCGCTGCGCGAGGAGGCCGAGCGGGAGCGCGAGGCGCTCGCCGACCTCGACCGGGGCGTGCCGATCGATCCGACGTCGCTCGATGTCGGCGCGACGGTACGTGTGCACAGCGTTCGCGAGAACGGCCGCATCGTGCAGCTCGACCCGCGCGGCAAAGTCATTGTCGACCTGGAGGGGGGAATCCGCGTGACGACGGAAGTGACGGACCTGGAGTCGGCAACCCACACGGACAGAGCCGCAAGCGCGGACGGTGGGCGGGCCGCAAGCGCGCACGGTGGGCGGGCCGCAAACGTGGACGGCGCTCGGCACGGGGCGTGGGAGGGCACGGTGTCGATGCGGCGGCCGAGGCCGAGCCAGGTGCCGCTCCAGCTCGACCTGCGTGGCCGCACCGTCAGCGAGGCACTGCGCGAGGTCGAGGACTACCTCGACCAACTCCTGCGCGCCGACATCCGGCAGGCCGAGATCCTGCACGGCAAGGGAACCGGCGCGCTCCGCGACGCGGTTCGCAGCTATCTGTCGTCGTGCACGTTCGTCACGTCGTTCGGGTTCGCTCCTCCGAACCAAGGGGGGGACGGCGTGACCGTATTCCAGCTCCGAGGAGAGACGACGACCGATTGAAACGGGATCGGGCGTTCGCTAAGATCGTCGAAGACATCGACGGATCAAGAGAGGTCTTGGGTGCAGATCACGAAGGTTGAGATTCGGCCGATGCGGAACGAAGGGAATCTCAAGGCGTTCTGCTCGGTCGTTTTCGATGACGTCTTCATCGTGCACAGCGTGAAGATCATCCAGGGCAAGGAAAGCCTGTTCGTCGCGATGCCGAGTCGCGAGGTCAAGAACGGCGAGTTCCGTGACACCGCGCATCCCATCGACAACGACTTCCGCCTCCTCATGGAGGAAACGATCCTGGCGAAGTACCACGAAGTTGTCGGACAGGACCTCGCCGCTGAGGCCGTTCCGATCGAAGACGTGACGTTCTAGGGCGTAGCCAAGCGGAAAGGCAGCGGCCTTTGGAGCCGCCATTCGGAGGTTCGAATCCTCCCGCCCTAACTGAAGCCCGAGGGGCCGCAACGGCCCTTCGGGCTTCAGTCTTTGGGGGGGTGAGAACCTCCGCGCGTAGGATGGAGTTCGCAGCCGCTCGACCGGCGAACTCCCGAGCGACTGGAGAACCTAAGGTCGCTCCAGTCGCCTCCGCGCGTAGGATGGAGTTCGCAACCGCTCGACCGGCGAACTCCCGAGCGACTGGAGAGCCGTGGGATGGCTCCAGCGGCCATCTTCCTAGCCGAACGTCCTATCTCGGACATCGCTAGCGTGCGTGCGTCTCTCATTGGAGCGAGCAAGACACGCGCGGTGCGGTGTCGGGCGCGTGCATCCATCCGCGCCTCTGTCGAGATGCGATTTGGTTTCGACGGCCGAAGTCGCTACGGTGTGACGTCACCCGCCGAGCACGAGGCCGGAGCCAACATCCCTGTCTCGCTCGGCTCTGAGAGAGCGGGGTGAGACGGGCCTAGCGCAGAGACGCCAGGCCCGTTACCACTCATTCGCCATGCTTGAGCCCTGGCAGCAATCCACTGCGCCCGGTCGGCCTGCTTGCAGGCCGCGCGAGCGAGGTGGCAGAAGAAGCGGGCTGTGGATCCCGTCGCGCGGCGGAAGGCCCTAACGCTCCGTGCGGGCGTCGAGACCCTCTCGCGCGGCTCTGAGTTCCCCAGAGGCAGTGCTCCAGAGAAGCTTCATCGCGTAGTCTGCGTCCGCGCCGGGCGGCAGGGCCAACAAGGGATGGGAGTCGCGGAACTTCCGCCACGCGCAGTCCTCGCACTCCGCCGTCTTCGTCTCCCAGGCCCGTGCAGCGTTCTGGTACGCGTAGAGCGCTGCAGAGAGGTGGGAAACGATGGCGCGATCGCCGCCCTCAGCGGGCTTGCAGGCAGTCACTGCCGCGGAAGCGTCGGAAACTCGCCTTGCGTAGTCTGCGTACGCCGCATCTGCCCTCGCAGTCGGGTCGATCGCTGCGACCGCCTCGTAGGCGGCGCGAACGCAGTCAGCGACCCGCCCGCGATCCGCCGCGCCGTTCTGCTTGGCGCAGGAAAGCGGAAGACAGGCCAGGCACAGGACGACGCCCGACAGGGCGAGCCAGAAACGCCGCTTCATCGTGCCTCCCTCCAAGGCGCTGTCGCCGGTTCGACAGTCTCCGAAACCAGTCTACATCGGTTCCTGCCGCTCCGGCCAGGACACGGCTCGGCCGGAGTCGACGCGCGACGCAGCGCCCCGTCGAGTCGAGCGCTGCCCGGCAATCCCCGCAGACCAGGCCCCGGGAACTGCGAAGCCTTGGCTCCGCGAGGATGGCCGCGGTATCATCGGAGTTCATCAGTGGCGGATGCTCGCGTTCGGGTCCGTCCACTGGGGGTAGCCATCCATCATGACCCAGAGATCGATTGACGAGCTTGCGCGGAAACTCAAGCTGCGCATGGCGCCCGAGATGCTCGAGCGGGCCTTCCTGCACAGCTCCTACACCAATGAAGTGGGCGATCCACGTGGATCGAACGAGCGGTTGGAGTTTCTCGGCGATGCCGTGATCGACCTCGCCGTTACGTCGTACCTATACACCGCCTTCCCCGACGCCGACGAGGGGCGCCTCACCAAAGCCAAGTCCGTGGCGGTCAGCCGCCCCATCCTGGCCGAGAAGGCCGAAGAGCTGGAACTTGCCGACTATCTCCTGCTTGGCAAGGGTGAAGAAGCGAACAACGGCCGGCAGCGCCCAAACAACCGCGGCAACGCGTTCGAAGCCCTCATCGCCGTCCTGTACCTCGAGCGCGGCTTCGCATACGCACAGAAGTTCGTCGTTAAGTGCCTCGAGCAGGACATCGAGCGATTCCTCGCCGAGCAGTCGACGACCGGCGACTACAAGAGTCTTCTCCAGGAGACGGCGCAGCGGCTGTTCGACTGCCGCCCCGCCTACGAGGTCGCCAACACCAAGGGGAAAGAGCACCACAAGGAGTTCACCGTGAGCGTCTGCGTCGCCGGACATCACGGCGTCGGCCGTGGGCGGAGCAAGAAAGAAGCCGAGCAAGCCGCCGCCAAGCAGCTATACTTGATGCTCGAAGAGTTCTAAACGCCCCGGTAGCTCAGTAGGATAGAGCAACGGTTTCCTAAACCGTAGGTCACAGGTTCGACTCCTGTCCGGGGTAGGAGCGGGGTGGGCACACGACGCCCACCCCGCTCCTACTCTGGGCTGGTGAGGACTTGTACGAGTTTCGCATGACCGAAGGGCGAAGCTCGCGAGCCGCCCCGCAGGGCGGCCCAGGTTACGACTCCTGTCCGGGGTAGAAGACGGGCTGGCCCACAGGTGTCGGCCCGTTTTCTACCCCGAGCTCCTGAGGACTGTGGGCGAGTTCGCGGCAGCGAACTCGCCGCTGTTCGAAGAACCGGCCGACCGACTTCGAACAGCCCAGGTCACGACTCCTGTCCGGGGTACCAGCCGGCAGAATGAAGCCCTTGACGATCAGGTCGAAAGACGTTCTGTAGATGAGATCTACTCTTCCGCCGCTCGGACTGCAGTTCCTAACCAGTACTCGGAGCAGCCGCGCCCTCTCGGCATCGCCTTGCCTTCGATGCAAGTCCGGAGCGCGCTTCAGCAGTCCCAAGCTAGCCTTGGCACCCTCCAATTGCAGTCTGGTGTTTTCCCCGATCGTGTCGACCTCGCCCCTAACCTGGGACCCCTCGCGTCCACTGCCTGCTCGCGTCCACCCCCTCGCTCTTCGCTCGGCCTCCCGTCCGGCGTGTCGGCGTAGGCTGCTTCGCGACAGTGGGCAATCGCATGGTGTCGCGCAGGTGCCGGAGTCTTGCTCACCTCTCCTCTTCCTGTTGCGATTCCCGTTCGTGCATGGCGTTCGACAGCTCCGCCACATCCTTGGCGGCCATCCTCACACCGTTGACCACCGAGACGAGGGTCTCTCCCCGGCCGGTGCCGCGCCTCTGCGGTGATCCCGACGAGGTTGCTCGGACCTCCAGACAACGCCTCTGATCGTTGATCCTGCGCTGGCCGCGCCGCGGTCTGTACAGGCGTTGTCCCGGTCGGCGGCGGTTCGGTCGTCGTAGGCCGGCAATGAAGGCAACGTCAGGACCGGCGCGCTGCCGAGAGACGCCGCCTCGCCTCGTCAATCTGAGCCTTCACGGCGTCCGCCGCCGTCCCGCCGCGGGCGGAGCGTGCGGCAATCGAACGGCGAAGATCGAAGACCTTGTACAGGTCTCTTCCGAAGCATGGGGCGATTGCCGCGTACTCCGCTGACGTCAGGTGGCGTAGCGGGACACCCCGCTGTTCAGCCCGAAGGACGGCCTGCCCGACAAGGAAATGGCTGCGGCGGAACGGGACGCCCCGGGCGACGAGGTAGTCGGCCAAGTCCGTCGCCAAGAGCCCGTCGCTGCAAGCGCGCGCCATCCGATCCGTGTCTATCTCAAGGGTGCGGATCAGGTCCGCGGCGAGCGGAACCTCCAGCTCCACCGTGTCGAGAGAGTCGAACAGGGCCTCCTTGTCCTCTTGGAGGTCCTTGTTGTACCCAGAGGGCAATCCCTTCAGTGTGCAGAGGAACCCCGCGGCGAGGCCGATCAGGCGCCCCGCCTTGCCGCGCATCAACTCCAGTGTGTCGGGATTCCGCTTCTGGGGCATGAGACTCGAGCCGGTGGCATAGGCGTCGGCCAGTTGGATGAAGCCGAACTCGGTGCTCGACCAAACGATCAGCGTTTCCGCAAGGGTGCTCAGGTGAACTTGCAGCAGAGCAGCCCACATCAGCATCTCCGCTACGAAGTCGCGGTCCTCGACGGCGTCGAGGCTGTTCTCCGACGGCGCGGAGAAGCCGAGCCGCCTGGCGAGCGTCGCTCGATCGATCGGGTAGGCTGTGCCCGCGACGGCGCCGGACCCGAGAGGACAGACGTCGATTCGTCCCTCGACGTCGAGTAACCGGTTTGCGTCGCGCTCCAGCTTCCAGAAGTACGACATCAGCCAGTGGCTGAACAGCATCGGCTGAGCCTGTTGGAGGTGCGTGTACCCCGGCATCACGACCGCCAAGTGCTGCGCAGCCTTGTCAACTACCGCCTCCTGAAGCCCGCCGAGCTCCTCGCGGAGCCGCGGGATCACGCCCATCAGGTACAACCGAAGATCGGTCGCTACTTGGTCGTTGCGCGACCGCCCCGTGTGCAGTTTTCCGGCCGTCGCGCCGACGCGCTCCGTCAGTCGACGCTCCACCGCGCTGTGGACATCCTCGTCGCCAGCGCCGACCACCAGTTCTCCGGAGGCGATCTCGTCGGCGATTCCTTCTAGCCCCGCTACGAGCTGCGCCAGTTCTTCCGCAGTGAGCACGCCCGCGCGGTGCAGCGCTTCTGCATACGCCATGCTACCCCGGACGTCAGCCGCGGCCAGCCGACGATCGAAGCTGATCGAGTCGCCGAACTGACGCACTCTCTCGTTCGTCTCCCCTTCAAAACAGCCGCCCCAGAGCGTCATGCAACTCGCCTCACGCACACGACGACACAGGCGTCGAGACCGGCATCTTCGAGTCCTGTGACTCCAGAATCTCTTGATTCACGAGTGCCCTCACGGTCAGGGGGAGGCCAAACAAGCTGATGAACCCCGCCGCGTCCGCTTGGTGGTAGACGTCGTCCTCACCGAACGTAGCGAAGGCCTCGCGGTACAGGCCGTAAGGGGACTTCCGACCGACGACGACGCAGGCTCCCTTGTAGAGCTTCACTCGCACCGTCCCGGTGACCCGCTTCATGACCTCGACGACCAAGGCGTGAAGTGCTTCTCGGAGCGGCGTGAACCACAGCCCGTAGTAGACAAGTTCAGCGTACTTCTGGGCTGTCAGGAGCTTGTAGTGCTGCGTGTCCCGATCGAGACACAGTCCCTCCAGTCCCTGAAGAGCCGTGTACAAGACAGTTCCGCCCGGGGTTTCGTAGACGCCGCGGGACTTCATTCCAACCAGCCGGTTCTCGACCATGTCGGCGCGACCCACCCCGTGAGTGCCCGCAATCGAGTTGAGATGAGCAAGTAGCGGGACCGGCGCCATCGGCGCGTCATCGACGGCAACCGGGAATCCTCGCTCGAAGTCGATGGTCAGGTACTGCGGCTCATCAGGTGCGGTCTCCGGCGAACAGCTGC
>JAQTNX010000042.1 GCA_028713635.1 Candidatus Bipolaricaulis sp.
ATCTCCTTGACGCGAGGCTAGGCCCAAACCTATTTCGGGGAGAACCAGATATCACCAGGTTCGATTGGTTTTTCGCCCCTAACCACAGGTCATCCCCTAGCTTTTCAACGCTAGTGGGTTCGGTCCTTCATGTACGATCAAGTACACTGCAACCTGCCCATGGCTAGTTCACCTGGCTTCGGGTCTACCACACGTGACTAATCGCCCTATTCAGACTCGCTTTCGCTTCGGCTTCGCCTTCCTCGGCTTAACCTCGCCACGTACAGTAACTCGCCGGCTCATAATGCAAGAGGCATGCGGTCACACGTCAACGCGCCCGAAGGCGCAGATCGGTGCTCCCACTGACTGTAAGCAGACGGTTTCAAGTTCTATTTCACTCCCCTCCCGGGGTGCTTTTCACCTTTCCCTCGCGGTACTAGTTCACTATCGGTCAGTTGGTAATGTTTAGCCTTGGAAGGTGGTCCTCCCAGATTCACGCCGGATTTCACGTGTCCGGCGCTACTTAAGCCCGCACCCAGGGTGGTCTGGCCTTTCGTCTACGGGACTATCACCGTCTGTGGTCACCCTTTCCAGGGAGAGTTCGACTAGACCTCGCCTTTAACCCTGCTCACCGCTGCATCGATGAGACGGAACTGGCTTGCAACCCCGAACGAGCAACGAACGCAGTCTTACACTCGCTCGGTTTAGGCTGTTCCCGTTTCGCTCGCCACTACTCAGGGAATCTCGTTTGATTTCTTTTCCTCCGGTTACTGGGATGTTTCGCTTCGCCGGGTTCGCCGAGCATGCCTACTGTAGGTTTCGACACGCTCTACCATGGCTTCACCATGGTGGGTACTCCTATTCGGAAATCCTCGGATCAAAGCCCGCTTAGCGGCTCCCCGGGGCTTATCGCAGCTAGCCACGTCCTTCATCGCTTCCAACTGCCAAGGTGTCCGCCGTCTGCCCTTACAACGCTTATGCGGCACACACTCTATTCACTTGTCAAGGATCATCGCAGCCCTAGCTGCGGAGTGAACGATCGTAACATGACCCCGCAGGGGTGTCAAGCACCCCGTCGGGGTCACGACAGGCGAGACATTACCCCACTCCCGGCGCGGTTTCAAGGGAGACATCGAGCACCTCGCCCGGTTCTCGCAATCTTCTAGGAGCCGAGAATCTCTTCCGACTCCCTTCCCGCTGCTCCATCCGGCAGGCACTTCTCTGCATCCACGGACCAGGCGATCGCGTCCAGCTCAGGGAATCCGAACGTCTCGCCCCTCAGCCCTCCGTCCACTCCTGCGCGTTTCAGCACGGACTCGACGTTTTCGGCAGACAGGAGACGGCCGAGCGCGTTCTTGGCTGTCTTCCGCCGCGCTCCGTACAGGGCCCGAACGACGGCGAAGAACGCGGCTTCCGACGCCTCGAAGCGCCGAGGCCGTCCGAACCGAAGCGCCCAGAGAGTGGAGTCGACTTCGGGGACGGGGAAGAAGGCGCCCCGCGGAATGCGCTCGAGCACCTCCACGTCCGCGTACGCTTGGATGTAGATTCCGAGGGACGAGCCGTCCCTGCCAGGGCTCGCCGCAACCTTCTCCGCCACTTCGCGCTGCGTGACGAGAACCGCCGAGCGGATTGCCGCCCGCTCGGACACAAGCTTCTTCAGAATCGGAGCCGTGATGCTGTACGGGATACTCCCGACGACCGTGAGGCGTTCGCCGTGTGCCGCAGCGATGGTCCGCAACTCAACCTCGAGCGCGTCGCCCGCCCGGATCTCGACCGAGGGGTGCCCCGCGAACTGCCCTGTCAGGTACTCCGCCAGGCGCCGATCGACCTCCACGGCAACGACAGGGATGGACGTCTCCGCCAGACGTCGCGTGATCGATCCGAGTCCCGGGCCGATCTCGACAATGCAGGTCGGCGCCCCGCGGGTCGCTTCCGCGACGATGCGCCGCGCCGCAGAAGGGCTGCACAGGAAGTTCTGGCCGAGCCTCTTGCTCGGCCTCACGCCGAGCCCCAGGAGAGACTGCCGGACCGCGGCGCGGTCAAGTCCCGGCTCAGTCAACGACGTGCCTCTTCAGCCACGCTGTCACGGCGTCGAGGACGCGGGAGTCGACGGGTTCGTCGAGATGCCGATACATCAGGCTCGGCTCCCCGGGGTGGCGTCGCAGGAAGTGGTTCAGATCCGCCAAGATGCGAACTGTGACCTCCGGGTTCTTCCCTTCAGCCAGCGCGGCCCGGATCCCTTCGGCCTCGGACGAGGGAACCTGTAGGTCCTTCTCGCCATTGATGACGAGAACGGGTGCCGACACCTGCCGTAGCCAGGCTCGCGGGTCGTCCGCGTAGTGTTCGCGAAGCCACGAAAGCGACAGGGGCGTGGCCGTGAGCGTCGACGCCGCCTGCTCGGTCAGCCACGGCATGGCGTGCTTCAGCTCCTCGTACGAGTAGTCGGCCCACTCCCCCTCGGAGCCTCTCACGAAGGCAAGGTACTCGTCCTCCTGTGCCAGCGCAGCTCTCACTTGCTCGTCGGACGCGCCCTGGAGCCGCAGAAGCGTCTCCACCTGCCAGCGCGTGATCTCGCCGAGGGATCGCGCGGCACCGGACAGAAGCACCAAGCCCGCGGTTCTCGGATCTGCGGCGGCGACGATCGGCGCAAGGTACGCGCCCTCGCTGTGACCGATCAGCACGATGCGCGCGCCGTCCACTTCCGGCTGAGCCCGCAGTGCATCGAGCGCGGCGCGCACGTCGTCGAGAAGGTCGGCGCGCGAAGTTGGCGCCGTGGCTCCATCGCTCTCGCCAACGCCTCGTTTGTCGAAGCGCAGCGAGGCCACCCCGGCGGCTGCGAGCGCCTCTGCGAGCTGGCGGAAGATGTCGGTCTTGAGTCCCGGCGCGTTCTCGTCGCGATCCACGGGACCCGAGCCGTGAATCAAGAGCACCGCCGGGAACGGCCGGCGCCCGCTTGCGGGCAGGGTCAGTGTGCCGGCGAGGGTCAGAGTGCCGCTCGGGAACGCCACTTCGGATTCGATCCCTGCCTTCGGCTCCTGCCGCACGGCTTCCTCGGCCTTGACGAGCGTGAGTCCTTTCGGCAGGACGTCGACGTCATAGCCCACGGTGGCTTGCGCCTCATTGACCAGCCCCACAAGGCGCCCCCCTCGCTCCACCAGGACAATCGTTGTGTCTCCGATACGGACTCGAGTTGCCGTGCCCTCGAGGACGACGTCCCCCGATCGGAACTGCACCTTCTCCGGCTCTTCGACCTTCGCGGGAAGGCCGACGAGAAGTTGGGGAACCGCGGCCGTGAACGCCTCCTCGAGCGCCCCGGCGTGGAGTGCCAATAGGACGACGGCGTAGTGAGAGACGACGTTGTTGTCGAGGAGAGCGATTTCGTGCGCGTCCTTGATGGTGTTCGACTGGTGAACGAGCCCAGCGCGAGCCTCCATCGTGAAGCCGCTTCGGTCGCTGCGCGCGGCGATCGACTGCCGGGCGTCCTTCGTCTCGACCGCAAGGTCGTACGAGGACGGGGCGTAGTCGCGGTCGTACTCCGTCTCCTGCGACAGCTTGACCGTCTGACCCGGCACGTGGATCTCGCCCTGAGAGAGGAGCACGTATCCGCCCCCCGAGCGCGCGAAGAGCGTGTATGACTCGTCCAACAGGCGCACTCCCGCCTGCTCCAACGCGAACCGCCCGGCCGCGACCTGCATCCCCGGCGCTTCCGGGGCCTTCGCCGGACCGGTGGGGTGCGGCAGCACGAGCGCCAAGAGCAAGACTCCCAATACAGCCCACAGGATCAAGAGCAGTTTCGTGTTCATCGTCGTTCCCCCATCGACCGTCGCGGACCGCGCCGTGGATCGAGGGAATGAGTATAGCCCCGCGGCCCCCGCGTCAGGGAGTGGCAGCGGCGCGCGCTACTTCCAGCGAGTGAGGATCTGCTCCCGTCGGAAGACTCGGATCGCAAGGTAGAGGATGACGACGCACAGGACGATGAGAACAGCCCCCTCGGCAACCACAAGGCGCAGGTCGACCAGGGTCTGCTGGCTCGAGTAGATGATGAGCGGGACGAGGCCCGGCAGGATCGCGAAGCTCGAGAACTGATACGCGGCGCGCGCGTCGCTCGCCCGCGACGACACGAGCATCGTCACACCGACGGAGAAGAGAGCGAGAAGCGGTGACAGGCCGAAGATCGACGCGAGCCACGGCGCGGTCAGCGCCTGGAGCGGCACTGCGCCGACGACGACGCGCGTCGCGGCAAGGAAGAGCCCGAACGACAGCCAGTTCACAACGACGGCCGGGATCACGCTCGCCAGGGCCTTGCCGAGGAAGAGCTCGAGGTCCGAGATCGGCGTCGCGAGCAGCGGCTCGAGGGTCGTCTGGTCCTTCTCCCCGACAATCGAGTAGACGGCGATCGCGAGGGGAATGATGGTCGGCAAGAGGAGGAAGTACATCAGGCTCGTGTTGAACATGACGATCGACGCCGTCGGGTCCCCGATCCCCTCCCCGAGCGCGATCATGTAGACCGAGATCCCGACGAGGAAGAGCGGGAGCAGGACGACCCCGAAGACGACCATCTTGTTGCGCAGCGACTCGCGCCACTCCTTCAGGAGGAGCACCCTAAGCCTTCGCATCGCGCCCCTCCATCAGGTCCAAGTAGAGATCCTCGAGCGACACGCGAAGTTCGTTCACGAACCGCACGTCCGCGCCAAGCTCGACCAATCGACGGACGAGCGCCGGGTTCTCCGCATCGGGGTCGGCCAGCGACACGATGAGCCTGTCGTCGAGCCGTTCGACCTTCTTGACGAACGGAAGGTCGAGGGTCTGCTCGATGCCGGGGCTCGGACTTGCGAGGTGAACCACGGTTCTCCGGCCGTACATCTCTTCTCTGAGCGCGACGGGGTCGCCGACCGCGAGCATCCGCGTCCGGAAGAGGCCAATCCGATCGCAGAGCCGATCGGCCTCATCGAGGTTGTGGGTGCAGAGGAAGATGGTCCGATCCTTCGAGCGGAGCGTCTCGATCAGGTCACGCACGGTCTTCGCCGCCTCGGGGTCGAGGCCGGCCGTCGGCTCGTCGAGGAAGAGGATCTCCGGCTCGTGCAGGAGAGCGCGTGCGATGGCGAGCTTCTGCCTCATCCCCTTGGAGAAGCTCCCCGCGGGCTCGTCCTTCCGGTCCCACAGCTCGAACATCTTCAGGTAGCGCTCCACCTGGCGCTCGGGCTCTTGGACGGGATAGAGGCGAGCGAAGAAGAGCAGGTTGTCGCGAGCCGAGAGGCGGCGATACAGCCCCGGCGTCTCCGTCAGAACACCAACCCGGCGGCGGATTTCACGGTTCGCCTCTCCCAGGCGGTGCCCCGCCACGGTGGCCGATCCGCCGGTGGGAGCGATCAACGCCGCAAGCATCCGGATCGTCGTGGTCTTCCCTGCGCCGTTCGGACCGAGGAACCCAAACACCTCTCCGCGAGCGACGTCAAGGTCGAGCCCGTCGACGGCAACCCGAGGGCCGAAGCGACGCGTGAGGCCTCGCGTTTCGATCATGGCCGCGCCTCGTACTTGGATTCGTCCGTTTGCCTGCGCAGCCGATCCTGTCGGCTGTCCGGGGGGAGCAAACTCTCACCCGTTCCGCTCGGATCTGCGGATTCAGGCGGCCCATCCGGCCTGATCCATCCGAGTCTCCTCGCGACGTACTTCAGGTTGAGCGAGTAGCCGAGGCCGAGTTTGCGCGGCACGAACCACCGATCCTCGTCGCTCCAGAAGCTGAAGTTCACGCTGCACCCCACTCCGACGCAAGGATCGACATCACGATCACGTCGTGGTAGCGCCCGCCACGGTAGTAGGCGTCGCGCTTCGTCCCTTCCGCGCGGAAGCCCAGCTTCTCGTACGCCCGCCGCGCCCGAGCGTTGAACGCGTAGACGTGGAGCTGGATCCGGTGCAGGCCGAGCTCCCGGAACCCATGCTCAAGAAGCAGCCGCGCCGCCTCGGTGCCGTACCCCTTCTCCCGCGCGTCGGCCTCGCCGAGGAAGATGCCGAACTCGGCGCTGTGGTTGAACGGGTGGATCCCGTGAAGCCCTGCATTCCCGATGTGCCGATCGCCGTCTTTGAGAACGATGGCGAGCGAGAACGACGTTTCGCTCTTGCCCTGATCGAGGAGCCACTCGCGCTCCGCGGATCGGGGCATCGGCGTTCGTCGCATGAGGAACGGAAGGAGATCCGGATCGTTGATCCAGCGCATGCAACGGTCGAGGTCCGCCTCATCGAGCGGCCTCAGGTACACGCGTTCCCCCACAAGGAACGGGCAGTCCATGTCTCTCCTTCTACACCAGACTCAACGCCGGCGCGGATGGCATGGTCGGTCATTCTCCGGCGAAGGGCAAGCGACAGCGCGGTGGCGACCGCCCAAGGACCAGGCTACCCTTTCCTCCGGCAAAGCGAGGGGGGACGGAATGGATCGCAGAACCGACAATCGAGTCGCCGAACGGCTGCAACGGCTCACACCCAACTTCGCCCACTGGGAAAAGACCAAGGATCTTGTCGATCAACTGCTCGACCTTATCCTGAATTACCGTCAGAGCGGTCATCCCGGAGGCTCGCGTTCGAAGGTGCACGCCCTGATCGCCACCCTCCTGGGCGTGATGCGCTGGGACATCCGCCGCCCGGGGATGCGGTTCGGCGACCGGTTCGTCCTCGTCGCCGGGCACACCGTGCCCGTCGTCTATTGCACGCTGGCCGTCCTCAACGAGGCCCTCCGAGTCAAGTTCGAGCAGACCGCAGATCCGAAGTACGCGATCCCCAATGCGTCGAGCCGCGCACTCTACTGGGAGGACCTCCTTGCGTTTCGTCGCCGCGGCGGCCTGTCTGGGCACGCCGAGATGGCGGGAAAGTCCTTGTTCCTGAAGTTCAACACCGGACCTTCGGGCCACGGAGCGCCCGCGGCCGCCGGGGAGGCCCTCGCCCTCAAGCGCGCCGGCGCGCCCGACGTCAGGGTCTTTGCCTTCGAAGGCGAGGCAGGACTGACGCCCGGCGCGAACCACGAGACGCTCAACTCCGCCTGGGGCCTTGCGCTCGACAACCTGTACTACGTTCTTGACTGGAACGACTTCGGAATCGACGAGCACCCGGTGAGCAGCGTGGTCTACGGCACGCCGGATGATTGGTTCTCGTCGCACGGCTGGCGGGTGTTCCCGGCGGAGTCGGGAAGCGACTGGGCCTGCCTGACCCAGGCCCTTCTTGCCATGACCCTCGAGCCGAACCCCGACCGCGCCCCAAGCGCCGTGTGGATGCGAACTCGAAAGGGACGAGGCTACCTCAAGTATGACCACGCGTCGCACGGGGCGCCTCACAAGACGGACTCCGATCTCTTCTGGGAGACGAAGCGCCCCTTCGCAGAGAAGTACGGCGCACATTTCACCAACTTCGGAGGCGCCGCACCGGCGTCCGCGGCAGAGTTGCAGAACGAGTTCGAGGCGAACCTGCGGGCGGTCATTGACGTTCTCCATCGCGATCAGGACCTCGTCGACTACCTCGCCGACACCCTGGTGGCGATCGGCGACAGCGTCCCGGAGTCGCTGCCCACCTTCCGCCTCGGCCGCCGCGGGAACCCGTTCGCCGACGAGCGCCTGTACGACGTTCATCGCTATCCTGCGGACCTGTTCGCCGTGCCCGGTTCGTCCGTACCGAACCGCTCCGGGCTCGCCAAGTGGGGCGCGTGGGTCAACGCGTTCGGCGCGACCGAGTACGGACGGCCTCTCGTCCTCGCGTGCTCCGCAGACCTGGCGGACTCGACAAGCCTCAGCGGCTTCGCCAAGCCGTACGCGGCGTTTCCCGGCTACGGCTGGTACGAACGGTTCGGGAGTCCGGAAGGAGTCCTCCTTCCGCAGGAGATCACCGAGTTCGCCAACGCAGGGATTGTGGCCGGCGCCGCCTCCGTGAACCTCTCCTCGAATCCGGAGAAGGAGTTCGACGGGTTCTGGGGCGCGTGCTCGACGTACGGCGCCTTCTCCTACTTGAAGTACGGGATGTTCCGGCTGTACAGCCAACTGGCCCAGGACTGCTCTCTCAAGGTGGGGAAGGTCATCTGGGTGGCCAGCCACTCCGGGCCCGAGACCGCCGACGACAGCCGGACCCACTTCGGCATCTTCGCCCCCGGCGTGACTCAGCTCTTCCCGCGTGGGCAGATCATCAACCTTCACCCTTGGGATGCGAACGAGGTTCCGGTGCTTCTGGGAACGGCACTCCGGCTCGATGTGCCGATCGTCGCCCTCCATTTGACCCGCCCGCCGGTCGAGGTCCCGGATCGCGAGATGCTTGGCATTCCGTCGTACCTCGAGGCCGCACGCGGCGCGTACGTCGTGCGGCCGCACCGCCTCGGGCTGCCGCGCGGCGGCACAATCATCGTGCAGGGGGCGAGTGCGATCGCGGGCGTCGCGCGGCTTCTCCCGGAGCTGGACCGGCGCCGCCTCAACGTCAAGATCGTGTACGCGACGAGCCCGCAGCTGTTCGCCGCCCAACCCGAGGAGTACCAAGATCGTGTGCTCTCCGCCGGCGATCGGTTCGACTCCACCGTACTCACGACGCAGGCCCGCTGGCTGATGCACGACTGGCTCTTCACCAGAGTCTCCGAGGACTACGCCGTGTCCGCCGACTGGGACGACCGGTGGAGGACGGGTGGCACACTCGACGAGGCGTTGGACGAGGCGCACCTGACGCCCGACCGTCTCCTCGAGGGAATCGAGCGTTTTGTCAAGGAGAGGGATGAGCGACTGGCTAGGCTGCGCTCGGATCTCGAGGCGACGCGCTAGACGGGTCCCGGAGATGCCTTCGAGGCCTCCTTCTGCGCCTCGGCGCGCAGCGCCCGCTGCGTCTCGATAGGGCGGCTCGGGATTCCGCGCCGTCTTCGCACGACGAATCCGTTCGTTCCGAAAACAACCGGTGGTGTCTGGAGGGGCAGTGAAACCGTTGGCCAATCGTTTGAGTCGTCTAGGTACCGAGACCGCGTTTGAGGTTCTGAGCCGAGCACGCGCGCTGGAGCGGCAGGGCAAGAGCATCATCCATCTCGAGATCGGCGAGCCCGATTTCGACACGCCCGCCCATATCCGTGAGGCCGCCAAGGAGGCCCTAGACGGCGGATGCACGCACTACACTCCATCGGCCGGCCTCGCCGAGATCCGTCAGGCCTGCGCCGAGCACGTCGCGCAGTCCCGCGGTCTGCCGGTCACCGCAGAGAACACCGTCGTGGTTCCCGGCGGAAAGCCGATCCTCTTCTACACGATGCTCGCCGTGGTCGAGGAGGGGGACGAGGTCGTCTACCCGAACCCCGGGTACCCGATCTACGAGAGCATGATCCGTTTCGCCGGCGGCGTTCCCGTTCCTCTCCCGCTGCGAGAGGAACGCGACTTCCGATTCGACCCGGAGGAACTGCGAGCCCTCGTGACGCCTCGCACGAAGCTGATCGTCGTGAACTCACCGGGAAACCCCTGCGGCGGCGTCGCGACGCAGACCGAGTTGGAGTCGGTGGCCGACGCAGCGCTCAGGGCCGACGCCTACGTGCTGAGCGACGAGATCTACTCACGCATCCTCTACGAAGGCGAGCACCGAAGCGTCGCCGCGTTGCCGGGAATGCTCGAACGGACGATCCTCCTCGACGGCTTCTCCAAGACGTACGCGATGACAGGATGGCGTCTCGGCTACGGCATCATGAGCCGTTCCCTCGTCCCGTGGGTCACGCGCCTCATGACGAACTCCAACTCGTGCTGCGCCTCGTTCACGCAGGTTGCAGGCGTGGCGGCGCTCCGTGGAAGCCAGTCCGACGTCGTCGCGATGGTGCAGGCCTTTCGTACCCGCCGAGACGTCCTCGTTTCAGGTCTGAACGCGATCCCGGGATTCTCCTGCCGAGTGCCGCATGGGGCGTTCTACGCGTTTCCGAACATCTCCGCGCTGGGACGCCCGGCGAAGGAGATCGCCGACCTCTTGCTGGAGGAGGCCGGCGTCGCCACGCTGGCCGGTACAGCGTTCGGCCGCCACGGCGAAGGATACCTCCGCCTCTCCTACGCGAACTCGCTCGACAACCTCCGCGAGGCCGTCGAGCGAATCCGGGCCTTCGTAGCCGGGCGCTTCTAGGCGCGGGCGTCGCCACGATGGAGCCGGAGGGACGAAGCGGAAACGCCGTAGAACGTCCTGTGTCGCCGCCGCCATGACCGCTGCGAAGGAGCTGCAGTCCTCGGGCTGCACTCGGGTCTAGGCAACGGTGAGTTCGCGGTGCACCTCGAGCACGCCGTCCGCGAAGGCATAGGCCGCTCGATACGTGCCGCCCGAACAGGAGCTCTCGAGTTCGTATCGCACGCCTGTCCAATTGAGGCCGGCGGCCGCTAGATCGACCGACCAGCCCGCCGGAAGATGGAGCGTCAGGTCATACTCCCAGACGCACGCAGTCGCGAGGAACGGGTACGTTCTTGCCTCGAGAGTGCTGGGAACCAAGCGCTCCAAGCCCCAGGCGGCTCCGGCGCCAAGTGACGTCGTCGGATTGAAGAAGATCTCGGGAGAGCAGGGAAGCAACTGACCCTCCTCCGTCGCGTAGTTGAGGTAGTCAGAGACAGCGTACGGAATGTAGATCTCCACGGGGTCCTGCATGGAGGCGACTTGCACGTTGCCCGAGATCATGAGCGTTGGGTTCGAGTCACGCGGCAACATGTGCGAGAGCTCGATGAAGAGGAGAGGTTTCCAGTAGGCAGGGTCGTAGAACTGCAGCGCGCTTGCGTATCGGGAGGCCGGGTATCCGGTTGCCGTCAGCACGGCACGTGTCTGGAGCGCGCCGTCATCCGCCAGCGTGGCATCGAGGACCGAACGAATCCGGTTCGCGGCCGCCGTCCATTCGGGAACGGCGTACGCCGTTCCCGGCGCACCGGGCTCGCCATCCAAGATCCAGATGGTGTGGCCGGCCCACGGTTTGGAGTAGGGCGTGTCGTACTTGTGGGTTGGGTCCAGAACCCGCCAGTCGCTGCCATCCGAGCGTCGGCATACGGTGACCACGTGATCGATGGTTGTAGGATACGAGGGGATTCCTCTGAACGCGCCGCTCAACATGCACGATGTCGAGACCATGGCGGGGTATGCCTCTATACCCACGTGCCGAAGCATCGTAACGAGGAGAGCCGTCATCGCCTGGCAGTCGCCGCGGCGCTTCTGCAGCGTCTCGGCCGATGGCGCCGCGACGCTTCCACCGCGGCCCAGGGAGATTGCGTAGTACTGGATCTCATCTCTCACGTACGTGTAGAGGCGGTCGATGATCTCATCCTGGCTCTCCGCTCCCGCAGTCACGCTGTCCGCCGCCGCCAGGACGCCTAGGTCTTTCGACGTCGCGTCGGCGTTCAGCTTGCGCCAATGCTCCGCAAGCTCCGCCCACACCGCGAGGGACGAATAGCGGATCTGCGGCCAGACGTCCTCGGGGCACGGCATGCCTGGCTCGTCCCTCCCAGCCTCCACCTCGGCCAGAGCAAGTCGGACGCTTTGCCCATCCCGGCTCTTCTCGACCTCCACGTCATCGCCGCCGAGGACTTCCCAGTTCAGCACCCCGCCCTCCGGGACCTTCAGAGAGTAGACCTGGCGCACAATCACGTAGTCGTCCCTGAGCAGGAACGTCCCGAAGAGCAGCGGAAGCGGGCTGTCCGCTGATGTGCGAGAGGTCACCTCGTATTCCACGACGCACCCGGCACAGACCGACGGGAAGCCGATCCTCCGCGTTCGGTCGTCGTTCGAGACTGGTATGTTCCCTGTCGGCTGCTTGAAGTCGGAAATCGCGGTCGCTTGGATCTCCGTTCCGTCCGCGCGGATCGTCCTCGCCGCGACGCCCTCGATCGTCACGAGATCCGCGGCGTAGGGAATGTTCGCGACCTTCAAGGCTCCCACTCCCCTCAGCGTGCGCACCCACCAGCGGTGGTGGACGCGGGAGACGACTGCACCGTCTGGCAGAAGTTCCTCAGAGTGCTCACGAAGAAGCTCGACGGCATCCTCGTTCGAGTACTTCCCCGCGGCGGGGAGGTTCGCCATGACCTCCGTCCCCGACTCGGTCCATCCGGCAGATCCAGCCTGCTGCCCGGCAGCAGCGATCCAGCTAGTCGCTGCCAGGATCGCCGCCATCGCAAGACTCAAAGCAGCCCTCGTCACGTCGCTCTCTCTCTTTCGCGCTCCCTCGCGCTTCCCGCGCCGCGCAGGATCGCCGTCATGGCTTCCCCGGAGCGCCGAACCGGAAACCAACCTGCATGTCCTGGCGAGCCGTGTACACCAGATCGTCCAGGGCACGGTACTCCTCCGGAGCGAACCAGGCGTGGGCGACGATCAGCTCTCGGTGGACGGCGAGCACCCCCTCGGAGAACGCGTACGTCGACCGGTACGTTGCGGCCCCACGGGTCTGGTCGACGCCCGGCGGAAGGTAGGACTGCCATGCGCTCGCAGACGTCCCCGCGGGACGCGACTCCCACGGGTTCGGGAGCCAACCCTCTGGGAGGCGCAATGTCAGCTTGTACTCCCACCATTGAGTCGTACCGACCCCGAATGGGTAGTGCCGCGAAGCCACCATGGTCTGCTTTGGGAAGACGGCCGAGTACGGCCCCCAGAGCACGTCCGGCGGGCACGGAAGGACGAGGCTGACGGCGCCGCTCGGCTCCGTTCCGGCGGCGATGGAGTAGCGAATGCGCACCTCGACGGGGTCCCAGGTCGAAACGACCTCGACATCGCGCACCGTGACGGACGGAGCCGACTCCGCTGGCAGGCCGGCGCACAGCATCCGAGAGACGAACGTCGTGACCGACGCTGGATCCAGTTGCTGTAGGAAGAGCGTGTACACCGCGCCAAGGCCCCCGGTTGCTGTCACGACGGCGTCGACCTCAACGTTGCCGTCCTCGGACATCAGCGCGTCGATCGTCGAGCGAGCCCGATTCTCCGCAGGCTGGGTCTCCGGCAAGGAAATCGCGGTGCCCGGCGATCCCACCTCGCCGTCGAGGACCCACACGGTCGACCCTGCCTGGCTGCTGTAGTCCGGAGCGCAGAACGTGCACGTCGGATCCAGGATCCGCCAGCTCCCATCCTCGGCCTGGACTGCCACAACGGCGTGGTTGGCGGCCGTGGGCAGCCAGGGGAACCCACCGAACGCGCCGTTGAGCGTGCACGTCGACGACGCGAGGGCCGGGTACGCCTCGACGCCGGCACGGCGAAGCATCGTGACCAGGAGGACGACCAGGCCCTTGCAGTCGCCGCGCCTCTTCTGAAGCGTTTCGGCCGACGAGGCGGCGTCGAGGCCTCCATCTCCAAGCAGGAGGGCGTAGTAGGCGAACTCGTCGCGCACGAACGCGTACAGACGGTCGATGACCTCTCCACGACGTCGCAGTCCGGCCACAAGGCTGTCGGTCGCGGCGAGCACCGTGGGTGCGCTCGGCGTGTCGTCGGCAAGGAAGACCCTTAGCCGATCGGCAAGCTCGGCCCAGGATCGCAGGAACGAGTACCGAATCGACGGCCAGACCTCTTCCGTGCAGGGCATCTGCTCCTCCGTCCACCCCGCGCCGACCTCGCCCAGGGAGAGGCGGACGCTCCTGCCGTCGTCGCTGCGCTCCACCGCCACGGGGTCGCCGCCCAGCACCGCCCAACGGGGCATCCGATCGACGGGAGCCGAGAACGTGTACGCCTGCCTCAGGATTGGGTACTTCCCGCGAAGTGCCAACTGCCCCGACAGGCCATTGGGAGCGCGCTCCGCCGATAGCCGGGTTCTCACGTCGCATTCGATGACCGCGCCCACGGAGACCGAGGGAAGCCCGATCCTGCGAATTCGAGAGTCGGACGACACGGGCACGTCCCCCATCGGCGGCTGGAAGTCCGCAATGGCGGTCGCATGGAGCTCCGCCCCGTCCGCTCGGATCGTTCTGCCCGCGGCGCTTTCGATCGTGACGCTGTCTCCAGAGTACGGGATGTCAAAGGTTCGCAGATCGCTCAGGCCCGCCGCCGTCAGAATCAGCCACCGCTGCCGGGCATGGGAGGCCACCGAGCCATCGGGCAGCAGCTCCCAAGAAACCTCCCGCAACAGCTCGACCGCGTCCGCCCAGTCGTACTGCGACGTGTTCGGGAGCCCCGCCATGACCTCGGACCCCGAATCCAGCCACGGACCAGACACCGCCTCCTGGCTCGCCAGGTCGATCGACCAGCCGGCGCCAAGAAGCACGAGCAACCCCAAGCCAACGGACACTCGACTCATGCCTGCTCCCATTCCTTGCTTGCCCTAGTGCCTCCCGTACTATACACCCTTCTCCTTGGCTCGGCCTGCATCTAGGAGACGACGCCGCGGCGGGATCGAACGTTCCTGGCCTTCTTCGGCCGTCGGAGCGACGGTCGGCGCGGCCAGGCACGTGCGCCGGCGGTCCGGCGCCGCCCCCGCACGCCCAAGTGCCGCCTTCGGCTGCGGACTCCCCGGCGGGACAGCTGTCCGACTCCCGGCTGACAAAGCGCCGACATGCCGAGCGCGTCAGTCCCCTTCGGGAACTGCGATCCCCGATACGCTCAGTCGGAATCTTCTGACGCACGAAGGAGGAAGAAGATGAAGAGAGCGCTTTCTGTCGCAACGATGACCGCCCTGACGCTTTTCGCTCTCCTGTTCGTCGGCTACGCGCAGGAAGCTACCACCACGGCGGTCCCGGCACTACTGGAACAGGAACTCACGGCCATGGAAGCCGCCTTCGGCAGCGTCCAGAACGTGATGGCAGAGCTGATCACCGAGGTCAAGGGGAACATGGCCGGGCTCGGCGACCTTTCGGCCAAGGTCAGGGACCTGAAGGACATCATCTCGGCGGTCTCCCTCGAGCTGAAGGCTGCAGAGGGGAAGCTCGTCGGACTCCGCACGGACGTCGATGCCCTCGGAGCACGCGCTCAGGAGCAGAGTGCTCGGATCGTCGCCCTTGAGGCCGGACTGTCGGAGCTCGCGGCGTTCTGCGACGAGATGAAGGCCCGTCTCGACGTGCAGGGCACCGATCTCGCCGCTCTGCGCGCGGATGCCGATGCCCTCGCGGTCGCGTTCGGCGCGCACGTCAACGAGTTCACGGCGTTCAAGGCTGACATCCTCGCGCAGCTCGAAGCCTTGCGCACGGGGATCTACGGCGACTTCGAAAGCCTGAAGTCCGATCTGTACGGTGCTCTGGACGGCTTCAAGGCTGACGTGTACGGCAACATCGACGGCCTGCGCAACATGTTCTATGGAGATCTCCAAACCATGGAGCAGACGTTCAGCTCGGACATCACGATGCTGGAGTCGCAGTACGCCGAGTTGGCGATGCGCGTTCAGGCCCTCGAGGATGAGGACGTCGGCACCTTCAAGAGGAAGGTTCTCGAGCTGGAACGCTCCATGGCCGCCCTCGCGATCAAGGTCGACAATAACCGAGCCAAGCTCGAGGGGTTCGACCAGGCGATCGCCAGCCTCTCCGCGGAGATGGCGACCACCAAAGAGGGCATCATGAAGGCGAACGAGCAGCTGCTCGCCGAGTACGATGCTCGAATCCAGGCTCTGGAGGAGCAGAACACCAAGACCGCCAGCGATATCAGCACGCTGTACTTCATCTCCATCGTGGCGTTGCTCGCGGGCGTCGGGGCTCTGATCTGGGGGTTCGTCGGAACGAACTAACAAGATACAGGTGAGGGGATACGGTTCTCCGAGAGGGGCATGGACTGCCCCTCTCGATCTTTTTTGCAGTCGGGTGTAACAAAAGT